>CAZFUG010000345.1:0-4608 GCA_964522035.1 uncultured bacterium
GACGGGCTCTGAAGACTTTGCTGAACTGAAGGCTTTCTGCGCTGAAGTTCAGAATTTCAACCATCTGCATCACTGAAAATTATGTTACTGCCACCGGCTGGGAGCGAATATCTGCGCCCGGCCGGTTTTTTTTCTCACATTCATCTGTCAGCGCTGCATTATGCCGCCTGACTCCAGCCCGGGTGCTTAACGAAGCCTCTTTAAGTGCATCTGCTCTGAGCCTGACTGCATGGCTTGCCGTGCGGTGCTGAAACTGCTATAAATACTGCATGGAAAAACTCAAACCACAGCAGGCCCTCGAAAAATTCTGGGGTTACAAGGTATTCAGGCCGTTGCAGCGTGAAGCTGTCGAATCGGTTCTGAGTGGCCGTGATGCGCTTGTCGTCATGCCGACAGGCGGCGGCAAGAGCCTTTGTTACCAGCTGCCGGCGGCCTGTGGCGTGGGTCTGGTGCTTGTGGTTTCACCATTGATAGCTCTGATGGATGACCAGGTCTCGGCTGCCAACGAAACCGGCCTGCGGGCCGGGGCGCTGCATTCACAAAGCCCGGAAAAAGACCGTCGGCGCGTCTTTGCGCAGTTACATGACGGCAGTCTCGATCTGCTTTATGTCAGTCCCGAAAGATTGGTGGCCGGCGGCGTGCTCGATCTGGTAAAGCCGAGACTTGGCCTGTTCGCTGTCGACGAGGCCCACTGCGTTTCGCACTGGGGTCATGAATTCAGACCTGAATACCGGCAGCTGGGGCCGCTTTTTGCCGAGTTTGCCGGCGTGCCGCGCATTGCCCTCACCGCCACCGCCACGCCGCACGTTCAGGATGACATTCGTGCTCAGCTTGGCCTGCGCAGCCCGATCTGCCTGATCGGGCACCCTGACCGGCCAAATCTTACCTATCGCTCTTACCCGCGTTACGACCAGGGTGGGCAGGTGCTCGATTTTATCCGCCGCCACAAGGGTGAAGGCGGCATCGTTTACGCTCAGACCCGCAAAGAAGTCGAACGCCTGGTTAAAAGCCTGTCACGCGCCGGCGTTACCTGCGCGCCTTACCATGCCGGACTGAGCGCCAGCCTGCGAGCGAAAGCCCAGGACGATTTTGTGCATGAGCGACTCGATGTGATTGTTGCCACTATCGCTTTCGGCATGGGTATCGACAGGTCGAATGTGCGCTACGTCATTCACGCAAATACTCCGAAGTCGATCGAGCACTACCAGCAGGAATCAGGTCGTGCCGGCCGCGACGGTGAGCCGGCCGAATGTGTTCTGCTGTTCTCGGCTGGTGATCTGGTGACGCACAAAGCCCTGTCATTCAGAGAAGAAGGCATTTCACCTGCCCGTCGCCGCGTTATCGAGCGCCAGCTCAACGAAATCGGCCGTTTTGCCATTTCGCCGGTCTGCCGCCACAAGCTGCTGTCAGAGCATTTTGGCAAGCCATATCCGCCCGAAAATTTTATCAAACCCGACCCGGAAGAACCCGGCTGCGGCGCCTGCGATGTCTGCCTCGGCGAAACCCAGGCGGTTCCTGCCGAAGAAGCACTGCTGGTCTCCCAGAAGATTATCAGCGCCGTATATCGCACTGAAGGCCGTTTTGGTGCCGGTTATGTCACTAAAGTTCTTCAGGGCGCCGAAGATGACCGAGTTGCCGGCAACGGCCACGATCAGCTCAAAGTTTTTGGCCTGATGAAAGGCACACCCGAAAAGGTGATTCGCGCCTGGATCGACCAGCTGATCGTGCAGGGGCATCTGCTCGTAACCGACGGTGAATATCCGCTGCTGCAGGTCACCCAGTCGGGGCTTGGTGTCTGCAAAGGAACCGAGCCGGTCAGACTCGGCAGCCCTATCGTCAGGCTGCCGGCCAGGAAAAGCCGCAAAGCCGCGGCCGCCGATTCCGCTACCGGGCCCGAAGCGACGCTTTTCGAGAACCTGCGCCGCCTGCGCCTGTTGCTCGCCCGAAAACTCAGCATTCCACCATATATGGTTTTCGCCGACTCGGTGCTCACGTCTATGGCAGTGCTCAAACCCGCCGATCTCGACTCTCTGCGCGAAATCAAAGGCATCGGCGACCACAAGCGCGACCGCTACGGCCCGGCATTTCTCGCTGTCATCGCCGGCACCGACCCCGAAGCCGCCGCGACCAATTTCTCCTGATTATTCCAGTTACATAAGAGCGAATCGAGCTTTTATAACGGTCCGTCCGGCGCAGCCTGTCTTTAATGAGCTTTTATACAGCGATTCTGCAAACCTGCTTGGTTGACAGGGCAGGCCGCTTTTATTCGAGATCTGGGCAAACAGCTCAGAAATTCAGGTGCGACCGCATGTGTGCCGGTAGAATGGCTGTATGGCAAAAGAGAAGGCCGCCCGCAGAAGGGGCAGCCTTTCTAATCAGTTCAGGTCTGATGCTGTGAATCAGAGATCGAGATCTTGCTTTATCTCGGGAAGCAGGATGTCGTCACCTGTGCCGTTTTCATCGTTTTTATTCGGGCCGATGCTGTAGAAAACAGTTTTGTTTTCCTTCTGCAGTGATTTAAAAGCCTGCCCGCTGAAAAGGTCGAGAACGTCTGATTCTCTGCCAAGGCGGTCTGCAAGGGTCGCCAGCATGATCGCTTTCTGAATGGCTCTTTCTTTGGCAACCGTATTGGCTTTGCGGAAGTTCGGAAAAGCTATGGCGAGAAAAGGATTATGCGACGGGAAATCCAGTTCCAGCTTGTAGTCAGGGTTTTCTAGCACTTCGCGACTGGTTTTCTGATACTGTTCAAAAGGGTCACCATAAAATTTATCGATAATCCACATTGCCAGAGGAGCCCGAGAATAAAAACGGCCATAAGCATGTTTGAAGAAGATGAATTCATCGTCCATTGCGATCTTTATCGGCTTATCCAGCGCAATTGAATTTTTCAGCAGTTCGATGTAGTTGCCTGCTTCGGCATCACTGATCAGACCTCGGTTCAGCAGGTTGGTAAGCTGTTTCAGAGAAATCCCGTCAATGGCAATCGTAATCATTTTGCCGATCAGAAACGGGCTGGTCAGGTCATTGATCCGCGCCAGCTTTACCTGGGCCGCAAAGATGAACGAACTGTTCTCTTCAGGATAAAGTTCTTTGAAGCGCCGGTGATAGAGCGCAATGAAGCGGGAAACTTTACGGATCTTTCTGAAATTTTCTGCCAGTTCATTGGTCAGCGGGTCTGTCTGCGGGCTGGCAAAAACCAGCAGATATTTCCAGTCCAGTGTGCCAAAGCTTCGCAAGGCCTTGACTATTTCAGGGTCATGCCCGGCAACCTTGTCACCAAGCCGGGTTGGCTTGCCCATGGAAGACTCGATCATAATGGTCGCGGTGCAGCTGGCGAGCGTTTTCCATGCTTCCAGAGCTTCTTTTAACGGGGCATCAACAACCGTATAGCCGCGGCTGGCAGGAATATTTTCGATACCAGTTGCCTTGAAGGAATTTGATTCTTCGAATAACTTAAGATGAGAGGCGAGGCTGATAAAGCTGTAGGTTGCCATGGCTGCCGAGATTATCAGCAGCCAGGTTACAACGGTAACGATTCTTTGCATCGGGTTTCCGGCATAGAATTTGTCAATCAGGCTACGCATGGCGAACCTCCTGTTTTTTCTTCAGGGCGGCGCACCGGCATTGCTGCTGCAGCCAGAATGAAGGTCAGCACCGCAAGTAATATAAAACCGCGCATGATGCCGCGGATCAACCACAAAGTAATGAGAGTCGGGTTAAAGGCAATCTGGTAGTTAAGCAGCAACCCGGCTTTTTCAGGTTCTGTCGAAGCATCAAAGTCGTTAAGACTGCCTGTGGCATCGATCTGAACCAGGCTGGCCGCAAAATATACTGCCGCAGCCAGTAAAATTACAATCGCAAACTGCAGGGAAAGTGCCTTCAGTTGTGTGAGAGGCTGTTCAGGTCTCTCTGCGCTGATCCGGCCGGCAATCGCCTGATTGAGTTTTTCGTCATTACCGGCTTCTTCAGCTATGCGGGTAAAGGCATTTTTTATCTGTATGGGTTTCATGGTTCATTCTCCTCGAATTCAAGACCAAGACGCTCTTTAATTCGCGACAGGCGTGACATTACCGTGCCGATCTTGAGCTGCATTTCATCGGCAATCTGCTGATAGCTCATCTCGGCGCTGAAACGCAAAGTAATTATCTGGCGCTCATCATCGTCAAGCAGACTTAGCAGGCTGCGCAGGCGCTCGACATCTTCGGCGCGAACCAGGCGGTTTTCAAGCTCCCGGGCATCGCTCGCCCCTTCGAAACCGCAGAACCTTGCCAGATAACGCAGCCGGCTTTTCAGGCTTCTCCTGTATTTAAGGGCTTCATTGCGGGCCACGGTGACCAGCCAGGCTTTCTGCTGAAATCCTTCTTCCCAGAAATCAGGGCATTCGTAAGCTTTTACGAAGACTTCCTAAGTCAGATCCCAGCTCTCGACCGCATCGAGACTGACGCCGTAGATTACCGAATATACCAGCCCCTGGTAACGGCGCTGCATTTCGGCAAACATCTGCGGCAGATTGTAAGGTTTTTTAGTCATTGCAATATCTATAATCCATCTGCTCAGGGCAAACGCAAACTATTGACTGATTCAGAGCGAACTCACGGTTGTACTTTG
>CAZFUG010000346.1:0-2559 GCA_964522035.1 uncultured bacterium
CGGACCTCGAGGATCAGGAGCGGGTTCTGCCGCCGATGGCGGTGGGGCAGAAGCACATCGGGTCGTATCGCGGCCAGGTCATTCCGATAGACAAGCTGGTCACCGTCGATGCCTGCATCACCAGAATCGACGATGCCGACCACCTGATCGTCGCCGAAGGCTTCCTGAAGGTCGACGGCCGCATCATCTACAGCATGAAAGATTTTGCGCTCAGAGTTGTAATTGATGGCTGAGTCTGCTATCCTTCCTCGACAAAGCGGTTAACTATGAAATTTACCCGGGTATTTTTAGAAGCCATCGGCTACGAACTGCCTCAGCACATCGTTACTTCGACCTGGATCGAAGAACAGCTGGCGCCGCTGTACCGCAAACTCTACCTGCACCCGGGTCAGCTCGAAGCCCTGACCGGAATTCGCGAACGCCGCTGGTGGGGCCCGGGCCATGTCAACGCTGTCGAAGCGGCCAAGGCAGCCAAAAAAGCGCTTGCCGAAACCGACGTCGCGCCTGAAGATATCGGCGCCGTCGTCTATGGCGGCGTCTGCCGCGACAACTATGAACCCGCTACCGCCTGCCACGTTGCCGCCGAGCTCAAAGTCAAAGCCAGCACCGTCATTCATGATGTTTCCAACGCCTGCCTCGGTGCCATGACCGGTATCATCGACGTCGCCAACCGCATCGAACTCGGCCAGATCAAAGCCGGCATCGTCGTTGCCTGCGAAACCGCCCGCGAAATCACCGAAATCATGATTCAGCGTATGCTTGAAGAGGGTACGATGGAATTCTTCAAACAGGCTCTGGCCACCATGACTGGCGGCTCGGGCGCCGTCGGCATCGTGCTCACCGATGGTTCGTTCGGCCAGAAAGGCCCGCAGCTCAAAGGCGGCGCCACTCTCGGTGCCCCCGAACATCACCGCATGTGCCGCTGGGGTGCCGATCAGAGAATTCCGGCCCGTGCCCCGCAGATGATGGAAACCAACGCCATCGGCATGCTCAGACACGGTGGCGATCTCATCAGACGCGTCGGCGATGCCTTTTTCAAAGAACTCGGCTGGGCGCGCGAAGAACTCGACCGCATTATTTCGCATCAGGTGGCTGCGGCCAATCGTGATGCCATTTTGAATAATCTGGGCCTGCCGCCCGAAAAAGACTTTTCCACCTTTCCGTTTCTCGGCAACATGGGTACCGTCTCTCTGCCGGTAACCGCCGCCATCGCCGAAGAACGCGGCATTCTCGAAAAGAAGCAGAAAGTCGGCTTTATCGGTATTGGCAGCGGCCTCAACAGCATGATGCTGGGATGGGAATGGTAAGCATGGCTTTCAATACCGAAGAATTCAAAGATCTCTACCCTTTCGCCAATAATTATTTCAAACATGCTTCCGGCCACCGGCAGCATTACGTCGACGAAGGCAAAGGCGAACCTTTTGTCATGGTGCACGGCAACCCATCGTGGTCGTTTCTTTACCGCGACATGATCAAAAACTTCAGCGGCGAGTACCGCTGCATTGCGCCCGACCACATCGGCTGCGGCCTTTCCGACAAACCCGGCCTCGACGCTTTCGGTTACACGCTTAAAGAACACGTCGACAACCTCGAAGCCCTGATCGAAAGCCTGAACTTGAGCGAACCGATCAACCTCGCCGTGCACGACTGGGGCGGAGCTATCGGCATGGGCTATGCGACCCGCCACCCCGAAAAAATCAAAAGACTGGTGATTCTCAACACCGGCGCCTTCAGACTGCCGGCCGAATGCCCGTTTCCCTGGCCGATCTGGCTGTTCAGACACACCGAATTCGGCGCCTGCCTGAACCGCACTTTCAACGCTTTCTCGTTCATCGCCAGCCACACCTGCTCGATCAAGGGAATGAGCCGCAAAGTCCGGCATGGTTTCCGGGCGCCCTACGATAACCCGGCCAATCGCGTCGCCACCACCCGCTTTGTCCAGGACATCCCGCTCGTTGAAGCCGACCCTTCATACAATGAGCTGGTCCGCATCGAAAACGGGCTGAGCACCCTGGTTAACAAGCCGGCGATCGTCTGCTTCGGCCGCAAAGACTTCGTTTTTGGCCGGCACTTTTTTGCCGAATGGCAGCGACGGCTGCCCAAAGCTGAATTTCACAGCTTCCACGCCGGGCACTACGTTCTCGAAGATGCCGGCGACCAGATTTTCAGGCTGGTTCGCGCCCTTTTCGCCGCCAACCCCTGACAGGAGCAACAAATGACCGGTAACAACAACCATGGTGTCAACATGGCCGCTTTCATACGTCAGAAAGCCGCCGAAACCCCGCATAAACGTGCCGTCGTCGTTCCGGCCGGCCGCGACCGCTTTGGCCGCGTTGCCTACACCGGCATGACTTTCAGGCAGCTCGAAGAAGAAACCAACCGCTTTGCCCGCGGCCTCAACCGCATCGGCATCAGGCGCGGCACCAAAACCGTCGTGATGATCAAGCCCGGCATCGAATTTTTCACTGCCTTCTTCGCGCTCTGCAAGGTCGGCGCGGTAATGATCATGATCGACCCCGGCATCGGCCTCAAAAGCCTGAAAACCTGCATCGGCGAAGC
>CAZFUG010000346.1:2569-4587 GCA_964522035.1 uncultured bacterium
CGAAGCCCAGCCCGAAGCCTTCATCGGCGTTTCGCTCGCGCACGCCCTGCGCGTCATCATGCGCTGGTCGCCAGATACGATCAAAACCTGTGTCACTCTCGGGCCGAAGCTGTTCTGGGGTGGCCACAAATTTCACGATCTGCGGCACGAAGACGGTTCTGAATACCCGATCGAAATGCTGCCCGCCGATGAAATGGCGGCATTGATGTTCACTTCCGGCAGCACCGGCATTTCAAAAGGCGCGGTCTACACACACGGAATTCTGACACACCAGGTTAAATTCCTGCAGGAAATCTACGGCTTCACCACTGAAGACGTCGATCTCGCGACTTTCCCGCTCTTCGGGCTGTTCGACGTCTGCCTCGGCATGACCGCCGTAATACCCGACATGGACGCGAGCAAACCGGCCAAAGCCGACCCGCGCAAGCTGATCGAAGCCATTACCGACAACGGCGCCACTTTCATGTTCGGCTCACCGGCGCTGGTCGATACGCTCAGCCGCTATGGCGTCGAAAACAATATCAGGCTGCCGTCACTGCGTCAGGTGATTTCATGCGGTGCCCCGGCGCGCAATGATATTCTGCAGCGCTTTCACCGCATGCTCAATGACGATGCGCAGATTCACACACCCTATGGCGCCACCGAAGCGCTGCCGGTGAGCTCGATCGGCAGCCGCATGATTCTCGGCGAAACCGCGGGCGAAACCGATGCCGGCGGCGGCACCTGTGTAGGGTTCCCGATAAAGCAGGTGCAGACAAGAATTATCAGAATCACCGATGCAGCCATACCAGAATGGTCTGACGACCTGGTCGTCAAGCCCGGCGAAATCGGCGAAATCACTGTCAAAGGCCCGATCGTCACCCGCGAATATTTCTGCCGCCCCGAAAATACCAGGCTGGCGAAGATCCGCGAAGGCAACGAAGTCTGGCACCGCATGGGCGATGTCGGCCGCATCGATGCCCTGGGTCGTGTCTGGTTCTGCGGCCGCAAAACCCACCGGGTCGAAGCCGCCGACCGCGTCTATTTCACGATTCCGTGCGAGCGTGTTTTCAATCAGCACCCGAAAGTGTTCAGAACCGCACTTGTCGGCGTCGGTGACAAGGGCCGCCAGACGCCGGTAATCTGCGTCGAGCTCGAAAAAGGCGTGCATGAGATCAATACCGAAACCCTCGTCAAAGAACTGCAGGAAATCGGCGCCCGCTACGACCATACCCGCGCCATCAAACATTTTATCATTCATTCCGGGTTCCCGGTCGACGTGCGGCATAACGCGAAAATCAACCGCGAAACCCTGGCCGAATGGGCCGGTGAAAAATTGAAAGGCAGGATCTGAACATCATGACCAGCAGCCCATTATCAGGAAAAACCGCTCTAGTAACCGGTGGCAGTGGCTTTCTCGGCGGTGCCATCGTCAGAATGCTTCTCGAACGCGAAGTCAAGGTTCGGGTGCTGTGCCGTGGCAATTACCCCGAGCTGACAAAGGCCGGCTGCACGGTTTTTCAGGGCGAGATTTCAGACGCTGAGCTGGTCAGCAAAGCGGTTGCCGGCTGCGACCTGGTTTTTCATACCGCCGCCAAGGCCGGAATCGCCGAACCCTATTCAGAATACGAACGCATCAATTATCAGGGTACCCTTAACGTCATCAGAGCCTGCCAGCAGCACAAAGTCGGCAGGCTCATCTACACCAGTTCGCCGAGCGTCGTCTTTTCGCATGGTGATGTCAGCGGTGCCGACGAGAGCCTCCCCTACCCTGATCATTACGACGCTTACTACCCGAAGACGAAAAGCATGGCCGAACAGGCAGCCCTGAAGGCTAATTCTCCTGAGCTGGCTGTGGTCGCGCTGCGCCCGCACCTGATCTGGGGCCCGGGCGACAATCATCTCGGGCCGCGACTGGTTTCGCGCGCCAGAGCCGGCCGTCTCAAATTCGTCGGCGACGGCAAAAACCTCGTCGATACGGTCTACATCGACAACGCCGCCGAAGCGCACATTCTCGCCGCCGAAAAACTGGCGCCGGG
>CAZFUG010000347.1:0-4509 GCA_964522035.1 uncultured bacterium
CGGTCTTGATCGCCTGAATGAATGCCAGCTGCTTTTTGACATCCGGTATCGTCGTCTTGTCTTCGAGCTTGTCAGCAATCTTTCTGATCTTCTTCATCAGGGAAACGTATTCGCCAGACTTCTCGAGCAGCGCCAGCTCTGTTTTCAGCAGCAGATGATCCCAGCGTTTTGCGTATTCATCATCCTGTTCCAGCTGGCTGGGCAAGCCTGATATGGTTTTCGCCACCGCTGCCTTCAGCTCAGAATCGAGTTTTTCCCAGGTTTCCCGGTTTTTCAGCTTCGTGACACTTTGCAGATGCGGCCGCACCAGAAAGTTCGCATCGCACATGCCCGACACGTATTCATGCAGGTTATCCAGAAACTCTTTTCTGATCGCCGCAGAATCTTCGCTGCTGTCATCCTGCAGCAGGTCAGCCAGTATCAGACGATTTCTGAAGATTCGCTGGCTTAACGGTATCACCGCGTTACTCTCAACCCCGTCGGGGTTGGTTTCGAAGAATTCGAAATTTTCGCAGTAATCGAAGACGTAGAAGCACTTCTTGTCGTCACCGGGGCCGAACAGATTCTCGCATTTTCTTGTGCCGCGGCCGATCATCTGCCAGAACTTCACCTTCGAATAAACGGGTTTGGCAAACACGAGATTAACGACCTCAGGAACATCGATTCCGGTGTCGAGCATATCTACCGAAACCGCGATCTGTGGCATGCCGTCGGCTTTTTTGAAATTGTCGATCATGCCTTCGGCGTCTTTGCCAAGGGTGTAATCGATCTGAGCGCAGAAATGGCCTTTATACTGCGGATAACTGGCGTCGAATCTTTCGACGATAAACTTTGCATGGTCGCTGTTACGCGCGAAAATGATGGTTTTGCCGAGCCGGTCGCCGCCAGCGATCTTGATGCCCTTTTCCATGAGATCTTTTAAAAAGCTGTCGACGGTCGGAATATTGAACAGCCATTTGTTGATCGCCTCTTTACCGACTTTTTCGGGCCTTTCGCCGGTGACTTCGTCGATAAAGTGCCGGTCGTATTCTTCTTTGTCTTCGTCGCTGAGTTTCGAGTAGGTAAGGCCTTCGCGGCTGAGTTTCGTCGACACTGCCGCCTTGTAATAATTCAGCAGATAGCCCTGATCTATGGCTTCGCCAAGGTCATAGCCGAACACCGGGCCGGTTTCTTTGGTCAGGTTGAACATCTGGTAGGTGTTCTTGTCGACTTCATCTCTGGGCGTAGCGGTCAGGCCGACCAGGAACGAATCAAAGTAATCGAAGATCGCTCCGAACTTCTGATAGATGCTGCGGTGCGCCTCGTCGATGACCAGCAGATCGAAATGGCCTGGCGAAAACAGTCTCTCACCGTCTTTGAACTCATCGATCAGGTTCATCATCGTGTGATAGGTCGACAGGCAGACCCTGGAAGGATTGTCAGGCTTCGCATCTCTCAAATCAGCCGCCGGGCAGTTCGGCAAGAACTTCGTGAATGCGCCTTTTGCCTGTTTAACCAGTGAATCACGGTCGCAGAGGAACAGCACGCGCTTGGCCCAGTTGGCTTTCTGCAGCACTTCGACCAGAGCGATGGTGAGCCTGGTCTTGCCTGAGCCGGTAGCCATCACCAGCAGGGCTCTTCTTTGATTGCCCGTTTCAAAATGTTCGGAAACTGCCCGAATGGCAAGATGCTGATAGGGGCGTTCGACCGTTTTGCGGTTGATGACCGGGTTGAGAATCGACTTTCGTGTTTTTCTGCGCTCTATGGCAAGTTGCAGCTCGTCTTTTTTGTAGAAGCCCTGAATCTTGCGTTCGGGGTAGAAGTGGTCGTCCCAGATGTAGATTTCGTAGCCGTTGGTATAAAAGATGACCGGGCGCTGCTTGAACTTCTTTTCGAGGGCGTTGGCATAATCGAGTGCCTGGTATTTGCCGATTTTCGCGTCTTTGGTGGTTTTCTTGGCCTCGATGACCGCGAGCGGCAGGCCGTTGTCGTCGAAAAGAACGTAGTCGGCAAAACCGGTGCCGGTATAATTCTTGTTCCGGTCTACGCCATCGAGTTCGTATTCTTCTTTCAGGCCGGGGGAGCCCTTATGCCAGCCTGCTTCCTTCAGCAATACATCGATAAGCAGTTTTCTGGTTTCGGCTTCAGAATAATCATGCGTATCAGGAACAGCCTCTGCTACAGCTTTTTTGGCTGCGATCTGGGCTTTCAACTGCGCAATTTCTGCTTCCCGGGTTGCCACTATGGCCTGATAGGCTTCTTTATCGGCTTTTTCTGCCTCAAGGGCTTCTTTGAGCTTCTTCTCTTCGTCTTCGTGCTTTTGTTCGAGCTCAAGAATCTTGTTCCTGCTGGTTTTGGCAATATCGCCGGCATCGGGAATAAGTTTTTCGTCGAAGTCTGACTGCAGGTTCACATCGAAATAGGTGCGGTGCAGCCAGAAAAGAAAGCTGTGCAGCTGCTTGACGACAAGAACTGCATCCTGGGCCAGTATTGCATGTTCGCTGTGCGCGGCCAGGTTGCCGTATTTCTGAATGATGGTGAGACTGCGTTTGGCCTGAATCGGGGCAATCTTCTGGAAACCCGCATCATTGATCAGATTGCTGAGCATTGTGTTATACGGCAGAGACAGTTCGGGATCAGCTTTGAAAATCCATTTAAGAGCAGTTTCTGCCGTCAGCCTGGCCTGAAAGCACGCATACCTGGCATCGAGCCGGCCGCGCAGTTCGGCTTTCTGCGCAAACTCTCTGATCTGCTTCAGTTTATTATCGATAAAACTGAAGTTACTCTGTCTCTGATTCTGCTGTTTATCGCTCTGTGTATTATCGTTGTTCATCACGCTGCTCTCAATGCTTTATTCTATCTGTTTACAACATTTTATCAACACTTATTTCGCCCCGCCCATCATTTCTACGTCATCCCGCGGAGGCGGGAATCCAGGCCTTTGCTCTGGGCATCCGTCTGCGCGGGGTGTGACGCATAAATTCTCATTTCAGTTCCAGCTCCCCCTTGAACGCCCGCTGCATAAGGGATTTGAACAGAATGTTTATTTTTTTTGTTAATTCAATCAATTTACATCTTTGCTGTGCGATTTTTATTGCGAAGTTTTCAAAAGCTTTTTGGTCTTCAAGGTTAGGACAAAGTATTTCAAAATTTTTAATTATTGAAAGATTTAGGTTCGGTTGATTTCCGCCGCGTCCCAGCTCCCTCAATTTTTCATATAACAACTTAAGCTGATGAAAAAGAAAAACCATATTCACATTACTGTGATTTGGCAATATTGCTGCGCAAGCCTGATTTGTTGTAGCTTCGATTCCTAGGATGCCGACCTGACCCCTAGTTTTTCCCTGTCCATACATGGCTATTAAAACAGTTTCTACAGGGAAAATTTTGCAGTTGCTTGATTGCATAGCTTTCTGGGTTATTTTTTCTTGGGTTTCACTTATTTTATCACCGTTAACCTCAGTTGTTTTTACCCAACAGATGTTACCATTTTCATAGAAATCTTTTCTTTCGCGAGATGGAGTCCCGCCCGTGTCAACTTTTAATATTTGACCAATCTGCCTCTTACAGATCTTTTTCGGGTTGGTGACGGGGTCGCCGAACATGTCGAGGAAGGTTGCCTGCAGCAGGTCGTCGAGGCGCTTTATCTGTTCTTCACGCTTGCGCCTTAATGTGTCAGCCTTTTCCAGCACCGCCGCAATCTTTTTCTGCACTTCCAGCGGCGGCAGTGGGATTTGGAGTTCTTTCAGCTGGTCGAGAGTTATCCCTTTAACAGTGGCTCCTTTACCCATTTTTTCAATTTCTTTACTATTGGCAACGAAAAACCATAAAAGATACCAAGCACTCACGTTTTCATTTGCTGGTATGACGGCTTTTAAATCCTGATTTATGGCAACAGCAATGTTTGAGATGACTGCTTTTCCCAAACTCATACGGGTTGGAATTATTAGAGTTCCGCTGGGAATAATATTACTGGCGCTTTCTCTTAAACCAAGCTCTGAAATGTTTTCTTGAGTTGAATTCAGAGTGAAACCTGAATTTAAGTCTTTTACAGTCGCCCAAGGTATCCCGCCATTCCAGAATTCTTCTTTAATTCTGCTTGGTGTACCGCCGCCTTTAAAAGTCACAATAGTACCCAACGGAACTTTTCTCATGTCAAGCGTCACCCATTTCATCAGAATCATTGCCAGAGCAGGTGTTTTTCTGCAGGTTGTTGACAGAAAAGTGCGGGTGGCGCATAATGTTCTTAACGGCTGCCAGCGGGTCGTCAATTGACGGTTTCATCGTAAGAGGCGGTCGTTCTTTATTCTGGCCGGGCATTAATTGTGCAGCAACCCGCTGCACTTTTTGCTTGTGCCTTAACCCCTCGAATCCGAGGGGATTAGAATTGATCGTGCTCTTCATCCCAGCATACCGTCGAGTTCTTCGAGGCCTTTCTGGATTTCTTTTTCGATCTGCATGATTTCGGCCAGGATGTCTTTGGGCTTGTCATACTTGACTTCGTCGTAGACGATCTGTTTGTAGCGGTTG
>CAZFUG010000348.1:0-4505 GCA_964522035.1 uncultured bacterium
CGGCTATAAATTACTTAAAAAACCCATCGCGGCACTGAAAAAGCGCGAAGATTTCTTTTTCACACCCGACACACCGCAATACTGGCTGCGCAACCGTATCAACGGCCCGCGCATCGCTGCGGTCAACTCGATAAGCATCGATGGCTCTTATTACCACGCGGTTCTCAGCGAATTCGAAGACGAACAGCAGCTCAGCGAAAAGGCGCAGACGGCAGACTGCCGCGCCCGGATCTTCCCGGCCGGCGCCCCGGCCGAAGCGGTATTTATCGTCGGTGGCGAAAACGCCTGCGACCTGCGCGAACGCCTTTCGGCCCTGCGCAACCTCGAAGCCGCTTCGGTACACGAACTGGCGCGCGAATACTGGAACACTTACCCACCGCGGCCCGAAGCCAGACTCTTTGCCGGCGTCGTCGCCGACTCTCTGCCAGAGCTGCGCCGCCGTGTGGAATACGCGGTAAAACATCTCTACAACAACGAAGACCGGCCGATCACCGCCGGCCCAGAAACCAACGACCGGGTTTTCTTCAACCCGCGGCCGAGCGCTCTGAATGGCAAAATTGCTTTTGTTTTCCCGGGTTCAGGCAATCATTTCCTGGGTATGGGCGCTGAACTGGGCATGACCTGGCCCGAACATCTGCGCCGCCTCGACTCGCAGTTCGAACTGCTCGCGGCCCAGTTCTCACCGCGGCAGATTCTGCCCTGGCGCCTCAGCTACCCCGATGGCTGGGAAACCGAAGCTATGCGCGACCTGATTGCCGACCACAACTCACTGGTTTTCAGCCATGTTTCGTGTTGTGCCATGGTCAGCGATATCGTCAGAAGCTTCGGCATCGAGCCGCAGGTGATCATGGGTTACAGTCTCGGCGAAACCGCCGGCAACTTCGCAACCCGCACCTGGCGCGAACGCGACGAAATGGTGCGCCGCATGCGCCGCTCGAACCTGTTCACCAGTGAACTTATCGGCCGCTACAATTCGCCCAGGAAACACTGGGGCGTCGGTGAAAATGCCGAAATCGACTGGCTGCTCGGCGTCGTCAGCTGCCCGGCATTCGAAGTCGAAAAGCTGATCAGAAAAGGCGATCACGCCTATATTCTCATCGAAAACACTCCCGAAGAATGTGTTATCGGCGGCAACCGCCCGGCCGTCGAAGAGCTGATCAGAAAGATCGGCAAAACCTTTTTCGTGCTCGAAGGCGTTTCATCGGTACATTGTGAAGCCGCACTGCCGGTAGCCAAAGAATACCGCGCCCTGCACCTCTACGACTGCCACCCGCCCGCCGGCATGACTTTCATCAGCAGCGGTCTCGGCACGGTCTTCACCCCTGAACGCGAAGCCTCGGCCGATTCGATCAGAGCACAGTGTGTCGGGCGCATCGATTTCCCGAAATGTGTTGAAACGGCTTACGCTGAAGGCGCCAGAGTCTTTCTCGAAATCGGGCCACGCGCCTCGATGTCGCGCATGATCGGCAACATTCTCGGCAACCGCCCGCATTTTGCCCGCTCGGCCCTGCTGTTTGGCCAGAGCCAGAACAGCACCCTGCTGCGCTTCCTCGCCAACGTCGCCGCCGAAGGCGCACGCGTCGATCTTTCGCCGCTTTACCGCGAACGCGAAACGGTCGAGATCCGCCGCAAAAGCAATGTTGCACCGGTGGTCGTCAACACCGGCTATCAGATCAAGCCACTCGCCGAACTGCTGCCGCAGACCGCGACCACCCCGGCCCTGTCTTCGCTTTCAGCTCCGCCCCCACCCTTTTTCGAGCCCGGCCTGAAAATGCCGGCGCCAGAAATTACCGTGCCACTGGTACATGAAATCGAACAGAACACTTTTAAACAGCCGCTCGACCTCAAAGCCGCCGTCGCCGCCCTGAGCACTCCACAGGCAGCACCCGCCAGTTATCCCGGCACCAGCACCGATTCATTTCGCCATCCCCGCGAAGACCAGGATCTCATGAAGAGCAATGAGATTTCCGCTACCGCGGTAATGACAGCACTGCAACAAGCTCAAACACCGGAGATGACAGATTTTTCGACGACCACCGAATACTGCCCAGATACGGAAACAAATTATATGAATACCAACAATCAGCAACCGTCAGCAGCCTCTCAAATCATCAACGAATGGAAAAACGCCCAGCAGGCCGCTGCCGGCGCTCACGCAGCCTTTCTGAGCTTCAGCAACTCGCTGGCCCAGGCCCAGACTGCCCTTTTGGCACAGCAGATTCAGCTGCTGCAGACTGTTCCGGCCGGTGAAATGCAGGCAATCGAGCAGGCCCTCTATGCTGCGCCTGCGGGTGCCGCAACTCCGGACCTTCGACAGGCTCAGGGACCGGAAACGGCAGTGCCGGCGTTTGCACAGCGCATGCCGAAACCATACAATGGCCCGGTTTTCCTTGACTGGAAAGGCTCGATGGAATTCGCGATCGGCAAAATCGGCAACTGTCTCGGCGAATACTTCGCACCGATCGATGCCTTCCCGACCCGCGTACGCCTGCCTGATATCCCGCTCAACTTCGTTGACCGCATCGTGCTCGTCGAAGGCGAAAAGGGTTCACTCGGCAAAGGCCGCACGGTTACCCAGCACGATGTCTACCCCGACGGCTGGTATCTCGATAATTACTGCATGCCAACCGGTCTGGCAGTTGAAGCCGGCCAGGCCGACCTGTTCCTGTCAGGCTGGCTCGGTATCGACTTTAAAACCAAAGGTATCGCCAAATACCGCCTGCTCGACGCGGTCGTCACTTTCCATGGCCCGCTGCCAAGACCGGGCGATACGATCAACTACGATATCAAAGTTGACCGCTTCATCCGCCAGGCGAATACCTACCTGTTCTTCTTCGAATTCGACGGCAGCATCGATGGCAAGCATCTGATCACCATGCGTAACGGTTGCGCCGGCTTCTTTACCGATCAGCAGCTCGCCGACGGCAAGGGCATCGTTCTCACTCCAGAAGACACCTGCCTCGACCCGCGCCCCAACCTGCCCGGCCGTGAACTGCTGCCGGCCATGCAGATCGAATCTTTCGACGATACCGCCCTCGACGCTCTGCGCCGTGGTGACCTGGCCACCGCTTTTGGCCCGCAGTTTGCCGACCTCGGCATCGTGCCGCAGACCATTCCGACCGGCCAGATGGCGATGATCGACCGCATCACCGAAATCAACCCGACCGGCGGCCGCTTCGGCCTCGGCCAGATCAAGGCCGAAATCGACATTCCTCAGAATGCCTGGTTCCTGACCCAGCATTTCTGCGACGATCAGGTAATGCCCGGAACCCTGATGTATGAATCATGCATGCAGTCTCTGCGCGTTTTCCTGCTGCGCATGGGCTGGATCGCACCGTCAGTGACCTGCGCTTTCGAACCGGTAATCGATGTTCAGAGCCAGCTGCGCTGCCGCGGCCAGGTAATTCCCGGCGTCAAGAAGGCCCTTTACGACATTTCGATCAAAGAAATGGGCTATGGCCCCGAACCCTACGTCATTGCCGATGCCCTGATGTTTGCCGACGGCAACCGCATCGTGCAGGTGCTCAACATGAGCATCAGACTCAGCGGTGCCAGCCGCGAAAGCATCGAAGCCCTGTGGCAGAACCGCCGCCAGGCAACCGGGGCGCCGGCTCAGATTCCCGCTTATACCGAAGTGACTCCGCCCGTGGCGCAGCACCCGGAAATGCTGCCGGCAATTTATACCGGTCAGCAGATTCTCGAATACGCGATCGGCAAGCCGTCTCTGTGCTTTGGCGAGCAGTTCAAGGTCTTCGACAGCGAGCGCTTCCTGGCCCGCCTGCCGAATCCGCCGTTCCTGTTCGTCGACCGCATCACCATGGTCAACGCCGAATTCATGAAAATCAAGACCGGCGGCACCGCTCAGGGCCAGTTCGATATCAGGCCCGACCACTGGTTCTTCAAAGCCAACCGCCAGACCAGTATTCCGTTCTCGGTCATGCTCGAATTCCCTCTGCAGGTCTGCGGCTGGTATTCGTGCTACATGGGTTCTGCGGCCACCAGCAGCAAAGACCTGCACTACCGCAACCTCGACGGTTCCGCGGTTCTCTACGAAGACGTCAATATCAATTCCGGTACCCTGACCGCGACGGTCAAATCGACCAAAGCCGCCAATTCAGCCGGCATGCTGATTCAGTCGTTCGACCTGCTCGTCACCCAGGGCGACCGCAAGATTTACGAAGGCCAGACCACGTTCGGCTTCTTCTCGAAAGAAGCCCTCGCTGATCAGGTCGGCCTGCGCGGAATACAGACCTACGAACCTTCTGCCGCCGAAGCCGCCCGCCACGTCGATTTCGCCCTCGAACGCACCGCACCGGTAGCGCCCGATGACGCAACCCCGGTTACCCTGAACGGCCTCACACTGCCGGGCAGCTGCTACCTGATGCTCGACCGCATCACGCTGTTCGTTCCGGATGGTGGCCCCGCCGGTCTCGGCTTCGTCAGAGGCACCAAAGCCGTTAACCCCGGCGAATGGTTCTTCAAGGCGCACTTCTATCAGGATCCGG
>CAZFUG010000349.1:0-4491 GCA_964522035.1 uncultured bacterium
GATGCAGAATCGGATTTCACAAAGTTTAAACGCCCACCTCGCCACGCTCCTGGCGCATTTTAAAATCATCTTCACCTACCGCGGTATGATGCTGATTCAGGCGGTCAGACTGCTTCTGCTGCCGCTGGTGCTGGCCGCCGCCTGGCTGTCAATACAGAAAACCGCCGAAAACCCGTATTCAGATGCCGACTACCTGCTTTATTACCTGCTGGTGCCGGTCATTCTCAACCTGACCGACAGCCGGCTGGTTTTCCGGTTTCCGATGGCAGTGCGTGACGGTTCGCTCAGCCGCGAACTGCTGAAGCCTTTTCCACCGCTTTCGGGCTATGCACTCGAAAGCATTGCCAACAATCTTATTCAGCTGATCTATCTGCTGCCATTCACGCTGCTGGCCGGCTATGCCATCAGTGACCGCCTGCAGCTCGGGCACCTCAACCTGCAGCTGCTGCTTTACATGGTTCTGGCGATTGCGCTGGGCGGCCTGGTCAGAATGCTGATTTCAGGATCGATTTCGCTGGTCGGCTTCTGGCTCGAAGACGTGACCACCCTGAATCTGATTCTCAACGGCGGCATCTGGGCGCTGCTCGGCGGCATGATCGTGCCGGTGGCCACTTTCCCGCAGCATATCCGCTGCATCGCTGAAATGCTGCCCTACCGCTACATGCTCAGCTTTCCGATCGAGATCGTCACCGGGCGGCTGTCGCAAACTCAGATTCTGCAGGGCTTCGCCGTCTGCCTATTCTGGTCACTCTTGTTTGCGCTGATCATGCGCCTTATCTGGAAACGCGGCCTCAAAGTCTATGCCGCCTATGGTGGTTAAAATGCGACAGGCGGCGATTATACTCAAACTCTGGAAAGCCTCGATGATGCAGGCGATGGAATACCGCGGCAGCTTCGCCTTTTCGATTCTGGCCAACTTTTTCGACTTCATTTTCGGCTTTCTGCAGTATATGGTATTTTTTACCGCCGCGCAGAGCATCGCCGGCTGGAATTCAGATCAGATGCTGGTGCTTTATGGCGTTTTCATGCTGGTTTTCGCGCTGCAGTTCATTTTTCTCTACCCGAACCTGGTGGCGATGGGCGACATGGTCAACTCAGGCAACCTCGACCTGCTGCTGACCAAGCCAGTCAATGCCCAACTGATTCTCTCTTTTCGACGCATCTCGTTCGAAGAGCTCGGCAGTATTTCGACCGCCATGGTTCTGCTCGGCTGGCTGGCTTTCAAAGGCGTAATTCAACTGACGCTGCAGTCTGTCTCCCTTTTTCTGGTGTCGATACTTGCGTCAATGCTGCTGATTTACTGTCTGTTTCTTCTGCTGATGTGCCTCGCGGTATTTCTTGAACGACTCGACAACATGGCGCAGCTTATGTGGTCGATGTTCTCGCTCTGCCGCTACCCCGTCGATGTCTACCCGGCACGCCTCAGATTCATGTTTTTCAGCTTTCTGCCGGTCGCCTATATCGCTTCGGTGCCGGCAGCCGCGCTTCTCGGCACTGCCAGCGCCAGCCAGATAATGACCGGAATGATAATAGCCCTGACGGCGACCTTCGCCACAACCTTACTCTGGCGAAGAACCATCAGGGCTTATACCTCGGCCGGCGGCTGACCGCCGAACGACAAGTCAGTCGGCTTGTTTTTCTGCGGCCTTTTTGGCTATTTCGGCGGCGAATTTTTCCTGGGCCTGTTTTTTGAGTTTTTCGGGCAGAACCGGCGTCCAGTTCAGGCTGAGCTTGTCGCCTTTATATTCGCCGACAATGCTGTAATTCTTTCTGACTTCGATGGTCAGACCTTTATCGGTAGAAGTAAACAGATAACCATAGCGGTCGCAGATACTCTTGTAAAAGTCGCTGGTCTGCTCATGGCTGGTGCCGATGGAAATAACACACTCACCGATCAGCTCACGCTCAGCGTCGGTAACCCTTTCGGCAAATGGCGGCATATCGAGCTGCCGGGTCATACCGCCGTCGTAAAGGTTGATAAAATTTCGCTGCGTATGCCACTTATACCCGAAATAAAGCCCGACTCCGCCGAGAATCAGCAGAAAAACAATAACAATTGCCAGAAAACCGCGATTGTTGTGCCGTAATTTCATTTTGGCTCTCTCCTCTACAGATACTACGGCGACCTATCGGCAAAGGAAACAACTTTTTACACCCGCGGATTGATTTTTTCTTCGAGAATTCGACCGTCTTCAAGCGTGATAATCCGGTCGGCAAGAGCCCCTAGCGCCAGATTGTGGGTGGTCACGACAATCGCCAGATTTTTTTCGGCAACCAGCCGGCGAAACAGCGCAAACACTGCCTCACCGTTGGTTTTATCAAGATTGCCGGTCGGTTCGTCAGCAATCAATACTTTCGTATCGGCAATCAGAGCCCTGGCAATCGCCACCCGCTGCATCTGGCCGCCACTCAACTCTCTGGGAAGGTGCCCGGCGCGGTTTTCGAGATCGACGAGCCTTAGCACTGCGAGCGTTTTTTCGCGATCGACCGGGCGCTGCAGAAACATCAGCGGCAGTTCGACATTTTCTGCCACCGTCAGAGTCGGCAGCAGATGGAATTTCTGAAACACGTAGCCGAGCACGCCCTGCCGGACTCCGACGAGTTCTTCTTCAGAAAGGCCGGCCACCTGGCGGCCGCCGACTTCGAGTTCGCCGCCATCGGGCGCGTCAAGGCACGAAAGCAGATTTATCAGAGTCGTTTTGCCAGACCCGGAAGGTCCGAGAATCGAAACCATTTCTCCGGGCCTGATTTCGAGGTCAACCCCGTCGAGCGCCTTGATTGTCTCGATGCCGCGGCGATAGTGTTTTTTAAGGCCTCTGGCCTTGATCAGCAGGCCATTGTTATTTTCAGTATTCATGATTGAGCTCCTTGATTACTCGCCTTCGCGAATCGCTTCTACCGGGCGCATCGAAGCCGCGCGCCAGGCCGGGTAAAGACCGGCAAAACAGCCGATAACCGCTGAACCGACCAGGGCCGCCAGCATCACCTGCGGCGTGATTGCAACCATCGTGCCTTTGGTGCCAAAGTCAATCAGAGATTGAATGGCCTTTTCGACAATACTGGTGCCGGACAATGCCAGCAGCACCCCGGCCAGCCCGCCGCTCAGGCAGATAGCCATTGTTTCCAGCCAGATGATCTGAAAAATATCGCTGCGGGTCGCACCGATCGCTTTCATGATGCCGATTTCGCCAGTGCGTTCGAAAACACTCATCAGAATCGAGTTGATGACGCCGATTACCGCAACGATGATGGCGACGACCGCGACAGAAGCGATCATCGTCTGGGCCGTTTCTACGAGGCTGACGAGGGTGGTTTTAACCTGCTGCAGCCCGACGACCTGCACTTCGGGCAGTTTTGCCCAGCGCTGTTCGAACTGGCGCAGAGCCAGGCCCGAGAAGTTTTTCAGTTTGAAACCGACGATCGTCAGTTCGGTCGGGCGATTGAACAGGCGGCGGGCTTCTTTGATCGGCATAAAGACGGTGCCGTCGTCCTGGGTGCCAGTGCGTTCGAGAATGCCGACGACTTTAAGCTCGGTCATCACCGGTTCAACCTGGCCATTCGGGGTAATCGTGACAAAATAGGAATCGCCAACCTTGCGCTGCTCGTATTCAGCCACTTCAAAGCCGAGCACGACTTCACCGGTCGAATCATCGCTGAACCAGCGGCCGCCCTGATGACCAGGCGACTGCGAGATTGACAACCAGGGCTTCATGTCGCGAAAACTGGCCGTTTCGATACCTGAAACTATCGCAAACGAAGAGCCCGCTTCGTCACTGATTCCGGAAGCCTCTTTTTCGGCGACGCCGACGAAAATCGGAGTAATCGCAGAGATATCGGGGTCTTTTCTGACCTCTGCATAGGTGCTGTCGGGCAGGTAGAGCAGACCGGTGCCGCCTTTGAGCATCATGGTAGCCGCTTCGTAGGGGCACCCCTTCGCCATGATCATCACCTGAAAGCCGAGCTTGTCGATGCTGACATCGATAGAACGGCGGTAACCGATATTGAAACCGATCAGACTGACCGCCACCGCGACCGCCAGTGCAATCGCCAGAACCGTAAGCCCGGTTCTCACGGGGCGTCTGAATAAATTTTTAAACGCAAATGCTATGAATCGCATAGATGTCTCCTGAAAAAGTGGTGTTACAAACCGATCTCTGCAATTATTTATTGATTACTGCATAAACAAAGCAGAAACGATTCGTTGGCCCGGTCTATCAGTCGGATTGTTTTTGATCTGTAGTTATCACAGAAATCAGTAATTTATGCGGAAAAAATCTTTGAGGCCCTGCAACAGAGCCGATTACCGGTCAGAAAAATTCGGCGCCGGTGCCGACCAGTTCGAGACCATCTTTGGTCTGCAGCAGGCGGCCTTCGACTTTGGCGCTGCGCCCGACCCACTGCGGAAACTTGATTCCCATGTGGCCGAGCTCGATTTGAACCTGTTTGCCTGAGGCATCGTCGAGATAGAACCAGCAGCCAGAGCTTGGGCAC
>CAZFUG010000350.1:0-218 GCA_964522035.1 uncultured bacterium
GCTTCGCACGATGAGATCAGATCCCTGGACAAGCAGATAGAGGCTTTTCGCAAAGCTGAAAAGCTGATGCGCTCCTGGGGCGTCAACATGGATGCCCGAGTTCACATCAGATTTTATACCGACACCGAATTTCCGGCCCGCGATATGTGGCTGGCAGCCGGTATGAAGCCTGACAAGGCTGCTCTCGACGCCTACGAGGAAAACAGCGGCCTGGTTTT
>CAZFUG010000350.1:228-4491 GCA_964522035.1 uncultured bacterium
CACCTCAGGCTACGAATTCGCGCACATGGCCGACAAGCTCGATGACGACTACTTCTTTCTCAACCCATTTCCCGATTACATCAAACGCAAATATTTCGTTAACCCGGCAGAGATCAAAGGCGAAGTTCTCCAGGAAGTCCTGGACATAATCAAAACCGAAAAGGGCGAAATCGAACAGGGCCTCGACAAGCCGGTCGGCGACCAGCTGAACAACTACATGATCTTCAAGAGTGCCGCTTATTCGCCTGATAAGGCGGTTTTGTGGGTGCCGGTCAGCAAACCCGGTTCTCTGCATCGTTATCTCGACACTACCGTGCATGAATACGGTCACCATGTTTTTCACCAGATCACCAAAGAAATTCTGAACAAAAACAACCCGAAGAAAAAATGGACCAACATTCAGATTTTCTTTATCAGTTCAAACATTCTGGCGGTGAATGAATTTTTTGCAGATTATGTTTCGATTGCCAATGGTTACACCAAGTGCATCAACCTGCATAAATACGAAGATGT
Organism: uncultured bacterium; assembly: GCA_964522035.1. GTDB lineage: Bacteria > Muiribacteriota > Ozemobacteria > Ozemobacterales > Ozemobacteraceae > Rifleibacterium. The sequence continues at coordinate 742 of CAZFUG010000350.1, forward strand.
GCCGCAGGATATGAAACGTGTATTCAGCCAGGATAGAACTCTCGCAGGTTATCTCGAAGAAATCAGAAAAAGCGACAAGCGTGTTAAACACATGCTTTCAGAAGGGCATAATTCGCTCAACCCGATGCGTTCGTTCGTCTGGCAGCTGCGGCTGGCCTTGAATGCCGAAACTGTCGACAAACTCGTAATAACTGCAGTGCGCCAGGCCATCAGAAACTTTTTCGCGGTCGACATGCTCAAATACCCGCGCGTCAGACTTACTGAAAAGGGCTGGGGCTGTTTCACCATCAAGGGTTACCCGGTCGATGTCACCACCGAAAACCTGCGCTTTCTCCGCTGTCTGCAGGAAGCCGCCAACAAGCAGTTGAATGCCGAACAGAAGAAAGTATTCGCCGGGATTGCCGGCAAGATCTTTGCTGGTTACTACCCGCTGAAATAAAATTAACAGGTATATAACACCAAAAAAGCCCGGGCATTTCGCCCGGGCTTTTTTATTTAAGTCCCTGTAAATTTGAATTAGAAGGGTGCTTCGTTATTCCCGCATAGTCTGCAGGTGACTTGAATTAAAGCAGGAAAACTTTAATTACGGCAATCAAGGCGATTGCGACGACGAAGAAAAGAAGTTTGGCCTTGATTTCGCCAGCGAAATCTTCGGTGCCTGCGTTGGTCTGGTTCTGTTGAGTGTTTTCGGGTTCGCGTTCATACTCTGACTGGTTGTATTCTGACATTGGTCGGCTCCTTTGCATAATTGAACAACGAAAGGACATGCAATCGCACGCCATTCGCATTCATTGAGTGGAACGACCTTCCGCTGTAACCTGTACATAAGAAAGCCGCCACCCGCGTCTGCGAATGGCGGCCCGACCATTCATAAAACCTTCGGAATAATTCCGAACCCTTAGTTAAAGAATAGCAGATAGCTTCAATGCTGACAAGTACCGAATTGCCATAGATTTGCTGACAATTGATTGCATTATCGCTGGCGCGGTAATAGACTGAGGTCATACCGACAAAAATCTGCCCGAAGGGTGAGTCTGCTTATGTTTAAAACGATAAAAACAGAATTGAGCCTGCTGCTGGCGATTTCGCTGCTTTTTCTTTCCTCTCTGGCAGTTCATGCCGGCCCGGTGCCGCCCGGAGAAGGCTGGCGCATCGACGGTGACTATGGCTTCAGTATCGGAATTCTGCCTTCGGCTGCTGACACAGATGTTGCAAAGCCAGTCGAAGTTGTCGAGCCGTTGAGCTTTGTGGCCACTTATGCCGCTGATATCACCAATATTCCATATAACGGCTTCAAGGGCATGGGGTTCAGTATTCCTGACGTCGCTGACCCGGCTGGCATGAACTATTTCATCAAGCTCTACCGGTTTCCCGAAAAAATCAGGCATCTGCCGATCGTTGCGCCGCTGCCCGCTGATTTCGGTATCAATAAAATCGTCGGCGGCTCCGAGATCTCGACTTTCATGGCTGACCGGCGCAATCTTGTTGTTAAAATGGGGCTTATCGAATCTTCGAAGCGCCAGTTCACAGAACAGTCACCTTTTCCGCCGCTGCTGGTTAAAAACGCCGGCCAGGCCGAGCAGAAAAGCTTTCTCGCTTCGGTTGTGTTTTATTCAATCTATCTCAAATCACGGCCTATGCCTGGAATCACCGCAGAAGTCCGCCCCGGAACCGTCGAATACAGCATGCTCGGCGTGATCTCTTTCCATCAGGCTCTTCTGCAGGCCTGCGAAAAGAATTTTCAGACCCTGAAAAGCGACGACGAAGCTTATCATTGTTTTCTTCGCCACTACGCGCCCGGCCGGGCGCAGATTCTCAAAGTCATGAAAAAACCGCTGCAGTTCAAAGATAACTGGAAAACGCTGCCGATGCCGCAGGGCCAGACAAAGTTTCTGAGCAGTCTGTTGCTGCTCATCAGCGACGAATACACTTCAAAGACTGCGAAAAGTGCCCCCGAGGAGCTCACTACACCGTTTTTCAAAGCCAACTGGCAGCCCTCCCGCCGCACCATATTCGAAGTCGGTTCGATCTTTGATTCTGCTGCTCAGGCTGAAAAGCATTAATTCCGGATCTGGCACTATGTGTGATTTGCATCTGTAGTCTTTGTCGCATTTGAATTTAAGGGGCGTCGGTTTGGGCGCCATCCCTGTGAAGCCTGCACTCGCGAAGGCGGGTGGCAGATATCTAAGCTGCTTAAGACAAGATTCCCGCGCTTATGTCCCGGAGGGTACAGGCGAGAATCTTACATATGCGGCCAATCGTGAAAAAAAAATATAATTTTTCATGTGGTTTTTCGCCTTGCTCTGCCCGCACAAATAGTTCGATGCTTATTGCTGTTTGTGTTTGTTTGCCGGCATCTGAAACTTTTTGGTAAACAAAACATCGCTTTCGTTCGACATGGGCTATGGATTTGTTTGCCTCCTTATTTTTCAGTCCGGGTAATAACCCGGATTCTTTTTTTTAGCCGATTGCGAAATCAGCCGTAAGGATAGCCAAGAAAGACGCAGGCTTTATTGGTGCTGGTGTCGTATATCAGAAAATTAAAAGAAGACCTGGAGTTGCCTGAAATTGGTGGCACGGGTGGATTTGCCAGGTAAAGGTCAGCACCGGATTTTAATGGCTCGACATTCCAGGTATCTATGTCCTTCAAGTTAAACGATGGGTTTTGAACTTTAAAATCTTCAACCTTCTCCAGACGGCCGAGAACGTCCATTGCCAGCCTTGTATCGACTTCACCGGTTTTGGGGTCTGTAAAAACAGTCTTGTTGAGATTAAGAGCCGTTGCTAATTTTGCAAATTCGGCCGGCTCTATTTCCATCATCAGATAACAGCTTCTGGTGCCTGGCGGGCTCATGACGCATTTTTGAATGGAATATTTTACCGGCGTGGAACCAATGGCCTTAACAAAATAATCCTGCAGCCCCGAAGCATTCTGCCCGTCTAGTAAACCGCAGCCAGAACAAAAAATCAGCACAATCAGCATAAATGCATAAGCAACTCTTATTTATTCACCTCGCTTTAAAATTCCAGCATGATTTTTTTGTCAGACTTTGAAACTGCTTTTCAGGCCATTTAGCCGCTGGATGCGGGCGAAGAGAACCTCGACGCGGTCGCCGAACAGGCCCTCGGGGCCGTCGTGGTACATGTCGCTGAATGGCGGTTCGTAGAGAATGTCATCTCTGACAAAGCCGTCTTCGGCGAAGTAGTCGATGATCTTGCTCACAAAGGCCAGTTGTAGTGAGGTAAGGTTCGACTTCTCGATAAAATCTGCGAACTCTTTTTCGACCGCTTTTCGATCCAGGCCGACGATAGATCTGATCAGCAGCTCCAGACTGGAGTTGTCTGTGCCGGTCTTGGCCCGGAAACCGCTCTGATAAGCTTCCCTGAACAACTCTTTGTCTTTTGATGTGCTCAGGTCGAGAATTTCTTCGAGCTGCTTCAGGTCGGCATCAGTCAGAGGTCGATTGCATCTGACCTTCCAGATCACCTCTTTATCGAGGTTCTGATCGATTACAGCGTTCATTTTCTGTCGGTAGGCTGCCAGCTCGTCGTTCTTGAATGCCTCGGTGCCAGGTTCGAATACTGCAGGCGCAGTCAGGGTGTCGCTGAAGTTCGAATAAACGATCTGCTTCTCGCCCGGATCGATGTATTTGATCAGTAGTCTGAGGCGCTTTCTGATTTCTTCGAGAGCTTTAAGGTTCATGCCTTCCCAGAATTCATCGGTTTTGATCGCCTGAATGAATTCCAGCT
>CAZFUG010000351.1:0-4481 GCA_964522035.1 uncultured bacterium
CACCTGCATGTCTTGAAGCCGCATCTTTCAGGATCAGTGAAGCTGCCGTATTTGCGACTGCCGGAGCGCTTTTTAACGACGTGGTTGCTTCTGATACGGCCGGTGCTTCGGCTGGTTTTTTGCGCCTGAAAAACAGGAACCCCGGTGAAGATGATGGCATCCCGGCTCTGAAGTTTGGGGGGCGCGGTGTCTGGGCGCGAAAGCGCCAGATAGCATTCACCATTCCCGATGATTTTCATACCCATACTGCTCCTCTCAACCGTGGGAAAGCCGAGAGAATAAATGAAAAAGTTCAGATCGATCTTACGCAGATAGGTAATGCGAGGTCTGACTGGTCTGATCTTCGGCTTACCGACTGGGCAGGAAATCAGGTACCATTTCGATTGCTTGATTTTGAGCGACCGACCGACAACGCCGGAACTCCGGTAAAACTTCTGTTTGAAGTTGATGCAAATCCCGGCTGGCCGGCGGCAAGCAATACCTATCATCTTTACTACATGAATCCAGAGGCTCTTAGCGTCGAAGACAAAACCCTCAGTCAGTTTTATTTAAACAATCATGATTTTGAAGACAGCCTTAATGACTGGACACTCTGCGCTGGCGTTACGGCGGTTCAGTCTGCCGACGGTCTGACTGCCCTGGCAGCACCAAACGCAACTAACCCAACAATGGGAATTGAAACGGGAATATCTATCATTCCTGTTGGTTATACAGGATTTGACAGCAATGCGTGTCTTTCTATCGGTTACCCGGAAGGGGTTAATTACCCGGTTGGTGCCTGGAGAGCCTACGAACAGACAGTCAGCGGGCCATCGACCGGAACATATATTCTTACCGCGCAGAGGCGTTTTACTTCGGCTTCGTTTACCCAGGGCTGGTATTCGATGCTTTTGCTACGAACCGCAACCATCGGCAGAGACCGCAGATACTTTGTTTCTGCGGGTTTTTCAGACTGGACAGAAGCCTCTGTCGATTTTACTCCGGTGAATACGAGAGACATAATTCCGGGCCTTGGTATGTGGACTTCGGTTGGTGCGGCGACCACACTGCGCGAGAGGCGTAGTCAGTTTGACTGGGCGGAACTCAAGCTTAAATATCCTGTTGATTCTTCTATGAACAGCGAAGAAACAGCTGGTTACGCGGGCACAGGTATCTACGAGTCAAGAGAGTTCGATACCGGGGTTGCGAACCCGGTTTTTGAATCGCTTACCTGGTCAGCGAATACAACCGCTCCCGGTACATCGGTTGTCTTTCAGACGCGCACGGCTGCTGTTTCCGGTGGTCCATATTCCAGCTGGAGCAGTGTCATCAGTATCAACGGCAGCGCCATCGAAAGCCCGGCAAACAGATACCTGCAGGTTCGCGCTATTCTTTCAACCGGTGATACCTCGTTTTCTCCAATTCTGAATGAAATCGAGGTCTTCTATCGTCTTCCGGTTGCCGAGTTCAGGGTTGATACGCCAGCATCGACGGGTGCCGGCGATTATTTTGATTTTCGGGTAACAGCAATTGATCAGAATAATGCCACGGTAACGGGTTTTATCGGTAATGTGGTCATTACTGCCGACTCGCCAACGGTTGAATTTCCGAGAAATAACCACTCATTCACCAGTTTTGACAACGGTACTACGGTTTTTCAGGCGCGCAACCCTGTTGCAGAAACATTTCGCATCACAGCCACTTCAGGTTTGATTGCATCTGATTCATTACCTGTTCAAACGGTACCGGGGCCAACCGTATCTCTTGGATTACAGGCGTTTCCTGCTGCCGTAACTGCCGGCAATCTTTTTTCAGGTCAGATTGTTGCAAGAGACCGCTACGGCAACATTGACAGCGCGAATAGTGGCCAGATTTTAATTCAGACTACCGACATTGCTCCGGCCTCTTTTCCTGGTTCGGTGAATCTGGCTAATGGGGTTGTCACTCTTTCCGACTGCGCATTTTTTACAGTTCCCAGCCAGCGTCTCCAGGTCAAAGAAGCGAGCAGTGGGATTGCGTCGTATCAGGATATTTTTGTCAATGCCGGCGCTGCAACCAGATTACGTTTGACTGCAGAACCTGACCAGTATCAGAATACTCCGTTCAACCTTGTTGTTGCTGCGGTCGATGACTATGGCAATCTAAATACCGGTGTAAATACTACCTTCTCTTTGTCTTCATCTCTGGGAACGGTGTCGCCAGCTGCGGGAAACATCGTCGCCGGTCTCAGTAACCAGCCGGTTGTTCTCGACACCTCGGGGAATCAGACTTTGACAGCTCTTTCTGCTACGGCACTGACTGGCGGGCTTGGCTTGACCGTTCATCCAGCCGTGCCGCCGTCTTTAAACCGTTTTGTCGTTGATGCTGGTTATTACCAGCTTTCAGGGGTTCCATTCACCCTGACCATTGAGGCCAGAGACATGTCTGATAATGTTCTGACCTCTTATGACGGCGCCTGCCGAATTATTCCCTCTGTCGGAGCCTGCGCACCACCGATGACGACCGGCTATAAATTTCTTGACGGCTTCCTGGCCATACCGATTTCATTGTCAGGTGCATCCGAGACAGTTATTTTAAGAGTTGAAGACGTGAAGGACAACTCGAAAATCGGTCTGCTGTTTCTTAATGTCAGACCTTCGGGCCTGGCCGAATTTGAAATTATTGCGCCTCCGGCGGCCGATGCCGGGGCAACCTTCACTTTTACTATAAGAGCCCGCGACAATCAGGGCAACCTGTTGACAAACTATACCGGTACCGCTGTTATATCGCACACAGCAACCGGTGGTGACGTCAGTATGCCGGTTTCTTATACCTTCACGTCTGCTGATGCCGGCGTAAAGGTTTTTTCCGGTGCCAGTGGCGGCAGATTCACCAAGGCTGAAAACATCAAAATCAGGGTTGAAGACTCTGGCAAGGTCGGAATTTCAGAATTCGTTTCCATCAATGCCGACGACAGTGACCCGGTAATCGAACTTCGCCCAGACCTGTTGTCGGTCGATCTGGGCACCTCGTTGTCTTTTGACCTGAATCTGAAAGACCTTTTTGGTAACCAGCTCAATGGTTTTACCGGAACAGTCAACTTCAGTTACTCTGACCCAACGGTTACCGGACCTGCCAACTACACATTTCAGGATTTTGAAAATGGTTACAAGCGTTTTCTTCTTGCTGTGACCCCGACAGACCTAGGCAATTTCACCATAACCGCGACCGACGCATTTTCCGGCAATTCTGTCACTACCGACATGATATCCGTTGTCAGCGGCGAAACAGTAAATTTTGCCCTGTCACCAGACACGGTGAATCTGACCGCCGGCCAGAATTTTTCTTTTGACGTTACAGCTTCGAACTCAGCCGGCAATCTCAATGAACAATACAATGGCGGTATCCGTTTTGCGACTCTCGACACCAAAGCCCTGATTCCTCAGGATTCCACTCTGGTAAACGGTCAGGGAACCTTTCAGGCTACCTATTTTACCGCTGGCAGCTATCAATTGTCGGTTTTTGATACTGCAAACCCCGCGATTTCAGGCAATATGCCGGTTACGGTTCAGGCCTCGTCGCCGCGGGCGCTTGAATTTGAACTTCCAACTCTTTCAACCGAAGCTGGTATTGCGGTTGCTTACCGGGTAAAAGTAGTCGATGCTTTCGGAAACCCTGTCAATTACACCGGGAATGTCACGATTTCATCAACTGATACAAAAGCATCTTCGACCCCGCCTCAGGTTATAGCCTTTGCAGCTCAGTCGAATTATGATGGGCTCTGGACCTTCACAACCGCAGGTTCACAGAGATTGCTGGCAACTTCAGCCACTTTGCAGGAAACTACGGGCTTGCCGATTCTTGTTGGTGCCGGTCCTGCCAATTCAATCACCGGCGATTTTCCGACAGCAGCTTCAAGTGAGCTGGTAAACCCGTTTTTCGTCAGGGTAATAGATCTTTATGGCAACCCGACACCGCAGTTTACTCAGTCAATCAACATTACTCAGGCTGGTGGTTTCGGTTTTTCGGTTTCGCCATCGCCTTATACCTTTTCTTCTGCTGACAACGGGGCAAAAACCTTTTTCCTGCGCTGGGACTACGGCAACCCGGGTAATGCGCCCAGTAACGTAACGGTTACTTTTACGCCAAACCCTCTGGGAAGTGTGACCAGTGGTGCCATAACTCATGTTTTGCGGGTCGATAACCCGCGCAATGCCGCTGCTGAATTTCCCTATCTGCGCAGCTGGCTTTCTCTTCCAGATCGTCAGGTTGTTGTTTCTGAACCTTTTCAGATGATTTTCAAATCATTCTCGATTCGTGAAACCGACGTAGATATAACTTCCAGAATTGATTTCAGCATTTCAGACGGAACGATTCTGGTTTCGCGTGATGGTGTCACTTATGGCAACTCGATCGATGTTGCCGGCGAAGCATCGGTTACATTCTGGGCTGTCGTGTCGAGAACGGGTTTTCTTTCAGTTGAGGCGACCCCTCAGATTGCTCCGACTCAGAAAGGTTCTGTC
>CAZFUG010000352.1:0-4471 GCA_964522035.1 uncultured bacterium
TGATTGAGCGGCCCGGCGGCCATAAGCATATCGGGAGCATTCATGAAGACGGTCATCGGCCCTTTGAGATCGTGGCGAGCGATGCGCTCGATATCTTCGCGCAGTCTGATGTTTTCCTGGAGGATGCAGTTCTGTTTTTCGAGCTGGCGCATCGCCGAAGTCAGGCTCAGGTGAGTTCTGACACGGGCTCTGACAATAGGTGGACTGACCGGTTTAACGATATAATCGACCGCCCCGAGCGCAAAACCGTTCACCTCATCGATCTCTTCATCGCGGGCCGAAACAAAAATGACCGGAATTTTTGCAGTCTGCGGGTTTTCTTTGAGGCGACGGCAAACCTCGCTGCCATCCATTTCCGGCATGACGATATCGAGCAGAATCAGGTCGGGCGGGTTTGCCCCGCCTGCCAGCTGCAGCGCCTTCTGACCGGTCATGGCCATGGTCACGTCGTATTCAGGTCGCAGAATGCTGCCGAGAATCTCGATATTATCGATGATGTCGTCGACAACAAGTATTCTTGGCTTCGTCTGGTTTTCCATGCTTTCTCTTTCTGCGTTATGTATCTGCTTCTGTATCGATCTGCAGTCGGGCAGCCAGCTGTATCAGGGGCTCGACAGCCTGGTCGAATTCGCCTGTTCTGATGGCTTTTTCCAGAAGTGCGAATTCTTCGCGGCTGCAGACAGATCTCAATTCCTCACTGAGATTCTTATAACATTCTATCAGCTCGACGCTGCTTTGTTTAAGAAGTTTTATCAGAACCGGCAATTCTTTATTCAATTTCTGGGAAATCTGCGGCGATGCCTGCCCGTCAAATTCGCCGACAACCGGCTGTTCTGCCGGCAGAGCCACCCTCAGTGACGAAATGAGCGAACTGAGCCTGGCAGCGAAAATTTTCATTTCACTTTCAATATGAGAGGCCGGGCGCGATTCTTTGATGCAGCGTTCAAGAGTCTGAGCCTGCGCAAAAACCTCGGTTGCTCCGAGATTGCCTGCAACCCCCTTGATGGCATGCACGAGCTGAGCCGCCCGGGTGGTATCGCCCTGTTCAAGCAGCTGTGCGATTCTGGAGGCGACATTTGCCTGCTCTTCAACAAACCGGCGCAGCAGTTTAACGTAAAGAGAAAAATTGCCCATCACCCGGCGCATGCCCGAAACGACGTCAAGGCCATCGGCTTTGAAGGTTTCCGGGCTGCTCGCAGCGGCCGCAAGAGCTTCCACCTGCTTTTTCGGAATCCGCAGGTCAGGGCGACAAAAACGCCTGATCGTCTGAAAAAGATCTTCGGGGTTTATCGGCTTGACAATATGCGCATTCATGCCTGACTGCAGGCAGCGATCGCGAGCGTCGTTCATCGCGTGCGCGGTCATGGCAACGATCGGCAGATCAGCGAATCGTGCATCAGCCCTGATCATGCGGGTTGCGTCGAGGCCATCCATATGTGGCATCTGAACGTCCATGAGAACGATATCCCACGGAACATCGGCGGCCATTATCTCTTCAACTGCCTGACAGCCATCGCTGGCAATGCGCACCGAGCAGCCGGCCTGCTGCAAAAGTTCGAGCGCAATTTCCTGATTGATCAGATTGTCTTCGGCCAGCAGAACCCTGACACCGTAAAGCTGATTTTTCCAGTCGTGTTCTTCGAAAAGCTTCATGCCCTGGCGACGCAGCACCGGTGCAAAAATACCGATTACCGTATTCATCATATCAGAAGGAGTTATCGGGGCCATGATAATATCGTCAGCGAGAGTACTGCGAATTGTCTTGTCGTTGCAGAGCGCGGAAAATTCATCGCGATGAGCAACCAGTACGACTGCCGGCCGCTTTTTAAGATCAGAATCGTTGCGAATGGTGCGCGCCAGCTCAACACCATCCATATCAGGCAGTTTAACGTATATGAAAACCAGATCGCATATCTGTTCTTCAGGCTGATTTTTCAGCATTTCTAGCAGTTCACGCCCGGAAGGAACCAGCCGGACAGAGGCTGAAGACATCTCAAGATGTGCCATGAGACCACGCCATGGCAGCACCCGGCTGTCGGTAATGATAAACCTTCGACCACCAAGCACTTCTGAAATCGGCGGAGCTTTTACCATTTCAACCCCGAACCAGGCAGAGAAAAAGAAGCGGCTGCCCCGGCCTGGCTCGGACTCAACTTCGAGCTGACCACCCATGGCGTTTGCCAGTTTGCGTGAAATGCTCAAACCAAGCCCGGTACCGCCATATTTACGCGTCGTCGACCCATCTGCCTGAGAAAAATCCTCGAAAATACGCTTCTGCTGTTCAGCAGAAAGGCCGATGACGGTATCGCGCACCGAGAACTCAAGCTTGACCTGCGACTCGATTTTTTCGAGCAGTGTCACTCTTACCTCGATCTCACCGCGTTCCGTAAATTTGAAAGCATTCGAAACCAGGTTGGTCAGAATCTGACCAAGACGACGCGGGTCGCCGATCAGATTTTCCGGCACATCGGGCGGGATCATAAAAAAGAAATAGATTTCCCTGCCGTTACCGCCAGTTGAAACGACGTTGGCAAGATCACTCATCACCTCATCGAGAATAAAACTGGTGTTTTCAATGCTGAGTTTGCCAGCCTCGATCTTTGAAAAATCGAGAATATCGTTAATCAATTCGAGTACCTTATTGCCTGAAACGAGAATTTTATTGAGGTACTCGTGTATCTTGTCGGGCATACCCGACTTCAATGCCAGATGTGAATAGCCGATCACAGCATTCATCGGGGTTCTGATTTCATGACTCATGTTGGCAAGAAACTGAGTTTTGGCGACGCTGGCGGTTTCGGCGACTTTTTTCGCCTCTTCGAGCGCCTTCTGGGTATTCAGACTTTCGGTAATGTCTTCTTTGACGGCAATGAAATGGGCTATCTGACCTTCTGCATTGACAACCGGCGAAATGTTGGCCGACTCCCAGTAAAGTTCGCCCGTTTTACGCCGGTTGCAGAAGCGGCCGGTCCAGGTTTTTCCGCTCAAAATCGTCTGCCACATGTCGTGATAATACTCAGACGAATGTACCCTTGAATTAACAATTCTCGGATTCTGACCAATCGCTTCATCGCGACTGTAACCGCTGCTTTTACAGAATGAACTGTTAACATACTCGATCACGCCATCGGCGTCGGTGATGACAACCATATTGGCACTGTTTTCGATGGCGCGTGACAGCAGCATCATGCCGTGCATAGAGTCAGCGAGTTCGTTGAGAGCCTGTTGTCGGCCATAGAGAGCGAACGCGAAAATCGAAAGGACGATACTGAGAATGAAACTGCTGATCAAAACAAAAGCAGAGTCAAAGCGCTGTAACGACTCTTCATAGGCTGGCAGTGAATAGAACTTTGCCGACAGCACCCGCCCGCATAAATCAACGCTGCCGGTAGCGACGAAAAGCGCTGAGCGGCATCTGGCCAGACCAAAGCCTGAAGAATCACAGACAATTTTTTCGGCGCCATTAATTTCGTCATAAACTAACACACCGATCTGGTTTTTGCGTTCGCCAAGAACCGAATTGACGTATTCAAGAAGGCTGACCGGGCTGACGATAACACCGCCCACCCGCCCTGCCAACCCTGAAGAATCTTGCTTATCACACTTTTTAAAAACCGGAAAAAATCTCACAAAACCGGAGTGTTCTTTATCAGAGGCGCTGACAATCAGATCAACACAGCCAGATACGGTGGGCTTACCAGAATTTATGGCTTCTTCAGCCGCTTTTCTTCGCACCGGTTCTGTTAAAAGGTCAAAACCGACCAGACGCATAAAAGACCCAAAGGCTGGCGCAACGAGAGTAATCGGCAGATATTTGTTGCGTTTACCAGGCGGCCAGATGCTTGCAGTCATCGACGCGGCAGGTGCTGGCGAGAAACCAGGCAAAACATCATCAGATTCAATATACAAAGCAAAGCCGATGGCATTAACCCCGGGATAATATTTGGGTACCTGCAGCAGCCGGACGAATGAATCCCATTCTCCGGCGTTAACTTCGGTTGAAGCTTCGAACAGAGCCGAGCAGCTTCGCAGAAGCCCTTCATGTGCAATCGAAATGGCCTCGAGGCGATGCCTGAATTCTTCTACGGCAGAATTGAACTGAACGGTGTCACGGGCAAAATCCTTCGCCGTCACCTGGCTCCAGACCCAGACCGAAGCAACGAATGAAACGACCAGAACCAGCCATGGAACCAGCCACCATGCGTTTTTTCGACCGGAACCATGCCTTTTCAGGGCTGAAGCATCATTTTTCGCCTGCTTCTGATCCATTTCTCACCCCTGCGTCAGTCTTTCGCACATTTAGGCCTGCCACACAGCAATGACCGGCAAACGATTGTACATCTCAACTATTAAGTCTGTATTATTATTCAGTATAGCATGCCGGAAGCGACATTCACCACAACACATAATGCTCCAGCCAGGGCAAACGCAAACTATTGACTGATTCAGAGCGAACTCACGGTTGTACTTT
>CAZFUG010000353.1:0-4470 GCA_964522035.1 uncultured bacterium
CTTTGACATAAAGAATTTTTGTGCTTTCAGAAGTACCGGTGGTCTGGGCAAATAAACCTGATGAAGTAGGATCGCTGGTTTTCAGCGATTCAGCAAATCGATTCAGGGTTGCGGTAATGCCCGCAACATCTTTTTCGAAGGCCGGAGTGCCGCCACCGCCGCCGCCCATACAACCACAGATAAGAGTTACAGAAAGGACTAAAAAGGCCACTAACCTTGTTTTTGTCATATTATTCCTCTTTTATATCCTTCACAGTTCGCGTCAAAAAACGTATTCAAGGCCACCAAAGAATTCAGTGATGGTCATGGGGCGGGTGAAATCCCAGAGCAGTTCCTGAGATTTGGCATCGAACTGGCGGTAGTATGATTTTTCCCACGAGGCGCGCAGTCTGAGTTTCAGATCATCAGTAAGGGTGCAGTTATACTGGAGTTCGGTGATTGGCTGTGATTCGCCTTCCCAGCCGGTAGAGATCGTACCGTTGCGGAAGTTGAATTTGCGCCAGCTCTGATCGATTTTCCAGTCATATTTCTGAGCTTTGGCATAGCTGAGAGCAAGACCGCTCATAAGATAGCGGTAATCTCTGTAGCCGAGTCTTTCATAGATCCTGCTGAGATATTCGTTGTTCCAGACCAGATTCATTTCGTTTTTCAGGCGCCATGAAAGCTTGATGTTCTGCAGATTTTCCTTGAATTCCATGTCTTCGCCGGCAGTGACGTCGGCGGTGCGGATATGGTAATTGCTGTCCCATCTGGCGCGGAAATCTTCGTTAAAGTTCTTCTGCCACATGCTGTGCAGCTTATGGTTCTTATGGGCCTTGTCGCGGGAATTTTCGTCGTTGTGAACGAAACGGTAATCATATACCGCGCGGGTTTTTTCATCCATCTTGATGCGGGCAGCGGCGAAAAGATTCACTTCTTTGTAACCGCGAGGTTCGTCGGCAGTATAGCTTCTGATTGAATGCTGACCTTCGAACGAGTAGGCGAGTTTGCTGTGAACGGGCAGCTCATAATTCAGGCGGAAATAGTTGTCAAAATAGCTGGCACGATAAAGGTTAATCGCTTCACGATCATAAAGACGGCGGTCAAAAGTATTCGAGATGGCCAGTTCTGATTTATTGCCGCTGTAAGTGCGGTTGTATTCGCCATAGAGGTTGGCGTTGTCGTAGTCAAGATCGCCGACATTACTGTAGCGGCGCCATTCGCCCTTGAATTCAAGGAACATGTTGCCATTGTCTCTGAACCAGGTTTCCTGATCGCCGAGGTTCATCTGATAAAAATCAGAGCGCGAGTAGTTCGGGTAGACCCTTGTCTGATAACCCACATTGGCAAGTCTTTCACGTTGGGTCCAGCGATCGTTGAAAAACACTTCGGCAAGATTGTTGCGATAGTCTTTGATGCCGTTGTCCGGATACCAGGAGTGCTGCAGAGTGTTCTTGATGGTCCAGGCGCGGTCCTGATTCACTTTGATAAGATAAGCAAGAGTAAAATAGTTCTCATGCACCGGTTCGTTGCGCTCTCTTTTCAGAAAGCGGTCTTCGACAAACAACTGACGTTTTTCATCAAACTTGTAGGTCAGATTCAGCTTACCCTGCCTGAGATTGTTCGGAAGTGCCGTTTCAGCAAGAGTGTTCGGCAAAGCGTTGGTCTGGGTGCGATAAACTTCGTTTCTGTTCTTGAAATCGAGCTTCAGCACGCCGCTGACATCGACTTTAGACTTTTCTTCAGCCGGAGCAGCGGTTTCTGAAGCAGTTTTTTCAGGTTCGACAGACGCAGGAGCTGTTTCGGGAGCGACTGTCTCAGGAGCCTTTTCAGTGCCCTTGCTGGTTTCTGGAGCTACCTTCTCAACCTGTTTCTGGCCGCGATAAACGAATTTTGCAGTATGGAAATCGCGAATTGCGCGGTACAGGTCATCGATGCGTGAAAAGCCATCGAACAGCTGCGGCCGGTCAGCCGGGTAATCGCCGGAAACGCTGGTGAAAAGGTCTTCCATCAGATCATAGCGTTTCTGAATGCGACTCATGCTTTCTTCAGCCTCGTCTTTTATATCTTTCATTCTGTCGCTGTCAGGAGCAATGTTAAGACTGTCGATGCGACGGTCAAGTTCTTCGAGGCGGCGCAGGGTATTGCTGAAATCAGGCTCATATCTTCTGAAGGCATTCAAAGCACCTTCCGAGGCCTGTGACAAAGCAAAGGCCAGATTGGAAAACAGAACAGCAGCAACAACCAGTATTGTAAGAAATTTATTTTTTTTCATCATCATTTTCCTTTGCATCATCTCACTTCAGGAATTCTGCCAGCTGGCGTTCGAGATCTGCCATGTTGGTCTGCAGCTGCTCAGCCACAATTCCGAGCTGCTGGAAACGGTCGCTGATGTTAAGCCAGGTTGAATCGAGGTCTTCCTGTTCGCTGGTCTTGTATTTTGCCCCGGCAGAAGCTCTGACTGTGCTGTCATACAGTCGCTGTGCCTTGGTATAAGAACGCTTAACTCTGGCGAAGCTGTCCATGATGCGGGCAGATGCTTTAAGGCGTCTGCTCATTGCATCCTGGCTGGCCCTTAAATTGGCAGCATCGGTAATCAGATTGTAACCGGCAATTTCGTTCTTGAGTACTACCAGATTGTCAGAAAGAAC
This sequence comes from uncultured bacterium, assembly GCA_964522035.1. Classification (GTDB taxonomy): domain Bacteria; phylum Muiribacteriota; class Ozemobacteria; order Ozemobacterales; family Ozemobacteraceae; genus Rifleibacterium. The sequence continues at coordinate 2,631 of CAZFUG010000353.1, forward strand.
GTCGTCGAGCTGCGACATTTCAATTATGGTCGCTGCCGGCACTTCGACAACCACGAGAGAGCGCATCATTGTAGAAATTGCATTGCGTTGATCATTGATCGACTTGATCAATGCCTGAAGTTCAGCTGATGTCGGGTTCTGAGCCAGCATTTCTGAAGCTTTCTGCAGTAGTTCATCGAGGTCGCTGATAGCATTGGCACATACCTGAGTGGCTTCCAGGAACCAGCTCTGACTCTGTCCACTGGGGTTAGCGGTAAGAACAGCTTTTACCGCATCAACATCTGATGTGGCCTGTGCCAGCTCAGTTCTAAAAATTTCAAGTTCGGCTGTGATATCTTCAGTCAGCGCCGAAAGCTTGAATTCGTAACGCATAATCTTGGTTACCTGGCTCTGATACGACTGCTGTTTTGCAAGAACAGCCGCGACTTCTTTCATCAGAGACACGAGTCTGACACGGTCAGCAGCCGGAAGGTCGGGGGCCTGCATCGCGGTGTCGATTCTCTTTCTGATTGAATTCAGGATCAGGTTGTCTTCAAGCAACACGCCGATAAAACGTTCAGCGTCTTTCTTGATTTCCAGGGCTTCGGTTTCTTCGATTGAAGTCATGGCGACGAGTTTGGTGAAAGCTTCGTTAATGCGGGTGAATTCAGAAGTTTCTGCGTCCATGATGCCCTTGAGAACGTCAGGAACTTCATTCATTTGAATCGATTCACCCATGCGGGAGGTCTGTTCTTCCCATTTTTTCTGTTCAACCGTAACATCGATTTCGGCTTTTTCGGTTTTACCACCGGTTTTTACTACCAGCTCTTCACCTTCGGCAACGGTGACTTTTTCGCGGGTTTCGCGAATGAGAACTTCAGCGATACCGCGCAGAACCTGAATGCGGTCTTCGTCGCGACTGCTTGAACAGGTGATGTTGGTACCCTTGATCCCGGCAACCGCCTGGCTCATCTCGACTTCCATGGTGCCGTTGGTTACCATCTTCTTGACGTTAACCCAGATATTACCGGCAACAAGAGTTACTTTGCTGTCCTGACCGCTCGGGACAGTAAGAATGATTTCGCTTTCAGGCTTGACGACGAAAGTTGTCATATCCTGCATGCTGAGGATCGCGCCCGAATCCTGTTCGGTTTTAACGTGATCGAGCACATTCAGCTTCGAAGAAAGTTCGGCGAGTTCCCAGCCTTCTTCGTTTGCATCAGGCCTGACGGTAACTTCGCCGTGCAGGTCCGAGAATTTTATTCCCGAATCTTCGGCGGCAAAACAGGGCGAAAACAGCAGCAAAAAAGCAACCAGCAACAATATGGTACGTTTCATCACTGACCAAACTCCTCAAGAATCCATTTATCTCTGACTTATGTTGTACAACGTAAACATTTCTTGATAACACGCTCGGCCGGCGATGGTCAAGAATAGTTTTTGGTCAGCAGATTCAGGCTTCCTGAGGGATTTACGACCGGTCAGCGCCAGGTCGTGATCAGCTGGTTTTATCTATTGAAGCGGTGTTGCCGGACTGATCTCTGATAGTCAGGGTTATTTTATGCGGCTTTGCCGTTGCCGGCCTGACAACATAGACCTCGGCCTTGTCAGGGTCAGAATAGACTTCGACCTCTTTGCCGTTGATGCTGGCCGAGGCGCTTAAATAATCGATGCCTTTGCCAATATCAGACACCTTAAATATGTAGCATTTGCCGAGATGGTAATCAGTACCCTGCCCGGAATACTTAATCTCAGGTGAAACCAGGTCTTCAAGAATCACAAAGCGGCCACCGGTACGACTGGTAAAAGTAAGATCCCGACCTTCAACCTTTTCGCCGTTGTGCCAGTAGCTGCCCGGCCC
>CAZFUG010000354.1:0-4445 GCA_964522035.1 uncultured bacterium
CCTACTTGAAACAGTTCTGAGAACTGCTCGACCGCGCGGGCGACTATATTCATACAGGCACTCCGCCAGCCGGCATGAACGGCTGCAATCGCCCGGTCGCACCAGATGAGAACCGGCAGACAGTCGGCCGAAAACACGCCGATTGGACGATCGGTCAGACTCGTGATCAGCCCATCGGTCTTTTCGGTCAGGAAAAATGGTGTGTTCTCAGAAACCTGAAAAACCCGGTCCTGATGGACCTGATGCCCGTAAGTCGGCCAGGTCATCGAGTTTTCTCTGACGACCGGCAGATTCTTCCAGATTTCTGCGACCTTCTCTGAAGGCATGTTATAAAACGACAGATCTCCGTCAGAAGCTTCTGAAAAAGCGGCAATTATATTCTTGTCTGCAAAAATCTTCATTACATCAATATTCTGGCGACAACGAAGCAATCATCTTCTCTGCCAGTTCATCAACCGCATCACGACGGCTCGAAATTTCCTTCACCATCTTGAGAGTGCGAAGCGCATCGTCAGGGCGGCCTTTTCTCGCATAGAGCGAGGCGAGAACTACATATGCTTCTTTAAGAGTGCGATCGAGAGCGATCGCTTTTTTGCTCTTTTCGTAGGCTTCCTGATAACGCCCCTGGTTGTAGCAGAGAAGAGCGATATCCTTGTAAGCCTCGGCATTTTCGGGGTTCAGACTCAGAGCCTTGCTGAATTCAGCTTCAGCCAGAGAATACTGACCCGACCGGAAAAAGTCCTTGCCCATATCCATATGAGTCTGGGCTTTCATCGTACTTTTCTCTTCCATCTGTTTGCGGGCACGCAACAGCAGATTGCGGGCCTGCCTTGAAACCATGGTGGTTTCAGGAGCATTGTTGATGATGTAATTCAGCTCAGCGGCGGCTTCAGATACAAGACCGCGGTCGAGATAAGATTTACTGAGAGAATATTTTCTTTCAAGCTCGCGTTCCTGATTTATTGAGATTTCGCGAGGCACGGCCGACATTCTTACTGACGAGGCAGAATATGAAGAAGCAACGGTATTGGTATCACGTTCATTTCTTGCAGTAATGCTGTCACGGCTGAATGGATCGGCCATCATGGGTGCGGCTGCAGTCATGGAAGGTGCGACAGGCATGGCCGTCATAGCGACTGCAGAGTCAAAAACTGCCACCGGTTGTTCAATGGCACTGACCGGCGTAAAACTCGTATTTGTCTCTGCCGGCGCTGCAGCAACATTATAGGCCGAGCCAAGCGAACCAGACTTGCCTTTGCGATTCAAAAAGTCCTGCAGCTTTGAACTGCCCTGCATTTTTTTGACATTGCTGAAATAAAAGCGCTTCGTTTCAGTTGTCAGACCCTTAACTTTCTTTTCAAGATGCTTCTTGATTGGGTCTGAATCTGGAGCCTTGGCCAAAGCCTGACGATATACGTGCAGAGCTTTGGCATCGTCCTTCATTTTTTCATAGCAGTCTGCGAGAGGAACATAAGCCTTCAGATAGTTCGGGTTGAGCTGAATCGCATTACGGAAATGGCTTGCGGCGGCACTGATATTGTTGGCAGAAAATTCAACCAGACCAAGATTGAAATGAGATTTGAAAAAGCCAGGCTCAAGACGTATGGCTGCCTTGAAATGGTTACTGGCCTCGCCATGCCGGCCGGCTTTATAAAGAGCCCAGCCAAGTGAATCATGAAAACTCGGTGAATTTGGCTGCAGTTCAACGGCTTTCTGGCAGAGCATCACTGCCTTTGCCGGGTCGGTTTCAGTCGTGGCAAGCAGATAGCCAAGATTATTCAAAGCTGACGGGTAATTCGGCTTAAGACTGAGCGCCCGCTCGTAGGCTCTGGCAGCGTTTCTCAGATCGCCGGTTTTTTCAAAGGCAAACCCGAGGTTATGAAAGGCCTCGGCAATGTCCGGGCGCAGTTTTACCGCTCTCGTCAGGTCGGTTACCGCTTCGACGTAATTTCTTTCCTGGAGTTTTCCGGTTCCGCGGACATACAGCTTCATTCCTTCATCCTGATAACCCGGCAGGGCATCAAACGAAAGCGGAAAAGCAGGAACAGTCAGAAAAAGCGCCAGAAACCCGGTCAATACAAGCCTTTTCATGATTTGCCTCCTGTATATGGCAACAATTTATAATTTTTCCCTATGTCTATCGGCAGACCAAAGACTTAACAGCAACTATTTTTTGTCTGACGAAAATTTGCATACCTGATAAGTTGCGTGTATGTTGACGAAATTACATCTTCTGATTACAGGGGAGCTTATGACCAGCAAAAAAACCAGAATTGTCGCGACTCTCGGCCCGGCTTCAGCAGCCCAGGAAACCGTTGAACAGCTGATAATGGCCGGCGTTAATGTTTTCCGGCTCAATTTTTCGCACGGCACTCACGAAAGCCATCTGGCCGCCATCAGAACCATCAGGCAGGCTTCAGAAAAAACCGGCCGCTTTACCGCCATCCTTGGCGACCTCTGTGGGCCCAAAATCAGAGTCGGTAAGTTTGCAAACGGGCCGATCGAACTCAATGCTGGCGACACATTCTTCATCAGCGAAAACCCTGATGAACCCGGCACCCAGCAGGGCATAGGCACTTCTTACCCATATCTCACCAAAGATCTGCGGCCGGGCAACTCGGTTCTGCTCGACGACGGCAACATTATGCTCGAAGTCGTCAGCATCACCGGAAACCGGGTTAATTGCCGGGTACTCGACGGCGGCCCCCTTAAAGACAAGAAGGGGCTCAGCATGCCGGGTATTCCGCTCAGCATCGACACCATTACCGACAAAGACCGGGCTGACCTTAAATTCATGATCGAGCAGCAGCTTGACTTCGTTGCTCTGAGCTTTGTCAGGAAAGCCCAGGACCTTATCGACCTTCAGAAACTCATTGGCGACGCCCAGATACGCATTATTGCCAAAATTGAAAAGCCCGAAGCCCTCGATGAAATCGATCTGATACTCGACAACTGCGAGGGCGTAATGATCGCCCGAGGCGATCTCGGCGTTGAAATGCCGATTCAGCAGGTTCCTGCCGTGCAGAAACAACTGCTGCTCAAATGCGGCCGCCGTGGCAAAACTGTCATAACCGCGACCCAGATGCTCGAATCGATGATCGAAAACCAGCGCCCCACCCGCGCCGAAACTACCGACGTCTTCAACGCCATCGTCGAAGGCTCAGATGCAGTAATGCTCTCTGGCGAAACCGCCGCCGGCAAATTTCCGGTCGATGCCGTTAAAATGATGGCAGCCATCGCCACTGAAGCCGAAAAAATCAGCTCAGACAACTATGAACGCATCAACAACCTGCTCCCCGAAGTAGGTAACGCCATAGAAGAGGTCATGGCACACGCCGCCTGCGAAGCAGCAATGAATGTCGAAGCCCGCGCCATCGTTCCATTCACCCACAGTGGCAATACCGCTCTGCACATTTCAAAGTATCATCCACCGACCCCGGTATTTGCGCTTACTCCGCGGGAAGCGACCTGTCGCCGGCTTTCACTGAGCTGGGGCGTAACTCCGATACTTGTCAAAGACATACGCAATACCGACGAGATGATCGCAATGGCCGAAAAGACTCTCAAAGAGCTTGGTATTGCAAAATCTGGCGATGTCATCGTCATTGTCGCCGGGGTCCCACTCGGTGTTAAAGGCAACACCAATCTGATGAAGCTGCACCGCATCAGCTGAAAGTTTCTGATAAGCAGAGAGGCCGTATCACAAATCCTGATACGGCCTCTTTAATTTAAGGACTATTACTGGTCAGACCAGCGCCTGCTCAACCTTCGTCGACAAAATAGTAACCACATTTGTCTTTGGTGTGCGGAAACATATCTTCTTCGTTGAACGGGTAAATCTTGCAGACATCCGGCTTGGTTTCATGAATGCGGCAGAGAAACATGCCATCTTTTTCATAGAGAAATGGGCACGGAAAAGAAGACTTGCAGCAGGCGCCGCAGCCAAGGCAATCACCACGCCGGCGCCGCAACCCGTCTTCGACTACCTGCTTCTTTAAAAGCATCAGATAGCGGCGCTTAACCTGCATCTTAAATGATGTTACAACTTTTTTATAAACTTTCTGCATCGGTTCTCCCACAAGCAAAACAGGGTACCTGATTATAAGCCCCACCCTGCCTGCGGTCAACTTTTAAGGAAAATGCGATCAAAGCTTGAAGAATCCGCGTATCCTGCGCAGCAAAGCCGCCCTGGCAGCACTTTCCTCTACTGGTTTCTGAGCTGCAGCCTTGGTTTCATGATGATCGGCAGTAAGCTGAGTGTTCCGGCTGCTGCGTTCTGCAAGAGTTTTACTGAGAGTTTCTGCCAGCTGTGAATCTTCACTCAACAGCCGCCCCATGGTGTCGCGGTTGAGTTTGAGAAGCCTTGTTTCGTGCTTGGCAACTACAGAAGCAGAGCGTTTCTCACCTGTCAGAAGCGACATTTCACCAAAAAATTCGCCTTCACC
>CAZFUG010000355.1:0-4412 GCA_964522035.1 uncultured bacterium
GAAACATATTTCTTCAGAATGCGGCATGTGTTTGCAGATTGACAGAACTGACAGCGACAAAGCGCTTTCTCTGATACAGCAGTTTGGTATCACCGCACAGCCGCACGATGAAAAGCCTCCAGTGCCGGCCTTTGATCTGTTGACAACCGTCGAATTCGGTGGTTGCTCAGCAAAGCTGCCACCTGACCTGCTGGCCGAAGCCCTTAGGCGTTTTCCCGCTAGTTCTGATCCGAGGCTGCTGGTTGGCCTGGATACCTGTGATGACGCCGGTGTTATAAAGATCAGCGACGATCTGGCCCTGATCGAGACTACCGATTTTTTCCCGCCTGTCTGTTCTGATGCTTTTGAATTCGGCCAGATTGCTGCCGCCAATGCCCTGAGCGATGTTTTTGCGATGGGTGGGCGCGTGCTGTCGGCGATGAATCTGGTGATGTTTCCTGCTGCCGGTATTCCGCTGGAAATTCTAGGCGAAATTCTGCGTGGCGGCCTCGAAAAGGTCGTCGAGGCCGGCGGCATCATCGTTGGCGGTCACACAATCGCCGATTCACCGCCCAAATATGGCCTGGCCGTCACCGGTACCGTTCACCCCGACCGGGTCATCACCAACGCCAAAGGTCGCCCCGGCCAGACACTGATTCTCACCAAACCCCTCGGAACCGGCGTTCTGGTAGCAGGCCAGCGCCTGGGTGAAGCCGCACCGGCGCATTATCAGGCGGCGCTGGCTTCGATGAAACAGCTCAATCGTGCGGGCGCCGAAATCATGCAGAAATACAATGTGACCTGTGCCACCGATATAACTGGTTTCGGCCTGCTTGGCCACGCCATGCACATCGCCCGCGCCAGCGGCATTTCTCTTGAATTTAACGCCACCCGCCTGCCCGAACTGCCGGGTGCCCGGGCTCTGATCGATCTTGGCTGCATACCGGGCGGTGCTTTCCGTAACCAGAAATATATCGAGGCCGAAACCTTTTTCGACACTGGTCTTTCGTATACTGACCGTATGTTGAGCCTCGACCCACAGACCTCAGGCGGCCTGCTTCTGCTGGCCGAACCAGAAACCACCGACCAGATACTCACCGACCTTCGCTCAGCCGGTTACACAGCCGCAGCCACCGTCGGCCGCTCACTCCCCCGCCAGGAAAAACTTCTTTATCTCCGCTGAATTTAACTGTTGAACGGCAGGGCTGGGCCATATCTGGCGAGCGCATCAAATAACCAATTCCAGATATACGTTTGCGGTGACAAGAACGTTAAAAGGCCATATACATGTGTATATGGCCTCTTTGGATAACTTCAGTCTATGAGCGGCGGGAGATTTTTAAGAGCTGTTTCGGGCAGGCGTCGCGGCATTCGAGGCAGCGCAGGCATTCGGCCTGGTCGACCTGACGCGGCACGTCGAGACTGACCGGGCATTGGCGTGAGCAGGCGCCGCATTCGACGCAGCCCTCTTTTTCGAATTCGATGCGATAGAGGCTGACCTTGTTGAATGGCCCGTAAAAAGCGCCGAGCGGGCAGACCCAGCGGCAGAATGGCCGGCGTATGAAAACTGCGGCGGCAATCAGTAATGCCAGAAGCGAGGCTTTCCAGGTGAACAGCCAGCCGAGCTGACTGCGCAGGCCGGGTTGCAGATACGCCAGCGGCAGCCCGCCTTCAAGTGTGCCGGCCGGGCAGATGTATTTGCAGAAGGTTGGTTCGCCGCCGTCGAATTCGTCGAGCCAGAAAGCCGGCAGCAGAAAGACGAAGACGATGAGAATGACGTATTTCAGATATTTGAGTATCTGCGGCCCGTTGAATTTGGGCGATGGAATGCGGTTGAGCAGTTCCTGGAACCAGCCGAACGGGCATATCCAGCCACAGGCGGCGCGACCGACAATTCCGCCAATCAGGGCCAGAAAACCGATCACCAGAAGTGGCAGTGAGGTTGAGATCGCCGCCAGGCGGGCGCCGATGGTGTGCAGGGCGGTCAGATCGAGGCCGCCGGCGCCGGCAACCGTGACCTGCATGGCTCCGATCGGGCAGGCAAAAAGCGCTGCCGGGCAGCTGTAGCAGTTGAGCGTCGGCACGCAGCCGTGTTTGAGAACGCCGGTATAGATGTTGCCGGTTTTGAGGCCGACAAGATAGGCATTGCTGCCGAGAGTGGCGGCAGTCTGCGACCAGAATCTGATTTTCAACCCAGTCCTATGCATTGTGTGCACACCAGAATCGCTTTCTGAAAGTAACTGCGATGTTCTCCGTTTTTGAAGCCGATGAACATCATGGCAATGGCGGCCAGCAGAATGATGATCTGCAGAACCCCCGGTTTTCTGGCCGTATTGGTGTCGATGGTCATTTTACTTTACCAGTTCGATGAGTTTGCGACCGACATCGTCGATAGCCTGAATGCCGGCGAAATTTTCGGCTCCCGGGCCGTAGGCGAATACCGGAACCATAACCGCAGTATGATTGTCACTCGAGAAAGTCGGTTTGACGATTTTGTCTTTTTCGATGGTTTTCATCGGCAGGGTGATGCCGGCGGTTTCGTGGTCGGCAGTAACTACAATCAGCGTATTGCCATCTTTTTCAGCAAAGTCGAGACTGGTTTTTACGGCAGTGTCAAAATCTTTAACTTCGCCGATAATGCGCGGCATGTCGTTGTCGTGCGAAGCGAGATCGATCTGTGAACCTTCGACCATCAGCACAAAGCCTTTTTCGTTCTGGGTAAGACATTCAAGAGCCTTGGCAGTAAGTTCGCCAAGAGTGTAATCGCGCTTGATTGCCGGCGGCAGATGACCTGCTGAGAGAATTGCGGCCAGTTGCTTTGGAGTTTTTACTTTGCGCAGCGTCTCGATGCTGAGTATGACCGGCATCTTTGAACGCAGCAGATTGAGAATATGCTTGTCATCTTTGCGGCGGCTGCCCGGAACATTCTGAGGGTAGTAGTTGCTCAAGCCTCCACCGATCATGACGTCAAGACCCGAATTGGCCTGCTGTTCAGTGATGATATCGTAATGATATCTGGCAACATGATGCGCAGAAAAGGCGGCCGGAGTTGCGTGCGGCAGAATGCTGGTGACGGTGACACCCGTGGCTTTGCCGGCTTCGCGGGCATATTCCATGAGATTTTTCAGGGGTTTGCCGTCGGGAGACTGACCAACCACGTCGTTGTTGGTTTTAAAACCCGTGGCCAGAGCGGTTCCGGCGGCAGCCGAGTCGGTAACGTAATCGTTGGCTGAACTCGTCATGTGCAGACCCATGATTTTGAAGCGTTCAAGATTGAGAGGCCCGTGTTCGATGCGGGCAGCGGTGATATGAGCGACGCCCATGCCATCACCGATAAGAAAAATGATGTTACGGGGTTTTATATCTGTCTGGGCCGAAACGGCGACAGTGAGCAGCAGGGCAAAAATGAGACAGAAGCTGCGGATGTGGCGGAAATGTGTGAGCATGTTTGCTTCCTTTCGCGTTCTTTAACAAAAAATCTAACCCAAACCGTGGGGCATGGCAAGCGCTAATGCTAATTAAATTTATATACTATGCCGATAACCTGAGGGTCGTTGTAATAAGTCGGCGGCTAATCCAAATTGATGGAGGGTTAAAGATGGGTGTAATTATCCCGTTGTTCAAAACCCGTGAACCTGAAGGCGACCTGCAGCTGAATAACGAAGACAAGCTGCGGTTGAAACTGATTCAGAATTCAATCGAAGCATTGAAGCGCGAAGAAAAAGTGGTCGAAAACGAGATTTCAGAGAAATGTCGCGAAGAAATCGACCGCCTGAATGCCATTGATAGAAAACTCAGAGAGCTCGAACTTGAGCTCGAAGCCCTCTGCCGCGCCAATCGCCGTGGTCCATGGCCCGGAATTGCAGACAGGAGCAGCTGATGTTGAAACACTCGATGTTCTCTGATTTCTACATTACCCGCCGTAACCGTCTCAATGGTGCCCGGCGCAGTATGCCTTTCTGCGAAGGCACTCTTGCGGTTGCGCCACATCAGCATGGTGGTCAAAGACTGGTTGTTTCACGTGCGGCATCAAGAACCTGGTGGGAAACCGGCTGGCAGTTGCAGCGCTGAATTTTAATCAGTAACTGAAAATATGGTCCGGGCAGGGGCTTAAGAGCTTTTGCCCGGGTTTGCCATTTCTGAAAAAATGCGGGCGTGATCCCGCATCGCCCTTTCCCAGGTGAATTCCGCGGCTCTCTTCACAAGTTTTTCGCGCAATTCGTTCCGGTCAAGTTCGATTGCTCTCTGCATCGCGGCTGCGAGCTCGTCAGCATTGAAAGGCCCGGCATAAATACCGGCTTCGCCGCATATTTCCGGCATCGGCCCGGTATTCATAGCTACCACCGGGCAACCGCAGGCCATCGCTTCGAGCAGAATATTCGGGCAGTTCTCACACCATGAGGTGTATATCATCGCAGTTGCATGGGCATACC
>CAZFUG010000356.1:0-4394 GCA_964522035.1 uncultured bacterium
CCTCGACAAACACTTCTACCAGCACTTCAACAAGCACCGCTACCAGCACCGACACCAGCGCTGCCGAAGCAGCTCTCGCCAATTACAGGGGTGGGCGCCTGTCGCCGGCTGAATTCGGTAGACTTTTTGGCCCCGTTGCCCGCGAAGCCAGTAGAAAATCAGGAGTTCCGGCCTCGATCATTCTTGCTCAGGCCGCCCTTGAAACCGGCTGGGGCGGATCGACCATCGGCGATGCCAGGAATCTTTTCGGCATCAAGGGAACCGGCCCCGCCGGCTCAATCAGAGTGCCGACCCAGGAAGTCATCAACGGTCGCCGCGTGACCATCAACGACAATTTCAGAAAATACAACAGCTGGCAGGAATCGATCGAAGATCATGGCCGCCTGCTGCAGAATTCACGCTATGCCAGAGCCATGGCCGTGAAGAATGACCCCGACCAGTTCGCCCGTGAACTGCAGAGAGCCGGCTACGCCACCGACCCGGAATACGCCAGCAAGCTGATCAGCATCATGAAATCGAACAACTTCTACCAGTATAACAACTGACAAAGGCCTCACTCAGGAGCAAAAAATGAAAAAGTTTATCATCGCATTTGCACTCTGCGTTTCAATGTTCAATGTCAGCAGCGCCAGCGCTGCCGTTACCGCCAGCCAGAGCCTGCAGCTCAAAGCCATCGAAGGCGCCCTGACCGTCGAGAAGCACCTCGATGAAAATGGTGTCGTTCTGAAAGTTCTCGGCGCCGACGGCAAGGAAATCTTCAAATCAGAAAACCTCGGCTCAGAAGATAAGCTGTTCATGATGGGAGACAAGGCAGTCGGCCTTGCCAGCCACGACTTCGACGCTGACGACAACCCGGAAATTCTCGTTTCGGCCTTCTATGGCCCGAAAGCCAGCGGCCTGTATGTTTTCAGATATGATGCAGCCGCCGGCAAATTCGCCGCTGTGAAGTTTCTGAACCCGGTCGATGCCGAACTCTCAACCGAAAACCTCGTTTCTGACATCAGACACGAAAGTGGTGACGACATGCTCGTCAAAGAAGACGGCAGCCTCGTCGCTCTCGGCCTGATCTACCCGTCAGAAGCCGGGCAGAGCCCGATCGAAGGTCTCTACACCTGGAAATATGCCGACGGCATGTTCAAACTCGTCGACAAGAAACCGGTCGAAGTAAAGTAATACGCACAACAAAAACGCGGTGCCAGTCATTGTGACTGGCACCGCGTTTTTGTTGTGCCTGTAATCAGGCGCGGCCGTAGGTGTCTTCGAAGCGGACAATGTCGTCTTCGCCGAGGTAGCTGCCGCTTTGCACTTCTATCAGTTCAAGCGGAATGCGTCCGGGGTTTTCGAGTCGATGTGTCTGCCCGAGCGGAATATATGTCGACTGGTTTTCGCTGAGAACTATCACTTCATTACCTCTGGTGATTTTCGCGGTGCCTTTGACAACAACCCAGTGCTCGGCACGATGATAATGCATCTGCATTGACAGTGTGGAACCAGGGTTGACGGTAATACGCTTGACCTGAAAGCGATCAGACAGGTCGATCGTCTCATAGGTGCCCCATGGGCGGTTTACACGACGGTGATTAAGCGCTTCATCGCGCTTTGCCGCGCGCAACTGGTCGACGATGTTCTTAACATCCTGCACCTTGCTTTTATGGGCAACGAGAACGGCATCGGCGGTTTCGACGATGACATGGTCCTCGATGCCGACGGCGGCGACAAGACGGTTCGAAGCGAGAATACACGAATTTTTCACGCCGGTGGTAAGCACATCACCATTGACGACGTTGCCAGCGGCATCGGCCGGGTTGACATCAGCAAGCGCCGCCCACGAACCGACGTCGTTCCAGCCGGCGTCGAGCGGAATCATTGCGCCAAGGCTGGTTTTTTCCATGACCGCGTAGTCGATCGAGATTGACGGGCTGGCGGCAAAAGCTTCTTTTTCGAGACGCAGGAAGTCTGCGTCGCGACTGCCGGCCTTGAGAGCCTTGCTGCAGGCCGGGCCGATCTTCGGGTTGTGCTTTTTCATTTCGGCGAGCAGAACCGAAGGTTTGAACATGAACATGCCGCTGTTCCAGAAATAATTACCGGCTTTCAGGTATTTCTGCGCCGTCGCCATATCAGGCTTTTCAACAAAGGCGTCGATCGGCAGAGCTTCGGCCTTTTTGTCGGCCTTACCGGCTCTGATGTAACCGTAACCGGTTTCGGGCGCAGTCGGCACGATGCCGAAGGTCACGAGTTTTCCGGCAAGGGCGGCGTGAAAACCTTTTTTGATCGCGGCATGAAAGGCAGCCTTATTTGTGATGACGTGATCTGCCGGCAGCACCAGCAGTATTTCGTCGTTCTTTTCATTATGCAGAGCTGCAACAGCGACCGCCGGCGCGGTGTTGCGGCCGATCGGTTCAAGAACGATGGCAGCCGGGTTGCAGCCGATCTGGCGCATCTGCTCGGCGACAAGAAAACGGTGGTCTTCGTTGCAGATTATAATCGGAGCCCCGAGATCCGCGAGGCCAGAAAGCCGCAGCAGGGTTTCCTGAATCATCGTATGTGAGCCCGCGAGCGGCAGAAACTGCTTCGGATACAACTCGCGCGACAGCGGCCAGAGACGCGTCCCGGCCCCACCGGACAAGATAACGGGTATAATTTTATTCATGTATTTTCTCCAGAGTATTTTTCAAGGTGAAGCTTCGGCCTATCAGCCGGGTTGCTTTTCCTCCAGCGATTCGCTTCGCTCACAAGCTTCCGGAAAAGCAATCCCGTCTTCTCGCCTTTGCAATTCTTAATTTGTAAGTTGTCTTTTCATTAGGATCTATCTACGCAACCTAAAAATCTGACTGATCAACGATTTAGCTGGGGTGCCGGCGATCAAGTTCAGCTTTCTGCCATTCGTGCAGGGGTAGACTAATTTAAGATTCGTTTTCATAAAATCGTCAGGCGGGGGTGCCGGCGATCAGGGTCAGGAGTTCTTCGGTGCGGGTGCGCATCAGATTTTCGTCAGCACGGGATTCAACATTGAGTCTGATGACCGGTTCGGTGTTCGAGGCACGCAGGTTGAAGCGCCAGTCGGGGTGTTCGATGCTGATGCCGTCGGTTTCGTCGATACTGACGGCACCGGCGGCATAGCGGCCGCGAACGGTGGCAAACAGGTCTTTCGGATTGTCGACGCGGCGGTTTATTTCGCCGCTCGCCGGGAATTTTGCCTGCCGTTCGGCGACGAGCTGGCCAAGACTTTTGCCGGTGCTGCTGATCAAGCCATAAACGAGCAGCCACGGGATCATGCCGCTGTCGCAGTAGGCAAAATCTTTAAAATAATGGTGAGCGCTCATTTCACCGCCGTAAACTGCATCTTCCTGGCGCATGCGGGCTTTGATGAAGGCGTGGCCGGTCTTGCTCATCACCGGGGTTCCCCCACCCTGCCGCACAATGTCGACGGTGTTCCAGGTCAGGCGCGGGTCGTGAATGATGCGGGCGCCGGGCTTCTGTTTGAGAAAGCTCTCGGCAAGCAGGCCGACAATGTAATAACCCTCGATGAAGCCGCCCTTTTCGTCGAACAGGAAACAGCGGTCAAAATCGCCGTCCCAGGCGATGCCGAAGTCGGCGCCATTGGCGATCACAGCTTCTGCGGTCGCTGAGCGGTTTTCTGGCAGCAGCGGATTCGGAATACCGTTCGGAAAACTCCCGTCTGGCTGATGATGCACTTTGATAAATTTACAGGGCAGATGTTTTTCGAGCAGGTCGATGATCGGGCCAGCGCAGCCATTGCCGGGGTTGGCGACAATTTTAAGCGGCTTGAGCTTCTTTAAATCGACGTAGCCCAGCAGATGTTCGAGGTATTTCTGTTTCAGATCGATGCGCATCGTCGTGCCATGAAACTCGACATCGGCAAAGTCTCCGGCAGCGGCAAGGTCGCGAATATTGTTGAGGCCATCGTCGCCGCTGATCGGGCGCGAGCCCTGGCGCACGAATTTCATGCCGTTGTAGTCAATCGGATTATGGCTGGCGGTGACCATGATACCGCCGTCGAAACCTTCGCTGAAGGTGGCGAAGTAGATTTCCTCGGTGCCGCAGAGACCTATATCGAAGACATCGACACCGCCGGCCATAAGACCGTCGCTCAGGGCATGGCAGAGTTTCTGACTGCTGTGTCTGATATCGCGGCCGACCACGACCTTTTCAGGCTTGAGGAATTCGGCGTAGGCGCGGCCGATGCGGTAGACAATATCTTCATTGAGATCGTCGGGCAGGCGTCCGCGTACATCGTAGGCTTTGAAGCATTTCAGAGTCGCAGTCATAGATTCCCCCGGGTTAATTTTCCGGCAATTTTACTACTAAAACCAGTCATAAACAATCACATAGTTGAATCAATATATAGTCCGCTCAGTTCTATTGATCAGCTT
>CAZFUG010000357.1:0-4380 GCA_964522035.1 uncultured bacterium
TTGCCGCTGCCACTTGCAAAAACCGCCTGAAATAGGCTGTTGCCGGCAAAAAGGGCGAGAAAAAGAACTGCCACAAGCATGCCCGAATAAAAAAACGAATTCGATTTGAACATCTGTTTGCGCTCCGTTTTATTGTTTTGACAAGGTTATCGGCAGCAAAAGCTTTCTTGATTAGCAGTCTCGGCGCAGTTTTTTGCCTGGGGACCGGCCATGCCATGCACGGACGATTTTTCATTGGTTCTGCCTGTTCATGATTACGGGAAAGTTTGCTTAAACTGCTGCAGGTGGTAGAATGTGGCAAATTAAAAGGAGAGTGGAAAATGAAAACTTTTGTTAAGGCACTGCTGCTGATTCTTTTTATGACTCAGAGCCTGGTTCTGCCCGGACAGAGTGAAACCGGCAGCCTTTTTACCCTTGAAAACGGTTTGAATATCTATATCAGGCCGATGCGGGCAAATCCGGTCGTATCTCTGAATTTATGGGTAAAGGCCGGGTCAGTAAATGAAGAAGCCGGACAGGAAGGTTATGCACACCTGCTTGAACGCATGCTGTTCCGCGGTTCTCTCCGTTTTCCCTTCGCGGCTCTTGAAAATGAGATAAAGGCTACCGGAGCCCGACACACTTCCTTCACGGCTAATGATTATACGAGCATCTCCATTACCGGGGCTTCGCTTTATTTTGAAAAACTGGTGGAGCTGCTTACCGAGACGGTATTCAATTCTGCTCTGGATGCCAAAGATCTGGGTCTCGAAGCAAAGGCGGTTATCGAAGAAATCAGTGCTTCGACAAAGAACCCCAGCAGCTATATTACGCAGCTGCTGATGGAAGAGGCTTTCAAAGTTCATCCCTACAGGCACCCGGTAACTGGTCTGCGAGGCGTTCTTGAACAGGTTACCCGCGAAAAAATCGTTGAATTCTATAAAAAATATTATGTGCCTGCCAATTGCTGGCTGATTGTTGCAGGAGACATCGATCCGCTGCAGGCTGCTGAAATTATAAAAAAATATGCCGGCGGTGTTGCCAAAGCAGCTGCTCCAACAGTCTCTATTCCGCAGGAGCCACCGCAGAAAGGCATGCGCATCAGAGTCGAACAGGGTGACATGCAAAACGCGTTTATTCGCCTCGGCTGGCGCGTTCCTGGAGTTGAAAGCGTTGACAAATATGCTCTCTACGTCGTTGCCCGAATGATCGGTGGCGGCACCACAAGCTGGCTCTGGAAGGAAATGGTAGAAGAGAAGCAGATTGCCAATTCTGCAGGAGCTGGCTACTATTCAAGTCAATTTCCGATGCTTTTCCAGGTCGGTGGCGTAACTACCCCGGGCAAGGCAAGACAGTTCGTCGAAGTGGCAAGACAAATCGTTGCCAGGCTTATTGACGGCGAAATCAGCCCGGAAGAAATCGAGGCGGCAAAGCAGCAGATTATCGCCGACGACATTTTCGGCCGTGAAACCGCAGAAAATCAGGCCGCTAATCTCGGCCATTTTGCAATGCTTTCTGATATAGGGGATGCCGAAACCTTTGCTGATAATATCAGGCAGGTAAACCTCGAAGATATCAGAAGGGTTGCAACCGAATACCTTAATGACAACAGTCTTACCATTGCCAGACTCGAGCCAAAAACCTCCGCTGACGACGCACCGCCAGAAATGATCACTCTCGATAACGGTGTGCGCCTGATTTTAAAAGAAAATCACAGCGTGCCTGTAGTTTCGGTAGTTGCAAAAATTGCCGCCGGTGGTCTGCGTGAAGAAAAAAAAGAGGCCGGATTGGCAAACCTGACGGCAGAGATGCTGGTCCGTGGCAGCAGACGCTTCTCAGGCAGCGAAATTGCCGGTGCTTTTGCGGCCATGGGCACGAAATATTCATCTCAGACCAGCAAAAGCTTTGTTTCTTTCAATCTGCAGACCCTGGCCGAAAATTTTCAGAAATCGCTCGACCTTTTTGTAGACATTCTCGTAGACCCGGATTTCCAATCTTCAGAACTCGACAAGCTCAAGGCGCAGGTTGAAGAATCTCTCAAGATTGAGGAACAGGATCTCTACAAGTTTACTTCGCAGCAGGCTTTGATGAGCATTTTCCCTGATACGCCAATTGGCTATTCGAACATCGGAACGGTAGATGACGTCAAAAAAATCAAACGCCAGGAGCTCGCAGAATTTCATTCGCGGCATTACGTTGGTGGTAATATCGTCATCGCCATCGTTGGCGATTTTTATATCAGAGAAATGAAAGATTCGCTGCTTTCTGCCTTCGGGCGGTTTTCTTCAAGCGTTCCCCGCGAAATGAAAAAGCCCGATCTGAAAGAGATCAAGGAACCTCTGGTTCTGAATCTCAAGAAAAATGTCGAGCAGGCCCAGGTTGTGATCGCCAATCGCACTCTGCCCGCGTCTGATGAAAAAAGTATCGCAATGGAAGTTGCCCAGACCATTCTTTCCAGCGGCCCGTCTTCAAAGTTGATTGCCAGTCTGAGAGACCGTGATTCGGTGGCTTTTTCCAGCTGGGCTTACAATGCCGGAATGGTTAACACCGGTTACTTTCTTGCCACGGCGATAACTGCGCCGCCGTTAGCTTCTCAGGCAACTGAGGGCTTGAAAAAAGAGATCGAGATGTTTAACCAGAACGGCTTTAGTCCCGACGAATTTGAGCGGGCGAGAAAATTCCTGGTAGGTCAGTATTCGCTGTCGCTGGCCGATAACCTCTCGCTGGCCGACAACGTCGCTTCTGACGAACTGCTTGGCAAGGGGTTCGATTTCTATCGGCGCTATCCGCAGATTCTTGCCTCAACGACTCCGGAAATGGTCAAAAGCGTTTCCTCTGAGTTGATTATGGCAAGCGGTTCTTATGCGATTGTGGTGACGACGCCCTGAGCTGAAAAACAGATAAAAAACAGGCGCTGTTCCGGTCGGAACAGCGCCTGTGGTTTTCTATGCCGGTTGGCTCAGGAACCGTATCTGGTCTTGATCAGATCAAGAATCTTGAATCCGACGTTTACAGAGGCGCGGGAGAGAACAACGGCAACGCTGAAAAGAAACAATACGGTAAGAATTGTCATATCGGGGCTCCACATAATATTAAACAGCTGCGCTTACAGGAATGGTGGAATAACTCAGACTGCGGGCTTTCATGCTTTCGAGAATTTCGGGCCCGATTCTGGTGATGCTTCCTGCACCAATGGTGAAAACTACATCGCCTGGCTCAACATACTTGAGAAGATGGTATTTGACGTCATCGACATTTTTTACCATTTTGACTTTGCGGCGATGCGCAACCGGCATGTGATCAAGAATTACCTTGCTGGTAACCCCGGGGATAGGCTTTTCTGAAGCTGCGTAGATGTCGGTGATGAAAAGTTTGTCGCAGTTATCGAAGCAGCGCCCAAATTCCTGAGACAGGAAAAGGGTTCTTGAATATCTGTGCGGCTGGAAAACAACCACGACCCGGCGGGCGCCAAGGCTGGTGGCTGCTTCAAGCGTGGCTTTGATTTCGTTGGGGTGGTGGCCGTAATCGTCAATGACGGTAACACCTTCGACCTGACCCTTGATTTCGAAGCGTCTGCCGGCACCATGGAAGACACTGAAACCTGTCTGAATGGCTTCAAGAGCGAGACCGACTTCGAGGCAGAAGCCGATAACCGGCAGAGAATTGAGAACATTGTGGCGGCCCGGAACTTCGAGATTGAAGCGGCCATAATTCTGCCCGCCAACCAGAAGGTCGAAGCTTGACCCGAACGGATGCAGGCTGATGTTTTCGGCCATCAGATCTGAGGCTGTGTTAATGCCGTAGGTGATGGTGCGAAGTTTTTCAGGAACATTGAGATTGCGGGTTATGGGGTCGTCTGCGCACAGAAACAGTGCCCCTTCCTGCGAAATATGGCTGGCAAAAAGTTCGAAGGCTTTGATAATGGCTTCGAGACTTGAGTAATGATCCATGTGATCGTTATCGATATTAGTGATAACGCCATACTGCGGAAAATACTTGAGAAAGGTTGCGTCGCTTTCATCGGCTTCAGCAACCAGCAGGTTGATGTTTCCAGCTGACGAATTGCCTTTGAGAGCCGCGACATGCCCGCCGATAACGCAGGTGGGATCTTTGCCGGCAACTTTAAGCACGGTTGCAATCATTGAGCTGACTGTGGTTTTGCCATGGCAGCCGGCGACCGCGATGCCGCAGGTCGAGTCGAGAAATAATTCTGCCAGAAGATCTGAGCGGTGAACGGTTGGCAGACCCCGGCGATGAGCGGCAACCAGTTCCGGGTTGTCGCTGGCGATGGCTGTAGAGACTACAACTCGGCCAACATCTGAAGGGATATTGCGTGCATTATGGCCAACATAAATTCTGGCGCCCTGGGATTTGAGATCTTCTGTTCTTTCGTTGCTGCTG
>CAZFUG010000358.1:0-4364 GCA_964522035.1 uncultured bacterium
TGCGTCGCGGTCTAGAGCTGTTTCCCGACGGCACGGAATTCGATGTGTTTCTGGCACTCACCGAATACAACCGCCGCGCCTACCCCCAGGGCATGGAACGTCTATTGAAGCTGCTTCTGGCCACCACAGCCGACCCCAACCTGAAGAAGTATGCCCGGGCTCTGGCTTTCTACGCCGACAAGCTCGACCAGACCTGGTAACCCTGAAATAATGAGCTTTTGCACTATATATTGCGAATAGCCCGGGTTAGTATCAAAATCGTTCATTTATGCTGATAACAAAAACCAGAAGAACTGTCATCGAGACTCTCACCGCGAATGACGCCGCTCTTTTTCTGCGCTACTACCAGGAAAATCAGCGGCACCTGTCGCCATGGGAGCCAGTTCGCGGGCCTGAACACCTGACGCTCCCCTACTGGGAAACTTTTCTGAAAAAGGCTGAAAATGCCGGCAGAGAAGGAAGCGAGTTTCGTTTTGCCGCATTCACGCCCGACCGTTCGGAAATCGCGGGCATCTGCAATTTTACCGGCGTTACCAGAGGCGTTTTTCAGGCCTGTTTTCTGGGCTTTTCGGTTGCCAAAAAGTTTGAAAGTCAGGGAATGATGTTTGAGATTCTTCAGGCATCGATAGACCATATCTTCAGCACTGCCGGACTGAACAGAATCATGGCAAATTACATGCCGGCAAACTTGCGCAGTGGCAGGCTGCTTGAGAGACTTGGCTTCGAACGTGAAGGCTGTGCCCGCCGTTATTTAAAAATTGCCGGAAAATGGGAAGACCACATTCTTACATCGCTGGTAAACAAGGTATCCATACGCTCACTGAGCCTCGACGACCTCGACCTGGTAACTTCAATCTGGACCAACCCTGCTGCCAGAGAATATCTCGGCGGCCCCGTGAGCGTTGTAAATGCTGCAGAGCGGCTGCCACAGATGCTGAAGTCAGACAGCAGTTCCGCCTGGTTTTTTGTCGCCGAATATGACGGAAATCAAGCCGGCATCATCTCGATCGAGCGCTGCCATGGCGGTGATAATTACGAAATTTCCTATCAGTTTCTGCCAGAATTCTGGGGAAAAGGCGTGGCATATGCCTCTATCAGGCAGGCTATGAACTTCGCCAGATCTGTCGGCATAACCGAGCTGACAGCAGAAACCCAGGCGCTGAACGACCGATCTAACAAACTGCTGGCCAGGCTGGGTATGGTAGAAAAAAATCGTCTCGAACGCTTTGGCGCCGCGCAGATTGTTTATTCCTGCCGGCTCAACTGAGAACCAAAAGTTTTCCTGCAAAACCAGCGAAGATAAAAAACTCCCGGAATAATAAATGCTGCTATAATTTCTACGTAGCAAAGTTAAAAAAATGAGAACATGGAAAACAGAGGCATTCATCAAGGAAGCCATATTCAGACCTTGAAGCCGAAGACACGAAAGCCTTGAATATGAAGGATACGAGCAAAATAATAATTTATACTGCTCCAGATGGCACTGTTCAGACAGAGGTTCGTTTGCAGGCAGAAACACTTTGGTTGACTCAATACCAGCTGGAAGAACTTTTTGCAACCGATCGAACTTCTCTGGTTAAGCACATTAAAAACATTCTTGAAACCGGTGAACTGGAAGAAGCAGCAACTTGTGCAAAGTTTACACAAGTTCGCCAGGAGGGTAAGCGACAGGTTCGCAGAGATATCCTTCACTACAACCTCGACATGATCATTTCAGTCGGTTACCGGGTTAACTCAAAACGTGGAACCCAATTCCGCATCTGGGCCAGCCGCATTCTCAAAGAACATCTGATTCAGGGCTACACCATTAATCAGAAGCGCCTGCGGGAGCAGCAGCAACAGATTCAGAAATTCAAAGAATCAATACGAATAGTGGAACGCGGCCTGTCTGATAATATTGAAACGATAGACGAGGCCAGGAACGTTGTTAAAGTGCTTGCTGATTTTTCCCAGGGCCTGGAAATTCTTGATAATTACGACCATGGAGCCCTTGAAACATGTGGAAAAAGCCGGTGGCCTGCCGTTAAAATAGAACTTCGGGAATTTCTCGAAGTCGTTCAAGCCATGCGCCGTGATTTTGATTCAGATATATTTGGGAAACCCAAGGATAACAGCTTCGACAGCTCGGTTCAGCAGATGTATCAAAGTTTTGCCGGCAATGATCTTTACCCCACAATTGAACATAAAGCTGCGATTCTTCTTTATCTCGTTGTCAAAAATCATTCTTTTGTAGATGGGAACAAACGAATAGCTGCTGCGCTGTTTCTCTACTTTCTGGAAAAAAACAACCTCCTGACGGGCCTTGACGGTCAAAAACTTATCAGTAATGACGGACTTGCGGCACTAACACTGCTTATAGCCATATCAAAACCCGCAGAAAAAGATACCATGATCCAGATCGTCATTACTATCCTGAACCAAAGACAATTGTGAAAACAGCAACCAAAGAGATTGTGGCTGACAATAGAGACGAGAAAAATCGTCTCGAACGCTTTGGCGCCGCGCAGATTGTTTATTCCTGCCGGCTCTTTTGCTGCAAGTAAGCCGTATCCCCGCCTGATGAGGGTTACAATGACAAGTGAGGAAAATAATGAACGAACTTAACTTTGAAAACTTTCCGTTGAGAACCTTTGACAAGATTCGCTACGTCGACACACAGGGCCACGTCAACAATTCCGTCTTTTCATCGTTTCTTGAAACCGGAAGAGTTGAAATACTGTATAACGCCGAGCACCCGATACTGGCGCCCGAATCGAGCTTTGTAATAGCATCTCTGAAGCTGGACTTCATTAAAGAAATCGTCTGGCCCGGAAACGTGGAAATTGGAACGGGAGTGATGAAAATTGGCAACAGCTCGATCATTCTTTTCCAGAAACTGTTTCAGAATGGTCTTTGCGTGGCAAAGGCCGAGACGGTGATCGTTCAGGTGCACAATGAAAAAAAAGCCAGGTCGCCGCTCACCGAGGACGCAAAAAATGTTTTGAGCCAATGGCTCATCAAACAATGAGCCGCAAACAGGCAAAGAATTCCTGAAAATGCTGCCGGGCCGCCGGGGCGGGCAGATTTTTATTGATTGCCGGCAGGCGTTTCTCTTAGAATTGGGCAGGCCTTCATCAATTTCTGCCCGGAGGAATCGTGAAACTCTGCAGGCGCTGCGCCGCACCGGTTACCGCTCTCAACGTCATTCTCGACCGGAATGGCGTCTGCAACCTTTGCCACACTTACGAACAGACCGGCGCACGGCTGACTGACACGGCCCGCATGACTGGCCTCTTCAGACAGAGACTGGAGCTGTTTCGAGGGCGTCATGCATACGACGCGCTGGTAGGCCTGAGCGGCGGAAAAGACAGCTCTTATGTCGCGCTGCGCCTGGTCAGGGAACATGGCCTGAAAGTGCTGCTGTTTACCTACGACAACGGTTATATGTCAGAGGGGGCGCTCAGAAATATCAAGCTGGTCGTCGAAAAACTGCAACAGGACCATGTTTTCGTTTCGCCTTCGTTTCCTCTGAAATCGGCAATCGCCAGAGCAAGCCTGCGCCGCCTCGGAACGCCGTGTATCGGCTGTACGTTTCCCGGCTTTCTTGCGGCAATCAAGGTGGCGATGGAACACGAAATACCGATGATCGTTCACGGCCGTTCGCCCGCTCAAATGTTCAAAGAACTGGCGCCCGGAACGACCGACCCTTTTCTGCCTTTCCTGGTCAATAATTTCGTCGAACGCGATGAAAAAAAGGTCAGCGACCTGATGAAAAGCATGCTGCAGCGGCTCGTATCGAGATTTTGCCGGCTTATCGGCGGCGAAATGAGAAACGTCCCCGGGCTGTCATCAGAGGCCGAACGTTTTTATGCCGCCGACCCCGCGATGCTTGACAAACTGGCGTGTTCGCCAGAATTCCTGGGCTATTTCCTGTTTTTTGACTATGATGAACACCAGATAAAAGATACGCTCGAAAAGGAACTTGGCTGGAAAAGGCCCGCAGACGACCGGTTCATGGGCCATGAAGACTGCCTCGTCCATGCCGCTGCGGTTTATCTGTATACCAGAAACTTCGGGCACCCGATCCTGCATCCCGAGCTTGCCACGCTGGTGCGCCAGGGCAGAATGACCCGGGAGGCCGCCCTCGCCCGCCTGAATCAGGAAGTCGAGGCCCACAGCTTCCCGCTTGAATCGTTTAAGTTTCTTGAAGCCGCCAGTGGCTGCAGCTCTGAGGAAATGCTGGCCAGCGCGCGGCGCAGTCAGCGACTTCTCAAAATTTTCCGCTGGTCTCTGCGCCTGCGGCACCACCTGTTCAGAAAATGGCTGAGTAATCCCCTGCCGCTCGATTAAGAACTGGAACAGATTGCGGCCAATTCGCGCAGCAG
>CAZFUG010000359.1:0-4355 GCA_964522035.1 uncultured bacterium
TGAACCAGAGCTTTTTTCAAGCAATTCGGCCTTTTTAAACACCAGCTGACCAGGTGGAAAAGTTTTCTTTTCAGCAGATATATCGACACCAGCTGCTGGAGTGGCAGAGGCAGTGTCTACACCCAAGGTCGACTCAGAAGCGACGGTAATTTCTGCATTGTCAGAAACTGTCTGTGCAACAGAAGCGGTTACCGGCGCGCTGTCGGAAGCATCTGCGGTCTGCGGCAAAGTTTCTGCCACAGGGTTTGCCTGTGTAGAAGAGCCAACGAAAGTCATTGAAAAAGAAGCTCCGGCAGAAACAGTTTCTGAGTCAGGCACAGCCTGATTTAATGCCGCATTTTCAGAAAGCTCGACGACCGTGCCAGAGGCAGTCTGCTGTTCTGATTGCGGCTGACCCGACCCATTGGTGAAGGCTCCAAGGAAAGAATGTTCCCAGGCCTGGCCTTTGAAGAACAGGGTATCGAAAAGGCTGCCGGCAATTGCGCCGGCGAGAAAGATGAAGAGGCCGAGAATCATTCTTCTGCGATAGCGCTGGCGCCGTTTCTGAGGGGTGTCGCATTCGGGGCAGTTTACCACCCTGGCCGGCAGCTTCTTTCCGCATTTAAAACAATACATTTGGCATCTCCTTGAAAAAATAGCAGCTGCATTATACCCTATTCTGCCACCTGTTTAAATAACCCACAGGCGTTTTTTTCAGGGGTAATCCCAAGATTTCTAACCAGGAAGCTTATGCAGAAGAAACAGATCGGTCAGTTGTTTATTGTCGGCTACCAGGGCGAAGAGCCCTCAGACGAATTTCTGTCTTTTGTTGAAGAATGGGGAATTGGCGGCATTGTAGTCTTTGCCAGAAACCTCACTGACCCCGACAAGCTTCCCGGCCACATCAAAAAGATCGAAGAAGCCGCCGGTCAGAAAATTTTCGCTTCGATCGACCAGGAAGGTGGACT
Source organism: uncultured bacterium (assembly GCA_964522035.1). GTDB lineage: Bacteria > Muiribacteriota > Ozemobacteria > Ozemobacterales > Ozemobacteraceae > Rifleibacterium. The sequence goes on from CAZFUG010000359.1 coordinate 948, forward strand.
GGTAATGCGTATTCTCAGCCGCGGCAGCCTGTTTCCTTCAGCCATGGGACTGGCTGCAACCGGCAGCGCTGAACTGACCGAGGCATCTCATTACGCCATGGGCAAGGAAATGCTCAGCCTTGGCCTGAACTGGAACCTGGCACCGGTTCTCGATATCAACCACCCTGATAATCCCGGCATTGGAGCGCGTTCGTTTGGCGATCGCCCCGAACAGGTGTCTTTGCATGGCAGCGCCGCCATTCGCGGGCTGCAAAAAGCCGGCGTTCTCGCATGCGCCAAGCATTTTCCCGGCAATGGGCATGCGCATTCTGACCCGCACCTGACCCTGCCGATTATCCCCTACCCTGCAGAGCATCTGCATGCATTTGAATTATTACCATTCAAAAAGGCCATTGAAGCTGACGTTGCCGCAATAATGACCGCCCATATATTCTTTCCGGCCTTTGAAGCATCAAAAGACCTGCCCGCAACCCTGTCCAGAAGTGTTCTTACCGGTCTGCTGCGCGATCAGCTCAAATTCAAGGGAATCCTGGTGACAGACGACCTCGAAATGGGTGCCATAACCGAGTCATTCGGAATTGCCCAGGCCGCCAGCATGTCTTTTCACGCCGGGGCCGACCTGCTGTTGATCTGTCATCGTCTTGACCAGCAGCGCCTGACTGCCGAAACACTCTTAAAGCAGGCGCAGGAAAACAAAGAAACTGCCAGACGCGTCGAAGAAAGCCTGGCAAGAATTGCTGCTGCAAGAAAACGCCTGCCAGAAACCGGTTCGACCGGCACAATCAGTGACTGGCAACGTAAGCATGTGCCTTTGATAAAAGAACTCCACGAGAAAAGCATTAAATTTCTACGCTGCTCCCCGAAAATGATACCTATGAACGGCGATGGCAGCGGCACATTTTTTGTGTTACCGCAGATTTCTTCTCTGGTTCAGGTTGAAGAGGAGCATAAACAGGGGAGTCTGGTAAAGGTTATCAGCGCAGCGTATCCAAAGGCGGCCACGTTTGTCTATGAGCCCAAATGCCCTTTCAGCGAGTTCTCAGCCGGTATCGACAAACTCAATATCAACACCGCAACCCGCGTTGTGTTCTTCACCTACAATGGGCATCTGTTCAAGGATCAGCTGCAGGCAGTGAGATCCATAAGGGCAAAAACCGAAAATATCGCCGTTGTCGCCCTGCGTAATCCTTATGATCTGGCCGAATGCCATGACATAGCTACCTGTGCCGCCACCTTCGGCTTCAGAACTCCTGCAATCAGTGCGTTTCTCGACGTTCTGGCCGGAAGAAAAAAACCGGAATTTTCTGACTGGCCTGTAGATTCCACCAGGTGGTAACAGGGGTATAAACTTCAGGCTGCATTGTGCCGATGGTTCTCGAAGAAAATAGAATCAGGAGGCATTTGTATGATGCACATTGAACTGAAGATTATCGCCCTTACAATGGTTTACTTTGTAGGCTGGTTTATGTTCGAAAAAGTCTTTGCCGGCCTTTGGCGCCGCTGGAGAGGCGAAGAAGAAACCGCACTTCCGACCAGGACCCGTGGCAAAGTCGTTCCCCTGGCAACTGTTACCCCGGTCGATCAGACCTGGCGTTATATCAAGGGCCTGAAGAGCCCCGACTGGCGCATCAGAAAAATTTCATGCCTGCAGCTTGGTGATCGTCGCGGAACTGCAGTGGTTGAAGCTCTGATCGAAGCTCTTGAAGACCCAAGAGAAGAAGTCAGCCTTGCCGCAGGCGAAGCACTGGCAAAAATCGGTGATCCGGCAGCTATCGAAGCCATGGCAAGTCATTGCCGCAGCCTTGAAGCCCGCTCGGGCAGATCTTACGAGAACTACCGCGCAGCCTGAAAAACCAGCCAAAGGCTTCTATCTCGTGCCTTTCAGGCAAAATAAAGTCAAACAGGTGCCCGCTCAGGCGGGCATCGTGCTTAGGGGCAATTTCTCAGGCGAATAAACCTTGAAAACTCTGCACGGAAATAGAAAAAAGATTTTTAAAGCCAGCATGGCAGTTTTTCTTGTCAGTATGCTGGTGGTTCTGCGCAGCCTCATTTATCACGATATAGGCGATATTGCCGCCATAATTTCTCTGTTCCTGCTCCTGGCATCTTTTGCAACCGGCCTTGGCTGTTTATCCGGCAGCATTTATCGAACTGGCACTGAGAAGCACGAATCTGCTGCAGACACTGGCCCGGGCATTTCCCCTGAACCATCGGCACTGTCTGAACTCCATTTAAAAAACTCTTCTGCATCTATTCAGCACTTTCTGCATCTTATCAACCCGGAACAAAGCTTAAGGCAGAAAATCGAAGGGGCTCTGACCTTCATCGCCGAAATCATTCAGAATCAAACCTTTCTGTCTTTGGTCATGAACGACTACCAGCCGGATTTCATTGCCGGAACCAGATCTGGTGAAGGCATTATTCGGCGGATTATTCCGGGTGACAGTCTGACAGAAGAAATCCGCGAAAAAATCATCGGCTTCACAGATTCAAAAAGTCTGCGCCGCAACATCCTCAATATTGCCTCTCAAGCTTTCCCGGTTGGCACTTCAGATGAGCGGGGCCTGCTCATTCCTGTTGCCTTTTTTAACCAGCTGCATGGCGTTCTTGCAGTAATCAGCGATCACAATTCACAGCAGACCACCGAAACCAGGCAACTTTTGCTTGAAAGCGCCAGAGGCCTTGCAGTCATGCTCGAGAACCATGAGATTTTTTACAGCAACGGGCAACTCAAACAGCAGCAGGCTGAATTTCAACTGGCAAAGAGCCTTTTCACAGAATTTCTGCCTGATGCGGCCCCGGCCATACGTGGCTGGGAAATAGCGCAGTCAGCCCGCTATTCATCCGAGCATTCCGGAGATTTTCATCTTTATCTGAATATGCCTGGCAACCGCATGATGCTTGTTATCGGAAAGTGTTCCGGGCACGGGCTTAAAGCAGCCATGTTTCTCTGCAAGCTTCACACAATGCTCAACTGCTTTGCCGAGAGCTGCAATTCTCCTGCCGAACTTTTGAACCGGCTTTCAGGCGTCATGAGTGCTGACCAGATGCACGACCTGTTTGCAACTGCAGCGGCGCTGCTGATAAGAGCCGGCGACCGGTCTGCCAGCATCGCCCTTGCCGGGCATGCCGTTCCCTTAATCAATCGCAGCCGCAGTGGTTATGTTGAAATACCCCAGCTCGACCCGGGTGTACCGCTCGGCCTTTTCAATAAAGGCGTCGAGCCTTATAAAAACCAGAATATTCAGTTGTTGCCCGGCGATGGCATTTTACTTTATACTGAGGGGGTTACCGAGTTCCCGGCTGAGGGACGCGAACGCCTCAGTCTCGAAGAACTTCGCCAGATGCTCGACAGGCTGCCGGAACAGAGTGCAGCAGTCATGCTCGATAGTCTGGCCAGGCAGTTGA
>CAZFUG010000360.1:0-4354 GCA_964522035.1 uncultured bacterium
GCCAAGCCCTGAGCAAGTAAAAGAGATGGGCCTGGCATCGATTCGCAACGCCGTGAACAATTACTGAATTTTGCAGATATGATCGATATTGGCCTTATCGTTGCCCACCCTGATCTGGATGGCGTAACTGAATCGCTTGCCAATTCGACGACCCTGCTTGTCGAAAAAACGGTTGAGGGCGACGTTTATCTCGGCCAGTTTGATTTTACAAGAAAAACTCCGGCAGGGTTATTCGACAGATCGTCGTCTGAACAGGCTGCTGTGATAACTCTCAATGGCTGAGGCGTTAATATGATCTCTGGCGAAAGATTAAAAAACAGCGAATCTTTGCGCAGGTTCGTGGTTGGTCTTCTCGATCGAATAGACCGCCAGGGAACTCTGCCGAAAACATTTTCACTGAAAGCATCTGAGTGCTCCGATTCTGATTCGGTTAAACTGTTTTTTGGCAATTACTGCGTCAGTGCTGAAAAAGGCTCGGCTGTTCAACTGAACGTGGCGAAGTATGTTGAGAGATTTCCAGAGGGCATAAACGAACTTTATCAGCTGCTGAATCGATGTCGTCGCAATATTCCGGCAGAAAAGGCCGACAAAAAACAGCAGCTTGCAGATACTGTCTCAGGTTATCTGCAGTCTGATCCAGACCTCGCTGTAAAAAACTGGCTGCAAAATGAAGCGGCCGGTATCGAAAGAGGCGGCGGCGAACTCTGGCATATTTTTGATGAAAAAGGTACCGAAGGCGTGCAGACACTGCTTGCCTGTCTGAGCAAAGGTTTCAGAATGTTGCGGCAGAACGACAGCTCGCTGCGGCTTTCACATTTTGGCCTTGCCGTCACCGGCGACACAAAAAGCTGTCGGCCTGGCACGCCTCTTCTTAAGAAATTTGAATAGATTCTTTGCGGCTTTGACCCCGAAATCGTTAACGAACTCAGCCTGCAGGAATTTGCAGGTCCGACGGCGCGTCAGCGTGCCGCTCTCGATATGACCAGACTGATTCTTGATGGGGCGGCGACACAGATATTGGTTTTCGGCCAGATAGTCTTTTCAAAAGGCAATCACTCGTATCATTACGTTGCAGACCATTCCAGCCATGGTGAGCCGGTTATTTTAAGCTGGGCGCAGCTTGAAAATGCGGTTTTAGAACAGGTTCCGGCAACTGTTGTTACAGTAGAAAACGAAACAAGCTTTTATGACCTGATTGCGGGCTGCGATGCTGAAAAAGTGGCGGTCCTGTGCACGATGGGGCAGGGAAACCGCCTTCTGATCAAGCTGTTGCGTGACGCAGCCCGTATGACCAGAAGCTTTTATCACAGCGGTGATCTTGACCGCAGCGGCGTGCTGATTCTCGACAGTTTGCGGCGTCGCACTGGTCTCGCTATAGAACCGCTGCACATGAACCCATCCATATTGCAGCAATTCGCTTCTTCTGCTCTGCCACTGCCACCGGGCGAAAGGCAGATGATCGAGAATCTTCTTGCGAGACGCCCCGATATCATCTGTCATGATCTGTTGCAGGCAATACTCCGGCAAAATTCTTGGCTTGAGCAGGAGGTTTTTACCAGCCCGCTTTTTTCAGACTCAGCCTGTTCAGCAGATCACTTTTTAAGGTGTTTTTTGCCAGCTCGATCTGGTCAGTAAGCCAATCTTTATTTTGCTTACTGAAGATTATGGGAGTAAAATAACCACGACTTTTCCAGACAAAATAACCAAATACAAGGCACGGGAACAAGCATAAATGTCACAAGCAAGCAATAATCTCGCATCTTACATCTGGTCGCTGGCTGATCTTTTGCGCGGCGATTTCAAGCAGAGTCAGTATGGGCGTATCATTCTGCCTTTTACCCTGCTGCGCCGGCTTGAAGGTGTGCTGGAAGACAGCAAAGAAGCTGTTCTGGCCGAGTATGAGAAGGTGCAGAAGATGAAGCTGCCGGAAGAAGCCGCCGAAAAGCTGCTGCTGCGCGCGACTGGCGGGCTGGCGTTTTTCAATACTTCAAAAATGGACCTCTCGAAGCTCGGCGAAGCCAATATCAAAGAGAATCTTGAGTCGTATGTGCAAAGCTTTTCCCGGCATGGCCGCGAAATTTTTGAATACTTCAACTTCAGCGAATTCGTCGGGCAGCTTAATGACGCCAATCTGCTCTATAAATTCGTGCAGAGGGTAAGGCAGACCGACTTGAGCCCGAGAGCCATTTCCAACCACGAAATGGGCCTGGTTTTCGAAGAACTGATCCGTAGATTTGCCGAAAGTTCAAACGAGACCGCCGGTGAACATTTTACCCCGCGCGATATCGTGCGCCTTACAACGGCGCTGGTTTTCATGGAAGACGACGAAGCACTGACCAGAGAAGGCATTATCCGCACGGTTTACGACCCGACTGCCGGCACCGGCGGCTTTCTTTCATCGGGCATGGAATACGTATACGAGCTGAATCCGCAGGCGGTTATGCGCGCCTTCGGCCAGGAGCTCAACCCCGAAAGTTATGCGATCTGCAAGGCCGACATGCTGATCAAGGGGCAGGATGTCAGCAATATCAAGCTCGGTAACACTCTTTCCAATGACCAGCTCTATGCCTGGAAATTCGATTACATGCTTTCCAATCCGCCATTCGGTGTCGACTGGAAAAAGAACGAACAGGAAATAAAAGACGAACATACACTTAAAGGCTTTTCCGGCCGCTTTGGCCCCGGCCTGCCGAGAGTGTCTGACGGTTCACTGCTGTTTCTGTTACATCTGATCAGCAAAATGCGCGACGCCTCCGAAGGTGGTGCCAGAATCGGCATCATTCTCAACGGTTCGCCGCTGTTCACTGGCGGCGCCGGTTCTGGCGAGTCAGAAATAAGGCGCTATATTCTTGAGGCTGATCTGCTCGAAGCAATTGTGGCGTTGCCGACTGATATGTTTTACAACACCGGCATTTCGACTTATGTCTGGGTGCTGTCGAACAAGAAAAGGGCAGAACGCAAGGGCAGGGTTCAGCTGATCAATGCCGCCGATTTATGCGGGAAAATGCGCAAATCGCTGGGAGCCAAGCGCAACCAGATGGAAGACGATGATATTGCTATCGTTACTCGCTGTTATGGCAACTTTGAGGCGGTCGATGCCCGTCGGCTCGATAAGCCGGAAAAGCAGAAAAGTAATCGTGGCCGGCAATCTGAAAATGCTAAGACCGAAGCGCCCAAAACCTTCGCCAGCAAGATTTTCAACAGTTACGAATTCGGCTATCGCCGGATCACGGTAGAACGGCCATTGCGCATGTCTTACCAGTTCAGTGATGAAAGAATCGCAGAACTGCGTTTCGAGACCGGCCCTCTCGATGCCGCCATGAAATGGGTCTATGCCGAATATGGCCAGAACTGGTCTGATGATGCTGACTGCGATCTTTATGGCTCATTGGCTCAGCACGAAGAGGCCATTCGCAGGCATGTCAAAAAACACTTCGAAAGTCTGAAAGAAAAGCAGATCAAAGATCTGCTGAGCCGGCAGACCTGGCTCGACCAGAAAGCGGTTTTACTCAAGGCGCGGCAGTTGCAGAAAGCTCTTGGCAAGGCGCAGTTCGATGATATGAACGGTTACGAAGATGCCCTCAAAGTCGCCGGTGTCAAGCTTGACGCCAGAGAGAAGAAGCAGATCACGGCAGCGGTCAGCTGGAAAAACCCGCAGGCCGAAAAAGTCATCAAAAAAATCCACTCTGCTAAAGCCAGTCATTCAGGCGCAAGCGGGAATCCACTTTACGGTCTATTCCCGGTGAATGGCAAAATCGTTGAGTATGAACCCGACAGCGACCTGCGCGATTACGAGAACATCGCCCTCGATCCGACCCGGCCGGTCAACGAGGTTAACGAAGCCTATTTCACCAGAGAAGTTCTGCCGCATGTGCCCGAAGCCTGGATAGACGCGAATAAAAAAGACGCCAAAGACCAGGAAGTCGGCATCGTCGGCTACGAAATCCCGTTCAATCGCCACTTCTACGTCTACCAGCCACCGCGCGACCTCGCCGAAATCGACGCCGACCTCGACAAAGTCAGCTCCGAAATCATGGAATTGCTTCGCGAGGTGCACTCATAATGCCCGTCAGATACAAGCCGTACCCCGAATACAAAGACTCCGGAATTGAGTGGTTGGGATTTATTCCGGTAAAGTGGAAAGTCATTCCGTGAACCTATCCCAAAACAATTTTTAACCACATCAGACAAACGCCTGCGTAAAGAAAACCGTTCCAGTAACACCATTGCCGTTCCCATCTAATCGCTAGTCTTCTGAATTTTCTTTGAATCCATGCGAAGTTTCTTTCCACTTTCCATCGGTTTTTAAGCTTGCCGATTTTTCTTCCTCGGGGCTGTTTTCTTTTTGGCCATT
>CAZFUG010000361.1:0-4336 GCA_964522035.1 uncultured bacterium
TTTTGCCTTTGGAAGGCGACTTTTTTTCACAAAATTTTTTTATGGTCTGAGGTGGCAGCTGTTATTGTGTTTTTTGCGTGGCAAAGAAAACGCTGGCAAAGGTTAATACCTGGCCAGGAACCAGGTTGTTGAGAATGCCGTGCGTTTCGCCGGCGCGGCACAACCAGCCATCGCCCGGGCCGATATCGAATTGTCTGCCGTTATGAATACCGGTGCCGCGGCCCGAAACAATGAAATAAAACTCTTCGCTGTCGGCGTGGCAATGCTCGGGAATAGTGGCTCCGGGCTGCATTTCATTAAGCCCGAAAGCTTCGAATGGCATGCTGTTCATCGATGAGTTGATGTAATCACGACAATGCACTTCTCCGGTGCCGCCACGCACACCCTGTTTGATAATTTTCTGCATCTGTGTGTATGAAAACATCATTTTTCTCCTGTAAAAAAAATGCCGGAAACCCAAAGCGACAGTTTACCACAGTTCAATATCATGCGATCGACTTAATTGATGAAGTTGACGAATGGAATATGGTAAAATCTGGTAACGGCAGGAAAGAATATCAGACACAACTCAAACACAGATCGACCTGCCTGTTGAAAGCGTTTTTAAACCAAATCTACGGGAGAATAAATGTCATATTCCAGCTTTATTAAAGTATTTTGTCTGTTAATGGTCTTCTGCTGCAGCATCTCAGCTTTTGCCGCTCAAAATGCGGCGACGCGCGGCGTGATAACCATCGACGGGGTTCCGGGCATGTTTTTAAACCCGACTTCAGGAACATTGAAGAAGGATGAAATATCGATTCAGGCCTGCATTTCGACCCAGGACTGGGTTGGAGACGATGTCCACTGGAAAGGCGCCTTTGTTGGCTATGGCTGCAGCAATCGCTTTGAGCTCGGCTTTTCGCATGCCGGGCTCGACAATCGCACCGACCATAAGGTTGTCGATGCCAATGGCCCGGCTTTTCGCTATCGTTTTCTCGACGAAAATATCTCAGGCTGGGAAGGAAGCGTCGGAGCATACTGGCGTCAGGGTTCAAAATACGTCGAGCGCACTGGCGGCAATCTGGCTTTTTCCAGAAAAATCGGGAATGTGAGAGCTGATCGCGAGGTCAGACTGCATCTCGGCGTCAGAACCTTCAAACAGGATGGCTGGTGGATCGGCAAATGGCTGGGTTCACAAAAATACACTCTGGCAAAAGACTCCGCCACTCTGGTTTATGGTGGTGTCGAAGTGCAGCTGCCCGGTCATCTTTCGGCCATTGCCGAAGTTTCTTCGCGTGGCGATTATTTTTCAAAAACCCCATGGGCTGTAGGACTGCAATACAAGATGGCCGGCGGTCTGGGCTGTTCTCTTGGCGCCGTTCAGCCCGGCTATGCAAAATCAGCCGGTTTCTTTTTTGGCATTGGCGTTGCTTTCGATTGATCTGATGCGGGCTTCGGCTTTTTCACGGTCGTGGCCCGCTTTCATCTGTTCGAACTCCAGCATTGCCTGACGCATGACAATCAGTGCCTCGTCGCGCCGATTGGCCTGCAACAGGGCTTCGCCTTTGAACATCAGAGTTCTGGCGGCTTCCTGATTGCGTTTTAGGGTGCGATATTGGCTGACAGCTTCTTCGAGCAGCTGCAGCGCTTCGTCTGTTTTTCTCTCCTGCAGACGGACCCGGCCAAGCCCTCGTGTGGCTCCGGCATGCGCAATCTTCGCACGGTTCTGGACAAAATCGTTGAGAACACTGGCGAAGACTTTTTCGGCCGGCCTGGTTTTTCCTGCAGCAAGAAGGGCTTCGCCTTCGATAACCCTGACAATCGAAACCAGGATTTCGTTGCCGGCATTTTTAAGATTTTTCAGGGCTTCGCCGGCGAATTTCAGGGCTTCGTCACCGTCTTCCTTTTCGAGTGCCAGAATCGCGAGGTTTGTCTGCGAAAGGGCTGCGCCAGCCACATTGCCAATCTCGAGCCAGCGTTTGAGAGTGTCTGAATGGTATTTTCCGGCTGCGGTAAAATTTCCGAGGCTCATTTCAAGAATTCCGAGATTGTTGTTGGCTCCGGCGATGCACTCGGCGTCGCCGGTTTTCTGCCAGGCTTCAAGGGCATCCTGATAATAACATCTGGCATTCTGGTAATTACCCATGTCGCGCTCGACGTTGCCGAGCAGGTTGGCTGTTCTGGCTTTTTCTGATATGCCCGGTGCTTTCAGAGATTCATGATAGGCTTGGAGAAAAAGGCTTTTGGCCCCGGCCAGGTCGCCGGTCGCATACAGGATTTTGCCGGAAAGGGTGTCGGATTGAATAATCCCTGCGGGCGATGAACCTGAAGCCTGCCGGAAAGCTTCTGAAGCTTCTCTGGCATCTTCAAAAAGACCGCGTTTGAGCAGATATTCGGCATATTCCAGATACAGTCTTGGGTTCTGTCTGGCTGGAGGCAGATTTAGAGAAAGACTGGTTGCCTGTCGGAAAAAACTGGCGGCGCTTTCACTGTTTCCCTGAATTCTGGCGATTTCAGCGTGAATTCTTGCGGTTTCGATTTTTTCTTCGGTTGTTTCGGCAAACTGCTCAAGATTAACTGCTGTGTCGACAGCTCCTGCTGTTTTTCCAAGCTTGATCAGCGACTGAGTCATGCCCTGCAACCCCGAAAAATAAAGGGGCCTCAGACTTTTTACGTTTGCACCGCATCGTTTCAGATCTTCTATTGCTGCCGAAAACCACCCGTATGCCTCTGTATTCAGACCAAATACGGTGGCCTGATTGCCAGCCGCTGTTTTTGCTCCGGCAGACTCCGGCCAGGCCTCAGCTTTTTCGTAGTGAAAAGCCAGAACTGCCGGTGCGACCGGTTTCTGTCCGCTTCCAGAGTGAGTCAAAATGCCGGCGGTGGTCAGGTGCATTTTGCGGCGCTCGTTGAGAAGCATGGTTTCATAACAGACGTCGCGAACAAGCTTTTGTCTGAAAATCCAGTAATCGGAGCTCTGTGTCGGGGCTGGTTCGATCAGATCGCTCTTCTGCAGTTCATGCAGTATATCTGATAATTCGTCGTCATTCATTTGTGAGAAGGTTTGGCGCACAATTTGAATTTCGAATTCGCAGCCAAGAATTGAACAGCCTGCCAGAAAATCTCTGGATTTTGCAGATATCTGGTCAAGACGGCTGACAACCAGAGCACGCAGCGTTGGAGGCAGACTGTTTCTGGCAGATTCACCGCGGTTGCCTGCTTCGGCGGCCCATCTGGCATATTCTTCAAGAAACAGCGGGTTCCCGGCTGCTCTGGCGGCCAGTTCGTGTAGAAAACTTTCAGAACTGCCCTTTTCGGCAAAAAGTGACTTCAAAAGGTCGATAGAAGATTTTTCTGCAAGGGGTTGCAGGTCGAACCCGCTGCCCGCGAAACAGTCGTTGGGAACAGCCCTGCAGGCAGCGAGAATGTGGCATGGCAGCCCCTCGCTTTTTTTCTGAATTCTGCGGATAATATCAAGCGAAGCCCGGTCAGCATATTCGAGCGAATCGATGCAGATGACCAGTGGTTTGAAATGCCTGGCAAGTGATCGGAGCAGCAGTTCAATGCCTGTTTCGATTGTCTGCCTGAGAACTGACGGGTCGAGTTCTGGCGGTATGCTGTCTGCGCTGTTGATTTCGAGAAGATGGGCAAATACCTGTGAAAACCCTGAAAGGGCTGGTGACAGACTTTCAAGCCAGCCGGCAAGGTTCTGCGAAGACACGAAGAGCCTGTCGTTACCGGTGAGTTCTGGTAGATTTTCAAGCAGTAACTGCCGGCACAGGGCAAAAGGCTGGTTTTGTCTTTCTGAAGCGGCATTCGTAAAAATAAAATGGCAATGGCTGTTACTTTTTATGGCTTCTTCAATGAGTCTTGATTTTCCGAGACCGGCTTCGCCGATGATTATCATGGGCTCGAACGGGGCTCTCTGTCTTGCCAGATGTCTGCTGATTCTTGACAATTCACGTGTCCGACCCACAAACCTGCTGGTTTTAAATCTCTGGCCGGCTTTCTGCTCGCCGAGAATTTCAAAGGCTTTTACGGGCTGGCTTTTCCCTTTAACGGTGAGTTCCTGCACCGGGCCAAGGCTGAAACCTGAAATGCGCGAAGCCATCGCCTCAGAAATCAGAATGCCGCCGGGCGGGGCTTTTGACTCTAGTCTTGAAGCCAGATTTACAGTGTCGCCGAGAACTGAATATTCTTTTTTTACTTCTGAGCCGATGTAGCCGGCAAGCACCAGCCCGCAATTGATACCGATGCGCATTTTCAGCATCACCCCGGTGCGCTCGCAGAGTTTTACCGCAAACTGCCTGAGAAAATTCTGCATGCCGATGGCGGCGCGACAGGCTCTGGCAGG
>CAZFUG010000362.1:0-4280 GCA_964522035.1 uncultured bacterium
GGGCACTCGATATTGGCGCTTATGCCTTCGGCATGAGTATTCGCGGCCCGCGCCTCGCTCCGAAAATCAGCCCGAACAAGACCATTTCTGGGGCTGTCGGCGGCGCATTTTCCTGTGTTGGCTTCATTGTTCTGGCTGGCCATTACCAGATGCTGACGCTCGCCACCCCGAATCTGCTGGCCCTTGCTTTTTCGGTTGCCATTCTGGGGCAACTTGCCGATTTATTTGAATCGATACTAAAACGCGAGTCTGAAATCAAAGACTCAGGGGCGCTTCTCGGGGCCCACGGTGGCATACTCGACCGTATAGACAGTATCTTGTTTCTCGGCCCGGTGTGTTATACGGTTTTCATTTTATAAACTGTCAGGAAAGGTCGTCGGATGTTAGGTTTTCTCTATATCGCCGTAAAAACAATCTTATCAATCAGCTTCGTTCTTGTAAGCATCGCCCTGGTACATGAACTTGGCCATTACATCACCGCCAAACTCTCAGGCATCTGGGTTCTGGAATTCGCCATCGGGTTTGGCAACCGACTCATCAAAAAGCAGTGGGGCGAGACTCTCTACTCGCTGCGGCCTCTTCCTCTTGGTGGCTTTGTCAGACTTGCCGGGATGGATAACGTCGAAGAAGACGAAAAAAACCTGCCTGAAGGCGAAAAGCCAGAGATCGACGAAGATCTGCCGCTCGTGCCTGCCGATCACCCGAAAAGCTACCTCAGCCGGCCGGCATGGGCAAAAATTCTCGTGCTCTCGGCCGGTTCAATCATGAACCTGGTCTGGGCGATCGTTCTGTTCATCACCATCTATGCAATTGCTGGCGGCCCGCTGACCAACATCGCAGTCATGGAAGCCCCGCAGGATAAACCGGCTTATATCGCCGGGATCAGAAGCGGCGATATCATTACCGCTATTGACGGGCAGAAAATCAGTGACTGGAGCGATGGCATCACCATTATCAACAATTCTGCCGGCAAAGAAATCACACTCAGTGTCGCCCGCAATCACCCGATTCGCAAATCAGCAGCCGGCGGTGGCATTCTTAAAGAAGATTTCGCAGTCAACAACGGCACTTACGAAATTCACGACCAGGAAACTCTCTCTATCAAAGTTACCCCCGAAGGCACCATGGGATCCGCCAAAATCGGTATCGCACTAGCTCCCAACAACTTCGACTTTCAGGCCCTGCCTTTCAGTAAAGCCTGCAGCAAGGGTATCAATGACGGTCTGAACGTTATCGCTCAGACGATTGGCGGCCTGTTCAAAATGTTTACCCGTGAAACCCAGGCCGATGTCGCCGGCCCGGTAAAAATCATGAAAATGATCAAAGATCAGTCTTCGAAAGGCATTTTCGATCTGCTCTATCTCACCGCCATTCTCTCGGTCAATATCGGCCTGATCAATCTTCTGCCCCTGCCGGTTCTCGATGGCGGCCGTATCGTCTTCGTTCTTCTCGAAATTCTGTTCGGTTTCATCAACAAACTCGCCGGCCTCAAACTGGCTATCACTCCTAAGGTAGAAGAAACCATCCACTTTGCCGGCATGCTTTTCCTGCTGACACTGCTGGTATTCGTTACCTACAAGGATATTATGAGCTTCTTCTAGCAACCTTGGCTTCTCTAAAAGCACCGGGGGCTTGTCTCACAAATAAGTGAAACAGCCCCCGGTTTTCTTTTCAGTTTTCAGCTGGTATAACCAATGACAGAAGTTTGAAGAACAGGCAATGATCCAGGCCGGCAGCGATTGTACTGGCGCCGGCGCGGAAATGGCTGGACGGTCAGAAGTTAAGCTGACGGGTAAAAGGGATCTCGACACCGCCGGCTTTCAGGCGAAATTCGATGGTTCCGGTTAATTTAACCAGAGCTTTGATATCATCACCAAAGGTATCGGCCTTGCCCTGCGCACGGTTCAACAGCCCCTTGAGCAGCGGCCCGGCATTTTTCTCTATGGTTTTCTGCAGAGCCCGGCGGGTCATGATCGAGTCGACATTACAGGCGACCGGCACGATCGCCTCATGACCGCCTTCAATTGCCAGTTTTGGCGATGCCTGCATTCCCTTTGCTATCGGGTATTCACTGATATTGAGGCTGAAATTCATGTTCTGCAGTACCACAGTCAGTGGCAGAGAATTTTTTACCCTGAAATTAAGTCTGGCTCTTGTGGTTCTGTCGGTCAGGCTTTCAGGGTCGAGAAAAGCCCGTTCAACAGTCACCTTGACCCTTTTACCAACTTCGCCCATGAAAGAGTCGAGATTGGCAAAAAAGAAGATCAGACCGGCTGAAAATAGAATGACACAGATTATAAAAAAAATGGTCAATCTGCGAAGAACCACAGAAATTTTCGAACCGCCCTTCTTTGTCTTTGCAGCTTTGCCAGCCCCGCTTTCTGGTGAAGCTTTTGCAGAACTGCCAGACTGATCGACCTCTCTTCTGCCGGCAGCGGCACGCCGGTCTGATTTCTGCCGTCGATCCGCTGAGTTGCCGCCATCACGGCGGGCATCTGAATGTCTTCTGTCTGCTGCCATATTCATTTTCCAAAAAAAGATTTTGCACAATCAATAAACAGTGGCTATTCTATTACTTAAATTTCAATTTTTCCATCGTTTTATTCAATCCTCAGGGAGACCTTTCTGACAAATTCTAATCAATGCAAAACCTTTCCCGGGCCACAGCCATGCAGTGAGCGGGCGGTGGTTTTTCTGAACGGTGAATGCGATCTTCCTCCTGATTTTTTCCGAAAAAGCTCATTTTATGCCGATTTTGATTTTTTCGCCGCCGACGGTGGTGCTAACATCGCTCTTAAATATGGCATAGTTCCGTCACTCGTTCTTGGCGACATGGATTCAATAACGGCCGGAAACCGCCGCAAACTCGAAAAACTCTCAAGATTTGTCGTGGTTCCATCAGACAAGGAAAAAAGCGACGGCCAGCTGCTCATAGAATATCTGATCGAGCAGGGCTACAGCGATATTCACCTTTTTGCCGCTACCGGCGGCAGAATAGACCAGACGCTGTTCAATCTGCAGCTGCTGGCCGAATTTTCTCAATGCCGCGTCATTTCAAAGAATGAAGAAACCGCCTTCATACCGTCTGGCACTGCCATCAAAGACCGCTGTGGCTGCCGTGCTTCATTCATTCCGCTGACACCTGAGGTTAAGGGACTGACGCTCGATGGTTTCAGATACGAGCTGCAGCAGGCCGAAATTAAATTTGGTTCAACTCTGACCCTCAGTAATGTTATAATCAGTGAAAATGCAAGAGTCACCTACAACGAGGGAGGACTTCTGCTGGTTATATCCCGCCGACCAGAAGCAAAGGCAATCAGGCAACCAGCCCGCCTGCAGCTGATCAAGGGGAAAAAGCCGGCAAAACCTTATGGCAGATAATCAGCATATTGATTATTCAGAAAATGCTTTCTACCGGACTTTTCCGCAGCACAGCTTTGCGAGCCGTATCGCCCGCTGGGTAAAAGCTTTCGCTTACAGCTTTATCGCCCTTTCCGTTTTCAGCATTATTCTTGAGCATCTGCAGCATTACTGCATTACCCCGCCGGGCATGTTTTTTCAATTTCTGTTTGCCCTGCTGATGGCTGGAATCATCGAAGTCATCTGCATTCAGATGTCGAACGTCAGCGACCACACGGTTCTTGATTACGCCAAGAATCTGGTCACCGTCATTCAGCATCGCTTCATCCTGCGAAAAGTAATCGTGCTGGCCTCTTTTGAGCAGGTCAGAGTGATAGGCGTGAGTTCACGCCCACCCACCCTTCTCGGGCACCTTTTTTCCGACCCGCTGAAGCGCTACGCCCTGGTGATAATGAACTACCGCAACCATCTGATTCATATTACCGAATACGAAATGGCTCTTGAAGAAGCAAATGAGCTGGCCACAGAACTGGCCACCCGTCATATGCCCTCAGCCCGTTTCATCATGGGCGAGCCAGACACTGAACTGGTGGCAGACGCTCTGACCGGAGATGTCATCACCAGACCGGTCAAGCATTCGATCGCCGCAATGATCGATGCAACGATTTTGCCGGCACTGCAGGCTTTCTGCGGGCTGATGATCACCGCTGCACTTGTAAGCATAACCATGCTCGCCATCAGCCGCATTTCGACTCATGTCTTCGATACCGATCTGCTGGTTGCGCACCAGCCGGTTACCCAGCTGTTTCTCAGACCAGCCCCCAGAATTGACAAGTCTGCGACTCCGGATCAGCCTGGCACTGAAAGCCCGGCATCAGGCACCGTTGCCATTGGTGTACCGGTCGCAACAGCCAGCATGA
>CAZFUG010000363.1:0-4267 GCA_964522035.1 uncultured bacterium
TGCCGCTTCAATTAACTCTGGCTTATTTGGCCACTTCGCCCTCGATAGTGCCGGAAGGGCGCTGGCTCAGGATATGATTGAACTGTTCGTTGTAATCCTGCAGAATGCGCAGAATACCACGCTTGATCGACAGCAGTTCATCACTGGAAGCGCTTACTTCGTGGTTTTTCTTGATTTCTTCTTCGATCGCGTCCTCAAGCTTTTTAACCTTGTCGGTCATGATCGGCAGATATTTGGTGATGACTTCGCGCTGTTTCGGGAACGGCAGCGATTTCCAGTATTCGTTATAAACGCTTCTGATCAGGTAAATGCCCATGGTGTTGTTTTTAAGATAGTCGAACAGCTGGGTGATGGTGCGGCCTATCGGCTGCGGTTTATCCTGCTGATACCAGAGCTCATACTGCACCAGTTCGTTGTTGTATTCGATGCCGTATTTGTTCTGAATATTGTCGGCAATCAGCTCATAGCGCAGCAGCAGGTAGACCATGTAATGCTCTTCGAGCTTCTTGGCCGGAATCAGGCCGTAGCTCGACCACAAAACCGGGTAGGCGTCGTTGGTGAGAATTGCATGGCAATTGATCTTGGCGTTGTTCTGACGGTAGAGATTGTGCCACTGGGTTATGGCGCTGATGTTGTAAGGTGCAATGCCGTGCAGGGTCTGCAGCAGGCTGATTTCGTAGGGGTTGCGGGTCGGGGCGACGGTTACGCCGATGTCGCCCTTGCGCAGCGCATCTTTGATCTCTTCTGAAAGTTTGCTGTTTTCGTCAGAAATGCCGAGGGTGACGATGTTCATGCGCTGCGGCTGGTTGTTGCCGCGGTCGTTCATCGTAATCAGCGGTGTCGACTGATTCATCATGCTTTCGACAAGGCTCTTCTTGAAGCCTTTGCGCACTGAATCCTTCCAGTGGATGAAATCTTCGATGCCGCCGAACAGGCGCCGCTCGATAATGCTGCGGCAGTATTTGACAATCTCTTTTTCGAGTGAGCTGCTTTCGGGGTTGGTGAATTTTTCCCAGTTTTCTTTGAGGTTGATTTTAACGAGAAAATCGCCTTCGATATCGTTGTTCGACAGGTCGCCGAGCAGGTATTTGTAGAATGGCTCGATGTCGCGCTCTTCGAAGATGTAGGTTCTGATGAAATCCTGAACTTTTGAATAGGGTTTGATGCGGTCGAGGCACTGCTCATACTGGCGTTCGATCATGCCGTCCTTGGAAATCTGTGCCAATTTGCTCGAGAACACTTCGACCTGCTTGCGAATCGACTGCGCCTGCACATTCAGATATTTCAGGAAATCTTCGCCACACGAAATGCAGAACATTTCGTACTCCATGTCGACGGCTTCCTTAGCTTCCTTCATCAGTTTGTCGCGCTCGTCGTTGATGTCGGTCATGCGCAGCACGGTACCGAGTTCCATCAGTTTGCCGCCGAGACCGGCGAAACCGCTGAGTTTTTCTTTGAGACGGTTGGCGATTTCGCGGTATTCGCGCTGCTCTTTGTCGAGCTTGCCTTTGATTTCCTGGACTTTGCGGGAAAGAATTTCGCGTGGATAGCGGGTAAGATATTTTTCAAAGGCATTGAGAAAGTCGATAGCGATGTGGGCACCAAGGTCAGGGTTGTTGATGATCTCGATGACCTTTTCGAGCAGGTGCTCACCGGCCTGAATTGCTTTCTGCTCGAAGTTTACTCTGACTTTGGCGCGAATCTCGTCTTTTTTGACGCGGTTTGAATTCATTTCGTCGATCTGTCGCAGAATGAACGCCGAGGCCGATTCGCCGTCCTTCTGCTTGTTGACGGTGCGCAGCGTATGGAACATCGGGTTGTCCCAGTACTGTTTGCGGTCGATGATCTCTTTGGTCATCATGAAAAGGCCTTCGGGGGTGAGGTCGATTTTCGTCGGGTTGTTTTCGGCGAATTCCTGCACCATCGAGTCGATGAGAATGCGGTCAACCGAGAGTTTGAGCCAGTAGGTGACATCCATCGACAGTTTGTAGGTATAAAGGTCTCTGATGACGTCGAGCGGGTAGTAGAAACTCTTGAACCCGGCTGAGCTGAAGCATTTAAGCTGTTTGCCTTCAAGGTCTGAGCTGTTCTGGCCAAGAATCTGCGAGGCGTTGTCGAGCATCGAGTTCTGAGCCTGGCGCAGCTGGGTGGCCAGTTTGGTGAAAATCAGTTCGGAGGCGATGCTGTAATAGGTCGGAATGTCGTCCTGGTTACTGGTGCCGAGCAGATAGCACTGGTCGAATGGTGGTTCTTCACTGATACTGCCGTAGGTGGTGGCGTCATGGCTTTTGCCGATCGGGCCATAGTTAACCATGAACTTGTTACGGCGGTCCTGGCTGATAATGTCTTTGGCGGTGCGGGTCGGCGGAAACTTCTCTTTATTCATGAAGTAGAAGGTTTCGACGAGTGAGGCATAGCCATTGCCTTCGATGCGGCCGGTCGAGTTGACGTTCGGGTCGATCGATATCTGGGTGAATGCTTCTGGAGTAAGCTGAATGCCGACGATGGTCGGTTTGCCCTTGCCACCGGAGAGCTGATAGTAAGCCATTTTGAGCAGATATGCCATGTCGAGGAACATGCCGGCACCGGAGCCGCCGCACAGTGAACCGACGACGTAGAATTCGGGAGTGAGAATCTGGCCCTGCTTGTTGGTCAGCGGCACAATGATGTCATCCTGGTTGACATTGCTGCGGGCCATGATTTTGCTCATTTTGGCCTTGATCTGCTGAAAGATCTTCTGAACATCGACAAACACGCCGAAGCGGCCGGTGAATCTGAACTGGTGAGCACCCTGGCTGATCTGGCCGATGTGATGCTGCAGTTTTTGCGGGAACCATTCATAGAGGTAACCGTAGGTGTCAGAGTCGAGATTGCCGGTGATCTGGCCGGCATTCTGAATGTTGATCTGATGATATTCGCTCTCGGTGAGCTTGGTGCCGGTTTTGGCATTGTCTTCGGGCGCGCTGGCATCGAAAATATCGGTATCGATGCAGAGAAGGTCGATAAAATCTGGCAGGGCCGGTTCGCCTTTTCCGGAGATGGCGTATGCTTTTTTAATCTGGGGGCTGTTGAGAAAAGTCTCTTTGAAATTGATCAGCGACTTCTTGCCTGTACCCCCCAGACCAACTATCAGTGCCGGGTTGAGTGCAATGCGGTTTTCGTAGTTTGTGCTCATTAAGACGCTCCCCCAAGAGAATGATTTAAGGCAGTATAACAATTTTACCTGACCCCGGCAATCTGTTATACTGAAATCATTATTGTCATACGCACAGACTTATCTTTCACAACTGCGGGAGAAAGCTATGAAACCACTTGAACTGAGCTGCATTGCCGGCGTCTGGAAGACAGCGCTCGGCATTCTCGACGAAAATATGGCAGGCATTGGCAGCGACCTGCAGTTGTGGTTTCCGTGGGGCGGGGTGTGGCGTGGTCACGACCGCAACGGCAGTCTGCCGCCCACCGATTTTCCCGACGATCTGGCAAAGCCCGGCGTCACCCGTTTCGGTGGCCGCTTCTGGAAGGCTTTTGCGCTTAACGGTACCACCTGGTTGCTTAGCATCAGAGCACCCATGTCTGCCTCAGCCGGCATGGAGTCATGGGAAATGCCCCGCCAGGCCGAAGATTCTCTTCGCATGCTCGGCGATTTCGTCAGGCTTGAGTGCCTGCTTGGGCTGACGATGAAGATTCTCGAAAATCAGTCGCGTGAACACATTGGTCACTGGGACAGAGTGCGCAATTTAAGTGTTGCGATCGGCAGTGAAATGGGTCTGTCGGTGCGTGAACTTGCAGATCTTGAGCTGGCAGCCATGCTGCATGACATCGGCAAGGTCGGTCTGCCAGAAGAACTGCTGGAGATGGCTGGCCCGCTTTCTGCCGATGACCGCAAAAAAATCGAGTCGCATTCCCTGATCGGGTCTGCGATGATCCGCGAAATACCCGGCATGGAAATGATTGCTGAAATCGTTTTGAGCCACCATGAGGCAATCGATGGCAGCGGTTACCCGCGTGGCCTCAAATTTGCCGAGATCCCGTTCGGCTCTCTGATTATCGCGGTTGCCGACGCCTTTGATGCCATGACGCATTATCGGCCCTATGCCATAGAGCGCACTTATCACGAAAGTTACGATGAGATAAGGCGCGAAACGGGCAAATATGCCCCCGAAGTGCTTGCGGCGCTAGAAAGAGTGCTGCGCCGCCTCGGGATTCTTGAAGCCAAACCTCTGGTTGGCACCAGCGAAGACTGGTGAACAGATAAAAAATTGATCAG
>CAZFUG010000364.1:0-4253 GCA_964522035.1 uncultured bacterium
GACTGGTGCGGTTGCCTGAAGTCGAAAATGCTGAAACTTTTTTTCTAATGTTGTTGCCGTTGCAGTGAGCACAGGTAATCCTGGTCAAGTCTTCTTTAATCGAGCAGAGTTTATCGAAAGTTTTGTGACAGTCGCAACACTCGAATTCATATATCGGCATTTTGGCTCTCCACCTGATACAAATTTACAGATCAATCTTTACAAGCTGATTATAAAGATCAACAGTGGCATCCTATCATTATCAGATAGGCGAGTCAAATCTCCGGCAAATAAATATCAGATCAGGGCTCAAAGGCCATATTTTTCAATTTTGGCACGCAGGGTATTTCGGGTTATTCCGAGGTGTGCTGCGCTCTGAACCTGATTGTGGCGATGCAGTTCAAGGCTCTGACGCAACAGTTCGCGCTCGAATTTTTCGAGGACGAAGGCATACGCGTCACCATCCGGACTCTGTTTAAGCAGTTCTTTAACAAGAGCACAGATCGCTGCCGGACCTGCCGACGGCTCAAAAGCACGATCTTCGACATCACGCTGCGGCGGAACTTCAATGTGAGATGACGCCGGCTCAACATTCTGAGGAGGTTCGACCTGAGGCCTGGGAGTTTCTTCGCGCTCGACCTTTTCTGGCTTTAAACTGCCGCCAAGGCGGACTTCGACCGGCAGATGCTCGGGCAGAATCACCTGGTCGCGGCTGAGAGTATAAGACTGCTCCACGGCATTGCGCAGTTCTCTGACATTGCCTGGCCAGCGGTAAGCGGCCAGAACTCCGATCGATTCATCAGAAAGCATCTTTGGCACACCGCGGCGCTGGGCAGCAAGAATAGAACAGAAATATCTGGCGAGCAGCGGTATATCTTCGGGGCGCTCACGCAGAGGCGGCAGTTTTATCTCGATGACCTTGATGCGGTGAAACAGGTCTTCTCTGAATCGGCCTTCGGCGATCTGGCGGCGAAGGTCCTTGTTGGTGGCGGCAATGATTCTCACGTCGACGTCAATGCGGCGGTTGCCCCCTACCCTGACGATTTCGCGCTCTTCAAGAACCCGCAGCAGTTTTGCCTGCATTTCAAGGTTCATATCGCCAATTTCGTCAAGAAAAATGGTGCCGCCCTGTGCCAGCTCGAACATACCCGGTTTAGCAGCAGCGGCTCCGGTGAAAGCGCCCTTTTCGTAGCCGAACAATTCTGACTCCATGAGACTTTCGTTAATGGCGGTACAGTTGATCGCCCAGAAAGGCTTTGATGAGCGGCGCGAATTATAATGAATTGCCTGAGCCACCAGCTCTTTGCCTGAGCCTGATTCACCAGTGACGAGCACGGTCACGTCTTCGCCAGAAACCTTGCCGATCAGTTTGTAAACTTCCTGCATGGCGGGGCTGTTGCCTTTCAGGCCACTTGATTTTGGCGCCTGCACCGCAACTTCAGCCTCTTTGCCGGTATTGCGGGTATTCAGCCCACGCGAAATGAGAAGCATACATTCGTCGATATTGAAAGGTTTGCTGAGAAAATCATACGCGCCAAGCTTCATCGCCGTGACGGTGGTTTCCATGTCGGTGTAGGCGGTCATTACCACAACCTGGGCTTCCGGGTCCTGTTCTCTGATTCTTTTCAGCACCTGCAGGCCATCCATTTCAGGCATGCGGATATCGACAAAGGTAATGTCGGGTTTAAAACTTTCGTAAAGCTTAAGACCTTTCAGGCCGTTTTCAGCAAGCATGACTTCGTATCCGGCCTTCTGCAGCGCCTTTTCAAAAGCCCACCTGACACTGTGTTCATCATCTACAACAAGGATTTTTGCTTTACCGTTCATAACGCTCCTCATTCAGAAGGTTCTCCCAGGGCTTTTTCCCGGGCTCTTTCCCTTTGAATTCTTTTTTTCCAGCTCTGGGGAGAAGCAGTATCGAGAATACTGTCTCCATGCAGCACCAACACCCGGCAGCCCGGATTGATTCTGGCCATGCCGTCCTCAATTCCCTGGCGCAGTTCTTCGAGATTGTAACGCAAGGATGTGTGAAAAAGCAGCAGGTTTTCTACCTTTGCAGCCTTTGCAGTTTCGAGCACTTCGGCCAGATATGAGTGCTGCTGAAAATTTCTTTCATCGTCTTCGATATTGAGATAAGTGCATTCGTGGCAGAGAAAAAGACTTTCGGCGACTTTCTGCGGGTCTATCGGGCGCGAATCGCCGCCATACGAAAAAATGATTTTTTCGAATTCTTCGGCCACTTCGTCTTTGCCTTTACTCCAGATTGTTTCGTTGATTTCACGCTGTGACAAACCAACGAACTGTGGCTTAAGACGTCGTCTCTGCTCGATGATGTTATAACCGAGGCTCAGTTGTCTCTGTGAATGCCTGGTTTTGAATGTGCGCATAAAAACCTTGCTTTTCTGATCATCGAGAGCGATTTTCTCATTTTCGTCGAGAGGAATCCACTCGAGTTTGAAAGAAAGGTCTTTCTGGGTGCGGGTAAGGTAATCGGTAATAAATTCGATCAGCTTGTTGTCGCGGGGAAAATAAATCTGCAGGCTGGCAGTCTGATCGCCGGCGCCCAGATTACGAATATTTATCAGGTTAACCAGGCCGGCAATATGGTCGGCATGCCCATGTGAAAGAAACACCCGGCGAATGCCGAAAACCCGATTCAGCAGACTGGTAGCAACCCCTTCTCCGGCGTCAAAGAGAATATTGAAGCGGCGATGATACAACCAGGTAGAAAACAAGGCTCGTGAAAACCCACGGAGTTGGTCTTGAAGCGGAAAATTTGGGGTTGTCATGAATATCCTTCCGATTTTGCTTGCCCTTGCGAGCCCGGTTAATTTAACACACTCTTACCGTTTCGAGCCAATATAAATTTCTTCGCAGACACAGACTCCGGGTAAAAGAATTTCACCTTCCGTTGATGAGCCCGGCAATGAATATTTGCTTCAGTAAACCATTGTGTGCTAAATTCAAGCAAATCATTCGGGGAGACCTGCATTTTATGAACAGCGAAAAGCTCAAAGATCTGATCGACAGCAAGCTGCGCGACTATATCAAGAGGTTTGTCAGATATTCAACCTTCTCTCACCTTACCTCTGAGCGCAGAGAAATCATTGCCGGCACCTTCGTCTATCTGATCGATGACCATGACATGATTCCGGATGATGTGCCCAATATTGGCTACCTCGACGACCTCATGGTTTTTGTTGAAGCCGCCAAGCACTTTCTCTCGACCGGAACCCCGATAAGCGGCGTATGTAATGCCGAAGAGGTTCTTGAAGATCTTCAGTTCGTTCAGAAACATATGGGCCTGATGTTTGGCGAGCAGCATTTTTCTATCGACACCATCAAGCGCCTCGGTCAGAAAAAGGTTGATGAACTGCCGGTTCTGGCTGAAAAGATCAAACAAAAATATGTCCACCTGGGAGATTTGAACAATGATTAAAAAGATTATCAGAGGTTTTTCAGTTGCGGCTCTGACGGCAACCATGCTCTGCGGCAATTTTGCCGTTGCAGAAGAATTGATTACCCCTGTTTCCGAGCTGCTGAAAAATCCCAAGCAGTTTGAAGGCAAGTTCGTTACAGTCAACGGTCGCTATTCCGGCTGGAAAAACGCACCCGGCAGCCCGCCTGTAACCAGGTCTGACTGGGTTCTCTGCGATGAAGACAAGAATGCGATCTACTGCACCGGCCTGATGCCTCAAGACAATCAGACCGGCGAAACTCCGATCTACTGGAAACCAATGAATGTTCTGGCTCAGGTAAAG
Source organism: uncultured bacterium (assembly GCA_964522035.1). Classification (GTDB taxonomy): domain Bacteria; phylum Muiribacteriota; class Ozemobacteria; order Ozemobacterales; family Ozemobacteraceae; genus Rifleibacterium. Next base: position 3,741 of record CAZFUG010000364.1, read on the forward strand.
ATCGCTGATGGCCGGCCATTTCTGCAGGTTGCCGAAGCCAAAGCCCTGACCCTGAATGTCGAGCAGATGGTTTCCGTATCACAGATTCTCTTCGCGCCGATAGAAATGCAGGGCAAATATGTTGGCCTCATGGGTGTTCTTGCCAAGGGCTACGGCGTCAAAGGTGATAGAATGTATCTGCTGGCTGACCCCACCGGCGCAATCAAGCTTGGCAAAATGCCGAAGCTTTTTCCGAAGGGAACGATTCTGCATCTGCGCGGTTATGTCAGACAGGATGAAAATGGTCTGCCGATGATCGACAATGTTGAGATCGTTTCTTCAAGAGTAGATTAAAGACTTAAAGTTTAAGCAAAAACCGCGTGCCCAGCAGTGGCACGCGGTTTTTCTTTTTCGTTAGTTTGCAGAACTGATTTTATTTGGTTTCGGGAGTGGTATCGGGATGGCTGCGGCGCAGCTTTTTCAGCAGCAGCAGAGCGTTGCGCAGCAGGCTGAAGGTAAGCCCATACAGAGCGA
>CAZFUG010000365.1:0-4249 GCA_964522035.1 uncultured bacterium
AGAAGTCGATGCCGTCATTGTTTTCTTCTACTCTTACAGTGTCGCCGAGCAGGCTGCCATCGACCGGGGCCAGGGCCAGACCAAGCAGATCGAAACCTGCGCCAACATTGGCAATCGAGGCCGGAGCGTAAAAAGTCTGGTTCATAAGGTGCTCTCCCTTGTCCAGTTCAGGGTGCGCAGCAGATCTGCGAAAGTTCCGGCTGCGGTCACCTCGTTGCCGGCTCCGTAACCTCTGAGCACGAACGGAATCGGCTGGTAATAACGGCTGTAGAACGCGAGGGCGTTCTCGCCGCCTTTAACACTGTAAAGCGGTTCGTCAGGGGCGACTTCGGCGATGCGCACACGGCATTCAGAGCCGTCGATTTCGCCGATATAGCGCAGCACCATATTTCTGGCGCGGGCGGCTTCGACGCGGGCTCTGATCTGGGCATCGGCCTTCGGAAGATTGTGCATGAACTCTTCGATGCTGCCATCTGCGTTGAAATTGGCCGGCAGAACGCTTTCAACCTTGATATCGCTCAATTCATATTCATAGCCGACTTCGCGGGCGAGAATCAGCACCTTGCGGGCAACATCCATGCCGCAGAGGTCATCGCGCGGATCTGGCTCGGTGTAGCATTTTTCGCGGGCGATGCGGGTTGCTTCGGAAAGGCTCATGCCTTCGTCGAGTTTTCCGAAAATGAACGACAGCGAACCGGAAAGAATGCCTCTGAAGCGCAGCAGCACGTCACCGGCGAAGACCAGTTTCTTGAGGTTATCGATAACCGGCAGACCGGCGCCGACGGTGGTTTCGTAGAGAAACTGCCGGCGCTGTCGCAGAGCCACATCGCGCAAGGATCTGTAGTAACCAAAATCGCGGGTGTTGGCTTTTTTATTCGGTGTCACGACGTTGAGGCCGGCATTCATTGCGTCGAGATAGCAGTCGGCAACTGCCTGACTGCTGGTGCAGTCGACGAGAACCGGGTTGAGCAGCTGCTGTTCGTCGACCCAGGCGAACATGGCCTTGAGGTCGCAGGGCACGCCCTTTTCGCTGTGGGCCTGCTGCCAGGTCTGCAGGTCGATGCCGTGGGCATCGAGGAGCATGCTTTTTGAATTGGCGATGCCGCAGACTCTGATCGTGATGTTCTGTTTTTTCAGGAAGGTTTCCTGGTGGTGAATCTGATTCAGCATGGCGCGGCCGATATTGCCGCAGCCAACCAGCAGCACGTCGAGATACTGCTGGACATCGAAGAAAACCTGATGGGCGGCGGCAACCGCCCGCGCACATTTGTTCTGGTCGATGACCACCGAAATCGAGCGTTCGGAAGCGCCCTGGGCGATGGCGATGATATTGGCCCCGGACTGGGCCATGGCTTTGAAAAACTTGGCTGCCAGCCCTTTGCGGGTGCGCATGCCATCGCCGATCAGCGAAACGATCGACAGGTTATGGGTGAATTCGACCGGTTCGAGAAAGCCGCTTTTCAATTCGAGCTCAAATTCTTCATTGAGAGCCTGTTCGACTTTGCCGGCATGGTCGCGGGCGACGCAGAAGCAGATGCTGTATTCCGAAGAACTCTGGGTGATAAGGGTTACCGAAACCCCTGAGCGCGAAATTGCGCTGAATACCCGACTGGCCATGCCGACGAGCCCCTTCATGCCCGGCCCGGAAACATTGACCATCGTCTGTTTGTCGAGATTAGAAATAGCTTTAACTGTGAGGCCGCTGTTATCGGTCGCGTCAGAGACGAGGGTGCCAGGTGCGGCCGGGTTGAGGCTGTTTTTGATATAACAGGGAATATGATACTGCGCGATCGGCGCGATGGTTTTCGGGTGCAGCACCTTGGCACCGAAGTATGACATTTCCATGGTTTCGCGGTAGCTGAGCTGCGGCAGCAGGCGGGCGTCGGGCACCAGATTCGGGTCGACGCTGAACACGCCGTCGACGTCGGTCCAGATTTCGCATGTATCGGCTTTTAGACAGGCTGCCAGCACGGCGGCCGAGTAGTCAGACCCGTTGCGGCCAAGGGTTACCGGTTTGCCGCTGCGGTCGCCAGCGCCGAAACCGGGCATGATGATGATCTGGTACTGGCCGAGTTCTGCCATGTTGAAATCGGGTCGGCTTTTTTCGATATCGACCATCGCGTCGAGAGTTGGGCCATAGGCTTTAAAGAGTCTGACCGGGTCGAGAAGAATCGTTTTCAGGCCACGGGCGAGCATCACCTGTTCCATCAGTGCCCCGGAAAGGTATTCGCCGCCGATCGCAATCGAGGCCATTATGGTTTCGGGGCAGTCTGAGAGCATTGCAATGCCCTGGACGCGTTGATTCCAGAATTTCAGAAAGTGCTGCAGGCGGGTTTCGAGCGTATTTTTCTGCTGCTCAGAAAGGCCACAGGCAGCGGCATCGGCAAAAAGTTTGCGGAAAAGGCTTTCGAGGCGTTGGTATACTGCCTGGTGTTCAGCGCCTTTCAGCGCCTGATCGATCATTTCGAGAAGGCTGTTGGTGACGGTAGCCGGTGCCGATAGAACCGCTGCGACGGGTTCGCTTTCAGCCGCTGCCGCGATCAGTTCTGCGGCCTGTGAAAATCTTGTCCAGCTGGCAAGCGAAGTGCCGCCGAATTTCATTACCTTCATGGAATTCTCCGATCCTTTGGAGTGGGGTACTATCTAAAAAATTATAGCATGATTTTCAGACAAGGCACAAAATTTGAAGCGGAGAATTCAGGGTGGGCGGAAAGGTCAGCTGCGGTAGATCCAGTTGCCGTCGTTGTTGTTGACGAAGTTCATGGTTTCCCAGAAGCCGACGGCGGTGGGGCGTACGCGGTCGGCGATGACGACGCGGAAACTTTTCTGGCAGTATTCGACGAATTTGCGGCCGAAGCCGTGGTTGCGCCAGTCGGTGTAGATATTGATCGAATAGATGGTAATGGTGCGGTTTTCTATTTTGCAGCGGGCTTTGCCGACCGGCTGGTTTTCGAAGGTGAGGTCGGCCCAGTCGTATTCGGAATGTTGTTTTTCACGCGGTATAAAGGTTATCTGCATATGGTTTTCAGCTTTGATAGGTTTTGATACTATAAAAAATCGTATTGAATACTTTTCACCGATTTGGCGGCGCAGCCTATCAGCCGGGTTACTTTTTCTCCAGCGATTCGCTTTCGCTCACAAGCTTACGAAAAAGTAATCCCGGCTTCTCTCTGCGCCTTTCTATAGAAATTCTCAATAAACTTTTATATAACATCGAATGTTGCATGTGATTTTTTACGCAAGGCTACGTGTGTCGATCGGGCGTTTGATAAAGCATGTGCTTTTTCGCACAAGGCTGGGCCGGTTTTTTAAGAAGGTTGGTCGGCAGGGCCCGGTAAAAAGTCTAAGAAAAGCCCTGGCAGAAGGCGAGCACGTTTTTGCCGAGATCGGGAAGGTAGTAGCCGCCTTCGAGAATGGCGAAGCGGCGGCCGTTGCTGGCATGTTTTGCGAAGCTTTTCATGAGGAAACCGATCTGGTAGAAGTCGAAAGTGCTGAGTTTGCGGCCGACGTCTTTTTCGTATGAGTCGAAGCCGGCGCAGATGGCGACGACATCGACCTGCTTGATCTGGCGGGTAAAGTCGTTGATTTCCTGGAGGTATTCGGCGCTGGTTTCGCGGTAGGGGTTGAGGATGTGGCAGTCTTTCCAGGGGGCGAGAATATCGCGGGTGCCGTCGCCGGTGTGGGCGTCGAAATCGAGAATGAAGGCTGAGTTTATTTCGTTGCGGGCTTTGAGTTTCATCAGGGCGACTGCCATGTTGCAGAATGTGCAGTAGCCCCAGCTGGAGCTGTAAGAGGCGTGATGACCAGGTGGTCTGATTACGGCAAAAGCGGGTTCGCCGGTCATGCCGATTTCGGCGGCAAGGCTGGCGGCTCCGGCTGCGAGCATTGCCATCTCGAAGCGCTTCGCGTCACTGCGTGCCTCGGCATAGTACGCCGGGTCGTGGCAGCGAAGAATATCGGGCTCGCTGGCTGACTCGGGCCTGACAAAATCGAAGGCGTTTTCCTGCTGCAGGCTCGGAATTATCGCCTCGATGCGCCCTGGTGCGGCAGCGCAGTCACTGGCATAGCTCGAATCGTAAAATGCCGGGTGGAAGACGATTTTCATGGCTCACTCTCGATGTTTATCTGATCAGATTATATCACGTATAGCAAAGTGTTACAAATTACAATGCCGCTTTTCGCATGGTCGGTTTTTCCCTGAAATAGATGTGGGGAATTGAAAAACCCTCTGGAATGTGTTTTAGTGAGA
>CAZFUG010000366.1:0-4236 GCA_964522035.1 uncultured bacterium
GATTTACAGCAAAAACGGCGGCAACATGGGTGTGCCCGGCTGTGTATCTTTCATGTTTGAAACCAAGGGTTACTTCTATCTTCCAGGCGAAGGCAACCCGGGCAAAACCGAAGACGAAATGATGGAAATCGTTCTTGAAGCGGGAGCCGAAGATCTCAAAACCCTCGAAGATGGTTTCGAAATCTATAGCGCGCCTTCAGAATTCTTCGCAGTCCGCCAGGTTCTTGATGAAAAGCGCCTGAAGGTCGAAGAAGCCAAGATCATGGCCGTTCCGAAAACCACCGTTAAAGTCACCGGTGCCGACGTCGCCAGAGTTCTCAAGCTCGTAGATGCTCTCGAAGAACATGACGACGTCCAGGACGTCTATTACAACTACGAAATCTCTGACGAAGACATGGAAATGGCCCTCAGCGCCAGCTGATCGCCCCAGAGTCTCGTATGAACAGGCTGCACCATGCCGGATGCAGCGGCAACACAAGCCAGCAGCCGGCCTGGTGCAGTTTTTTTTTAAGCAGGAAACCCCATGATTGATTTTGTTACCGGTATTCTCCACAGCAAACAACCACACCGGGTCGTTATCGACCAGCGTGGCATCGGCCTCGAGATCCTCGTTCCATTCTCCACCAGCCGGCAACTCCCGGAAAAAGGCCTGCAGGTCAATCTGCTCTGCCATCTTCACTGGCGCGAAGAAGGCCCGCAGCTTTTCGGATTTGCCAGCGAAGATGAACGGCAGCTTTTCAGGGTTCTCAATCAGGTAAACAAGGTTGGCCCGAAACTGGCACTGAATATCATGTCAGCAACGACGCCTGAGGCGCTCGCTTCGATGATTCTCAGCGAAGACCAGGCGCGCCTGACCTCTCTGAAAGGGGTTGGCCCGAAGCTTGCTTCGCGCCTGATAGTCGAACTGAAGGAAACAATCGCCAAGCTCGGTATTGGCGCAGTCACACCGGCGGCCGAAAAGGAAACCGGCACCGGAATTCCGTTCGAAGCCGATGTGCGCGAAGCTCTCGAAAACCTTGGCTACACCGGCAAAGAAATCACCCAGTGCTTTAAAAAGCTTGGCCGCGACTTTCCGGCAGGTGCCACAATCGAAGACATCATCGAAAGGGTCCTGCGCGCTTTCAGCTGATAACTCACCGAGAATAGCTGCACAGTTCACTGTTCACGGCGGTGGCTTTTCTGGTATCATGAGCGGGTACAATTCAATCTGAAGTGAAGAATATGCGAAAGAAGAATCTGCGCGACGAAGTCGACGAAATAATTTCTGAAGACAATCTTGCTGAAGAAGGCGAAGAGGGCTCAATTCTAGCCCGCACCCCGTTGCCTGGCGACGAAGAAATTCTGCTGCCAAGTCTGCGCCCCCGCAAGTTTAACGAGTTCATCGGCCAGCAGGCGATAGTCGACAAACTGCGCGTCTTTATCGCTGCCGCCAGAGAGCGCGGCGAACCGCTCGACCACACTCTGCTGCTTGGCCCGCCGGGCCTTGGCAAGACAACTCTCGCCAACGTCATCGCCGCCGAGATGGGAGTGCAGATCCGCATCACCTCTGGTCCGGTTCTTAACCGCGCCGGCGATGTGGCGGCTCTGCTGACCGGTCTGCGTCAGGGCGACGTTCTTTTTATCGACGAAATCCACCGTCTCAGCAAAAACGTTGAAGAAGTGCTTTACCCGGCCATGGAAGACTACCATTTCGACGTGCTGATCGGCAAAGGGCCTACCGCCAGAAGTCTGCGCATGAAGGTACAGCCGTTTACCCTGGTCGGGGCCACCACCCGCGAAGGCGACGTATCAGCACCGCTGCGCACCAGATTTGGGGTGGTTTCGCGCATCGACTACTACAGCAACGAAGAACTTACCAGACTGATCGAGTCGGTTGCCGCCAAACTGCAATACCCTGTAACTCCTGAAGCGGCACACGAAATTGCCCGCCGCGCCCGCGGCACCCCGCGTGTCGCCATACGCATGTTCAAGCGCATGCGCGATGTGGCGCAGGTTAACAAGTGCAACTCAGTCGATCTGCCAACTGTCGAAACCGGCATGCAGATGCTGCAGGTCGACCGCATGGGCCTTGATTACATCGACCGCAAAATTCTCGACATTCTGCTGCGCCGCTTCGACGGCGGCCCCGTCAGTCTAGATACCCTCGCGGTCTCGGTTGGCGAAGAAGCCGACACCATTTATGACGTCTACGAAAGCTTTCTGATTCAAATCGGGTTCATTGCCAGAACCAGCCGCGGCCGCATCGCCACCCGGGCCGCCTGGGAATACCTTGGCATGCGCCCGCCAGAACCGGCAGTCACCCAGAACCAGCTGCGGTTCGACGAATAAGCACTGCCAGCAATTTCAAACAAGAGAGAAACTGCCGTGAATATCGACGTGGAAACCAGACAAAACTCTGATGCCGGCCTGACGCCGTTGATGCAGCAATATAAAGACATCAAGACCGAAAACCCGAATGCGGTGCTGCTTTTCCGTTGTGGCGATTTCTACGAAACCTTTTTTGAAGATGCGGTGCTCGTCGCCCAGGAACTGCAGATAACCCTGACCGCCCGCGGCAAAAGCAGCGGGAACCCGGTGCCGCTCGCCGGTGTTCCATATCACAGCATTGACGGCTACATCGCCAAGCTGGTGCATCGCGGCTATACGGTGGCAATATGTGAACAGGTCGAAGACCCAAAGAAAGCCAAGGGCCTGGTTAAGCGTGAGGTCGTCAGAATCATCACGCCAGGCACCGTTTCTGACCCGACGATGCTCGAAGAGAACACCAATAACTACCTTGCCGCCTTCGGCCGCAGCAACGACCGTTTCTGCCTTGCCGCCGTCGAACTGAGTACCGGCGAAGTAATCATTACCAGCGGCGACCAGGTTGAAATGACCATGCTGCCTGAAGAATTCACCCGCCTGATGCCCAGAGAAATTCTCTGTCTCAGCGACTCTTCGGGCGCCCTGCCCTCGCCTGCCCCGTGGCAGCATCTGAAAGCCGAGATCCACCCGACGCGCATCAGTGAAAATGAAGCGGTCGAAGCCCTGTGCAATCTCTACCCCTCTGAACACAAAGCGAGATTTCTCGCTCTGCCTGCACTTTCGCTCAAAACTCTCGGAATCCTCGCCGACCATCTTCTCGATACGCAGCGCTGCTCTCTCAGCCATCTCGGCCTGCCCCGCGATTACCGCCTCGGCGACGGCATGGTGCTCGACGAAGCGACGCTCGGCAATCTCGAACTGCTGCCAAACGGCCGCAACCAGAACATCGGCGGCACCCTTTTCGATGTTTTGAACCGCACCCGCACCAGCATGGGTGCACGCATGCTGAAAAAATGGCTGTTAAAACCCCTGATCGACCCAGCTGCCATCAATCGGCGTCTCGACATGGTTGAAAAGTTCGTCGGTGATGCCCTGCTGCTTGCCGAAACGCGCGAGCTGCTCAAAGGCATACCCGATCTCGAAAGAACCCTGAGTAAAATTTCGCTCGGCAGCCGCAATCCGCGCGATCTTCAGGCTCTCAGTCTTGGTCTGAGCCGGGTTCCGGCAATCGTCGATCTGCTGCAACAGCATGATCTCAAGCAGATGGCCGCAGGCTTCAAACCCCTGCAGGAACTCACTGCCATGATCGACTCTCACCTGCTTGACGACCTGCCAGCCGTTCTGACCGATGGCGGCGTCATCAGAAACGGTATCAATGCAGAACTCGACGAACTGCGCGGTTTGCTGCGCGATGGTGACGAATGGCTGCGCCGCTACGAAGAAACCGAAAGGCAGCGCACCGGCATCAAAACCCTCAAAGTCCGCAAAAACAGCGTCTTCGGCTTTTTCATCGAAATTTCGAAAAGCCTCGCCGACCAGGCGCCCGAAAACTATGTGCGCAAACAGACCCTGACGACAGGCGAGCGCTTCATTACCGCCGAACTGAAAGATTACGAAAACAAGGTTTTCACCGCCAGCGAAAAATCGACCGGAATTGAAAAAGATATTTATGAAGGCCTGGTTAAACGGGCATTAGAAGATATTCCGGCAATCAAGGAAAACGCGACAGCACTCGCTTCGGCTGACGTAATCAGCTCTCTGGCGCAGCTGGCGACCGAAACCCGCTGCTGCCGACCGGTTGTCGACAACGAAAATCGTATCAACATCATTGCCGGCCGCCACCCGGTCGTTGAAAAATTTCTCGACAGCGGCGAATTCCACCCGAATGACCTGCGACTCGACGGCGAACGCCGCCAGGCCATCATTACCGGC
>CAZFUG010000367.1:0-4234 GCA_964522035.1 uncultured bacterium
CAGCAACTGATCGAGCATGCCGGTTGAAAAGTCGGTTACGGTGATTCTTTTGACCATTCTCGCAAGAGGTATTGCAAAGGTGCCTGGGCCAGCCGCAACATCTAGAACGGTCTCATTCGGGCTCCAGGAAAAACGGCCCAGAAAAGCTTCGGCTTCAGTCCTCGCTTCCGGCGAGTGTGCCTTGGCAGCAAAATCAGTGGCTTTTTCATCCCAGAAGGCGGGAGTTTCTTTTTCCGGGCTGTCCCCGTTGTTCAGTGCCCAGCTCTGCTCATAAAGCTCTCTGAATCTGTCATAATTCTGTGACATATCCATCTCCGTTTTTTTGTAATTATAAGACAGCATCTGCCAACCGGCAACCTCAGAACAAAGCCAAATTGTAAAGATTATTGATAACCGCAGACAACAAGCAACCCAACTGATAGAGCGGGCCGGCAAACCGGTTTAAATTTGTTGATGCATTGATCGATAAATGTACAACAGAGAACTGCCCTTTGAAAAAGGCAGTTCAAAAAGGTTTGCAATCTTCCCTGAATTCCCTTTCGATGTGTCTGTGATGTTTTTATGCTGTCACGGTTTCCGGTTCACCAACAGTCTCAGTATCATCCTTGTCTGACTGGGCTGCGCTGCGGGAACTGTCAACTTCCATGTGATTTCCCTGGTATCCATTTCCGACAGCGAACGAAAATCCGGCCCTGACGACCGTTGCTCCACCACCCAAAGATGATGACAGGCTGTCGATGAGTTCAAGAAACTTATCCAGAACAGAGTTGCGCATATTCAACGAAACATCCTGATTTGAAGAAGCCAGCTGTAATGGCGTTTCAGCCACTTCAGCAACTTTGCTGGTTTCGTCTGACGAATTGCCGGCAGCATCGACTTTTTTAAGGTCAGTGCGGGTCTTCAGCATCGCCAGAGAGAAGCCAGAACCGTAATCGACCATCGGCGCTGACGAAGAGCTCGAAGAAGACAGTTGATTGGTCTTCAGCAGTGCTTCCTGCAGCTGCAGTTTTGCCAGATCCATTGGCGAACCTGAGCTCATGCCCGAAGAGTTCATTGCCGACCCGGTCAGATTCAGACCAGACATCCAGGCGGAACTGGCAATCGAAGCGGTGACAGCCTTCAGACCGTTATCAGCTGCCGCAAGAATGTTGTCGATAAATGACTTCGATGAGGCAAGACCAGCGTTTGATGCCTCGTCAGCTTTTCCGAGATACTGGTCGAGTGAATTCAGTCCGTAACCGTTTTCTGAGCGCAGAGCACCGACAAAGCTGCGGGTCGCCTGTCTGAATTCATCGACGAGACTCTGCTGCAGACCACCCATATCACCGCTTATTCTGACAAACATGGTAAAACGATACATCGCAGAGCGGCCACTGACGGCCTGATCGACTGCCCCGGTTTTTTCGCCGGCGGCGGTTTCGACAGAGGTATCTGCGGCGGTCGTTGTTGCAACTGTATCTTCTTTTTCTTCAGGCTCAGTCACAGTAGTATCAGTTGAAGTTTCGACTGGCACCGTCTCAGTCTGTTCGACCGGAACGGGCTGAGTCACCCTGATACACGGCCGGCAGGCCATCTGTTTGTCGACTTCCTGGTCTATCACACTGGCAAATGCTTTACCGGAAGAACTTTCGACCTGCCGGCTGCTTTCGTAATTCGGAACAGAAATTGTCTGAACTTTGCTTATGCTCATATTGCCCCCTGTAATTTAACGTTCATTTACCGCAACCGGCATCGGAACTGGCCAGTGTACCGATTTAATCAGAGGCTCGAAGGCAAACACCGTCAGAACGTCGAATAATTTGCTGCCCTTATCTTTTTTTCTGCGGTTCATTTTCGGACTCCTTATTTTTCAGGCCGGGAGGTGGCGTTTCCCATTCGTCTTAGTCTCTAATTTATTAATCGACTTCGGCAGAGAGCAAATTTAACGGTGTTTTCAGGCAATGAATCTGCTATTTTGCTGATTTTCTTTGTTTTTCTTGCATTTTTACCCACAGAACACTAATTTAAAAATATGAAGTTTTTTTTAAGAAAAAAATGGCTGACTGTATTCTGTCTGGCAATACAGCTGACATGTCAGGTGGCCTGGGGCGCGGCTGGCGATTATCCTGATAAACCTGAACGACCAGCGCTTCTTGAATATTTCCGGGCCTGCATCATCGATGCGGGGCAAACTGGCCTGCCATGGCTTATTGAGACGATTACCGGTTTCACGCATCTTGTAAATCTGCTGCATACCGCCGGCAAACCTTCGACAATGATCATTGCAGCGTCACATCAGGCTTCATCGCAGTCACAGCCCGACCGTCTGCGCATTCTGACTGCAAATACTCTGCTTTTTCCCTGGCCGTTTTACAGTGATCAGGCTGAAAGAATTGCAGAATTTGAAAAGCTTGCCCGCTCAGTTTCACCCGACATCATCTTCCTGCAGGAAGTGTGGGACAATCACAGTCTGAAACTTCTTCTGAATAGTTTCTCTGATTATCATGCGGTAATCATGCCAAACCCGCTGTTCAACCTTGGCGGCCTGATGATTTTTTCGCGGCTTGCCCCGGTCAGAGCTTCGGCAGAATCTTTCCCTCTGACACTGCATCATAATCCAGAAGAACTGATCGCACGCAAAGGCATTCTCTGGGCCGAAATCAGCTTTAGTAACCGACAGGTGTGGCTGGCAACCACACATCTTTATTCTGCGCCGGGCAACGCCGCTTTCAGGCCTAATCCCGAACAATTCCGGCATCTGCTGAAACGCATGCAGGCAGCACCTGAGCTGGTAATAGCAGGTGGTGACATGAATCTGGAACCGGAAGAACTGGAATCCCATCTTCCTGTTAATATTCTGCGCGATGACTGTAACCTGCCGACGGCTGGCCGAAAACTTCAGCGTAAACTCGATTACGTTCTCGCGGCAGATAAAACTGATCCAGCCGGAATCAAAGTTACCGGCAGCCGCGTTGAATGGAAAAAAAGGTTCTCTGATCACCATGCCGTTCTGGCCGAGGTAATTTTCAGCCCCCGGCACTGACTTTTACAGCAAACACTTCCACTTCCTGCGATTTCCCTCTGATGGTTCTGATATCAACCTTTTCAACCGGATAAATGCCCTGCAGAGAGACTGCAATTGCCTCAGATACCACGACCGGCCGATCTGCAGATCTGGCAAGAGAGCAGAGACGGGCCGCCACATTGACCGGGTCACCGATCACCGTGTTGTCCATTCTTACAGAAGGGGTGCCGATTATTCCTGAAATAACACGGCCCGAATTAAGACCAAAAACCGGTCTGATCTGCTGATTCCCGCGAAACGATCTGAGAATGGCCTCGACAAAAGCCGTTGCGCTGGCGGCCGCACCCTGAGCCCCTGAATTATTATGAGGAAAAATTATCAGCAGTTTGCCGCCGATCAATTTGTCAACCTCGCCGCCAGACTGCCCGGCCTGTTGATAGAACTGTTCAAGAACCGATTCCAGGAGCGACTGCACCTCTTGAACCGGAGCCATGGCTGCAAATTGATCGAAGCCTTCGAGAGCTGCGAACAGAATGGTTGCCTCGATTTCGTTGCCGGCACGGGCCTGCTGGAAAAGTTCCGGATTACGGGCCAGTCTGCGCACCGCCGGCGAAACGAATTTGCCCAGCGTGTCACGTTCGCGCAGACGCCGGGCCATGATATTAAAGGCGCGCGAGATCGACCCGAATTCGTCTTCACGGCTGGCTCGAAGTCTGACGTTGAAGTCGCTTCTTTCGATACGGCTGATACCCCAGAGCAGGTGTTCAAGAGGGCTGCTCACCGATCTGCTGATATTAACGGCGGCAAGCGAAGCGCAGACGATAAACAGAACGGTTCCAAATACAAGAATAAGTGCCCGCCAGTCTTCGATCTGTTTCAAATGCGCCGTCGACTGGAGCCCGCCAAGAATATAAAGATTGAAATAACGCCCCGGCAGAACGTAATAGAGAGCCTTGTCGCTGTCAGGAGCCTGAAATTTGATCATTCTGCGCGTTCTCTGGCCAGTTTTCAGAAGCATACCAAGCCGTGAAGAGGCCTTTTCTCCAGAAAAAAGCATATCACCCCTGACATTACCGTATGCCTGCAGTTGCAATGGCGGCTCAGCCACATAATTCACCGGATCAAAAAGGTCAAAAACCGAGCTGAGTTTTTTGTGAGAATCGATCACGCCACGTCTGTAGCTGGCAAAAACCCTGCCAAGATAGATGCGGCTGATCACGAATTCGTCCC
>CAZFUG010000368.1:0-4229 GCA_964522035.1 uncultured bacterium
GGTGCCGGTGCCGTGGCATTCGACGAGCTGAACGTCTTCCGGTTTCCAGCCGGCCTGGCGGTAGGCCGCGTGCATTGCGCGCAGCTGCCCTTCAGAATCAGGGGCCAGCAGGCTCCCACCCACGTCGTTGGCGAGGCCAATACCGCGAATGACGCCGTAAATTTTGTCGTTGCCCTGCAGAGCGTCTTCAAGGCGTTTGAGCACGAAGATGCCGGCGCCTTCACCGACGACGAGGCCGTCGGCGTTCTTGTCGAACGGTCGGCAGATGCCGCTGGGTGAAAGGGCGTGCAGCTGAGTGAAGCCCATCTGGGTAAACTGCGATGACGGGCGGCAGACGCCACCGGTGAGTACCGCGTCGGCTCTGCCGGCGGTCAGCTCTTCGCAGGCGAGTTTGATCGCATAAAGTGACGAGGCGCAGGCGGCATCGAGCGTATAGTTCCCGCCACCAAGGCCAAGAGCCGCGGCCAGCAGTCCGGCCGGCAATTCTGCCGAGAAGCGGTTCAACGGGTTGCCGATGAACAGGTTTTCACGCTGCAGCGGCTCATTTTTCAGCCGGTTTTTTAGAATCTGCAGGTTCAGTTCGCGGGTGATCTGCGAGGTGGTGTCGGTCGGCAGAACGATATTGGCGAGAATCACCTGCACCCGGTTAAGATCGAGCCCGGAAGTGTCAGCATCAAAAAAGGCGTCGCGCCCGGCCTGCAGCGTCAGCAGAAACAGCGGGTCAAGGGTGTCGAGCAGTTCTGCCGGCAGATTCAGGCCATTGTAATTGCGCGGCATCTTTTTGATCGAGCAGTTGCGCGGCGAGCGCACCCGGTCGGCAATCGCCGGCTTCGGATCGTGGTAATTGGCCGCCGGTTCGGGCCAGCGGTCATCAGGAACAGTGTCGGCGGCGCTTTTGGCCGCAGCGATCATCTGCCAGAAGTCATCGAGACTGTCAGCACCGGGGAAAATCCCCCCAACTCCGGTTATGGCAATGGCAAGAGGGGTCTGGCTGCGGTCGCTGGCGGTCATCATTCGGCTCCGATTACTTTTCTGAGTTTAAAGGCGTTGCTGAGGTTCTGGTTGAGGGTGCATTCATAGCCATCGAGGCGGGCGATCAGGCGGCCCTGGGCATCGACGAAGTCGATATCGGCAGCGGCCTGCATGCTGCCAAGGCGGCGGGTGCGGGCAACAATCACCACGTCACGGCCATCGAAGCTGCTGACATACTGGCGGTAGCGGCGTGCGTAGCCGGGCAGCGAAGGTGCGCCACAGGCCTGGGTAGTCCAGAGAATCAGCAGCTGGTAGGCCGCATCGATGGCGAGCGGGTCTGAGCACCAGTTGTTGAATATGGGTCTGGCAAACCAGGCTGCCGGCGGCTGTGAGCTTCTGCTGACGGCGATGATACCGTTTTCAGACCAGCCTTCGACTGCAGACAGCGATTTGAAGAATTCGCCATGAAAGAGGTGATTGGCGTAGGCTTCATTGATCGAATCGGGGTAAACCATGCGGGCATCGGTCTTTTCGGGTAACGGTGCTTTGGCAGGCAATGCATCGGCAAGCAGAACTTCGGCGCGGGCGTTGATCATTTCGCGGCCATTGGCTGTGGTTCTGATTTCGCAGCTGACGCGGTAGCCTTCGGCAGAGCGTTCTGGTCTACTGGTGTAGAGTCCGAGTGTCACCTGCTGGCTTTTGAGAACGACGCCCTTGAGAATGCGCATTTCATCATAACCGGCGAACTGCAGGCCAGGGTTGCGCATCATCGCAGCCTGCGACATCAGTTCGCCGGCCACTGCCATCGGCAGCACCGGGTCGCCGTTGAGCACATGGTCTTTGAGCCAGGCATTCTCTTTGAGGTTGAGCTCAAAATCGAATGCCTTAACGAACTTTTTTCCGGGTTCCGGTGCCCCCTGTTCTTCAAGAGTGCCCATGATGCCGATTTCTACGGCATTTTCGCCCGGGTTCGACAGCTCGATGACCGGCTGTCTGGCTCCTTCCAGCAAAGGAATCAATCCGATTCCCTCGGCAATGAATACGTTGCGCAGGGCCGGCGTTACCATGCCGCCATCCCATGGGCCCCAGTTGAACGACATGACCCGGCATTCAGGCCGCAGTATGCGCAGTTTCTGGGCAGCCTTGTTGAGAACTTCGTTGGCCATGGCATAGTCGACCTGACCAAGTCGGCCGCCGCGCCCTGAGAAAGACGAGAACAGCACGACAGCTTTCAGGTTGTCTTTAATGACAGCTTTCAGCACGTTGCGCAGGCCGGCGACCTTCGTGTCGATGACGTCATCGAGCATTTCGCGGGTCTTGTCTTCGATGCGGCGGTCACGCAGAACCCCGGCACCGTGAATCAGGCCGGTAATCTGGCCGGCTTCGGCACGCGCCTGTTCGATGACCCGCTCAGTGTCTTCGCCGCTGCGGATATCGACAGAGTAGTAGAACGCCTTGCCACCGGTCTGGTTGATTCTGGCGAGATTCTGCAGAACTTCACGGTTGGCCATGGCGGCCTTGAATTCGGCTTCGAGATCTTTGGGTGTCATTTTGCGCCCGCTGTTCTTGAGAAGCGCTTCTTTGATGGCCGGTTCGGCGGTCAGACCGTTGAGCCAGGCCGGTTCAGCCTTCGGAGCCGGTGAACGGCCGAGCAGAACCATTGTGGTTTTGTATTTTTCAGCAAAGGCGATTGCCGTTTCGGCGGTGACGCCGCGGGCGCCGCCGGTGACCAGCACCACATCACCCTTCTGGAAATTAGCCGGAGCATCGGTATCTTCGCTGAGCGCGGCTTCAACTTCTTCGATCGTGTAGCGGGTCGAGCGGGTCAGGCCGGTTTCAATCGGGCCTTTGCAGACCAGTTCTGCGGTCAGCTTGGCAGCGGCATCGTCGCTGTTTTTGAAACGGTAGTCAAGATCGATGGCTCGCGGAGTCACTTCGGGCCATTCGTATCTGATGGTTTTGATCAGACCGGCAAGGCCGCCCTGAACCGGGTCAACCGTTCTGGTAATCGATTCGAGGCCGAAATTGCCGTCGAGTCTGGCAACCGTAGCGACCAGGCCGGCATTTTTCCTGATAACCGGGCCGGTTTTCTGAACTGCCATGAACACGTCTTTGAGCCATTCTTCTGACGGGCTTTCCCAGAGGTTCATTGCCGCGCGTTCGGGCACCGGGGCGAGCACGATCAGGCCTTTGATGTTCGCATCGCAGCTGCCGGAGGTCAGGTCAGTGAGGCTGTGCTTTTCTGCGGCTATGCCCTGCACGGCAAAACTGCTGACTATGGCGTCGGCAAGCTCGGGGTCGTCATTGGTGACGATAACGCGGTCGCCATCGTTGAGAACGATTGGGCCAGAGGCTTCGGCGGGCAGCTCAGCGATTCTCAGCACAGTGCGTCGAATCGGGCAGTTGGCGGCAACGCGGGCCGGGGCTGAAGCGGCCTGAGCCGGGGCAGACACGGGAGCGGGGGCGCTCTGAACCGGTGCCGCGACCGGAGCGGCCTTAGTGGCTGCCGGCGCCGGACTGGCGGGGTTCAGGTAACCGAGAATCTGGGCAATGGTTCTGAACTTGCCAAGATCGCCGGGCTGAACTACCGGTGCTTCGGGCACCCTTTCCTGGAAGGCCGAAAGAATCTCGACGCGTTTGATCGAGTCGATACCGAGATCGGCTTCCATATCCATTTCCGGGTTGAGCATATCGGTCGGGTAGCCGGTTTTGTCGGCGATTACTTCAAGAAGAACCGCGTCGAATCTGGCACTGGAGGCGACTGCAGGTGCAGCTGTCTTGTTTTCAACGGTTGCCGGCGCTGCATGGCTGGCAACCGTTACCGCGTTTTTTGAGTTCGAGCCACCGATAAATTCAATAATCTGTGTCAGAGTGCGCAGCTTGCCGAGCTGGTCGGGTTGAATGACCGGCGCGTCGGGCAGGCGTTCCTGAACTGCCGACATGATTTCGACGCGTTTGATCGAGTCGATACCGAGATCGGCTTCCATATCCATATCGAGATTCAGCATGTCGGCGGGGTAGCCGGTTTTTTCGCTGACGATTTCGATCAGAATCGGCTGCACATTCGCGGAAAAGCCCCCCGCTGCCTGACTGCTCTGCACGGTCGCTGCCGCCGGCATTGCCGCTGCCGGCTGGGCCGCGCTGCTTCCGGCTCCGAGGTGCTGCAGAATCTGCGTCAGGGTGCGCAGCTTGCCGAGCTGGTCGGGCTGCACCACCGGAGCTTCCGGCAGGCGTTCCTGCATCGCCGACATGATTTC
>CAZFUG010000369.1:0-4195 GCA_964522035.1 uncultured bacterium
ACCTACAGTATCTCAGGGGGTGCCGATTCTGCAAAATTCAGTATCAACAGCAATACAGGGGTTCTGGTTTTTGCTTCGGCTCCAAACTACGAAACAAAAGCCGATGTCGGTGCAGACAATGTCTACAATGTTCAGGTTAAGGCATCTGACGGTGTCAACAGCGACGTTCAGGATATAGCAGTTACAGTTACCGATGTTAACGAAGCTCCGACTATTACCAGCAATGGCGGCGGCGCAACCGCAAGCGTGAACGCAGCGGAAAATCAGACCGCAGTAACAACCGTTACCGCATCCGATCCAGAAAATGCGGCTCTCACATATAGCATCTCAGGGGGTGCCGATTCTGCAAAGTTCAGTATCAACAGCAATACAGGGGTTCTGGTTTTTGCTTCGGCTCCCGACTTCGAAACAAAGGCTGATGCCAACACCGACAACGTCTACAATGTTCAGGTTAAAGTTTCTGACGGCGTTAACAACGATGTTCAGGATATAGCTGTTACAGTTACTGATGTCAGTGAACCGGTAGCGGTAACTTTCACAACGCTTGACGGTTCTACTAACGGATTTGCTGAAGATGGTTTTCATGGCAGCACAGACATTTCAGGTGTTAAATTTTGGTTCATAAGCATGACAGGCGTTGGCGGAAATTTCAAAGTCTATGATACCGGCGCAAACCCCAAACCTGGAGTTGCACACGCCTCGGCCCCTGCTGACCAGATTTATTTCGCAATTGCTTCGGGTGATACCAGCACTAAATTCGGCATTAATAAGTTCAGTGTTTATAATCCAAACAGTACAGCCGTAACACTCGATATTGACGGATTCAGCACAAGAAATCTTTTTGAGACACCTGGAAGTGGAGATGTAGTGGCAAATTTCAGTGCCGTGGCAGCCGCAAATTCATGGACTACGGTTAATTTAACCGGCTTTACCGGAGTGAAACGTGTAACGATAGATTTCCCCGACAAGACATTACTTTATTTCAATGATTTCAATGTTCAGAAAGAGTAGTTACCGCTGTTGGAATCAATAAGATAAAAGAAGGCCTGTAATACAGGCAGGGTTTTCAGAGAAGTCCCAGATTCGTTTTGGGGCTTCTTTTCTTATATGCATGATCCCTTTTTATGTCGTTTCTGGTTATTAAATTCGGGTTTCAGAGATTAACAATTCACCTGGGGTTGCCCATCTGGCAGGTAAAATCGACTGGTAAAACGTCTCTGTTGACGTGTTCGTTTACCGCCGGGAAGGGCGAAAGTGTTGAATATGGTTTTAAAAGCAGAGGTGTTTTGACTCGCAAGAGTTGCGGGAAAAAATCAGAGCACAAGGAATTCAACCAAAAATTCCGAAAAGAAAGTGGCCAAAAAGAGAATCTGTTTTTCTTTTTATGAAGGTATTGAGCATACACAGCATATGAAAGAAAAAAACCACCGGAGCTTTGTGGCTGCCGGCGGGTTCATTTTATGCTTCGTTAAAGCAGAGATTTGAAGATTATTCGATGTATTTTACGAATTTTTTGAGGTCGACGGCTTCTTTGGCCTTGGGGGCTGTTTCGTAATGGCCGATGGCGACAAGGGTTTCGAGATGCTGACCTGAAGCGCCAAGAATCTTTTCAAGTTCGGTTCTCGCTACCAGAGCGCCAGAAATCCAGCATGAGCCAAGGCCGGCTTCGGTTGCGGCCAGCAGCATGTTCTGAACGAGGGCGCCGGTTGCCTGAAGCTCGGGGTGGCGGCGCCATTCGGCGACCTGTTCGGCGGCGTGTTCCTTGTCGTTGATCAGATCAAAAATCGGAGCATTGTATGGTTTTGAGAAGATTGCCAGCACGACCGGGGCATTGGCAAAAACTGACGAAAAAACTTTGATCTTGTCGAGAGTTTCTTTCTGTTCGGGCTTCAGCTTCGGAAAAAGCTTGTCGAGCTTGTCGTCGACGGCCTTGTGCATCTTTTTGATGACGTCGGCGCTGGTTATGACGCTGATCGCCCAGGGAGATGAATTGTTCGGACTCGGTGCCGCCAGACCGGCATGCAGGATCTTTTCAAGCGCCGGTTTGCTTACCGGTTCTGATTTGAAACGCCGAACGGTTCTTCTCGCATAAACAAGTTTTGAAAATTCCATCTCATCCTCCATATTTTTAAATTCGACTCTTTAAGAATCTCACAATTTCAAACTTTCTTCAATCCACAACAGAATCAGATAAGCAATCGCCTGACCTGCTCTATATTCAATAATGAAAAAGGCCCGCTTCGGGGTGAAGGGGCCTTTTAACGGTCGTTGTTTAAACGGTCAGCGGGGAGTGGTGCCTTCGGCGTCGAAGGTGATGCCGAACAGGCGGTTTTCTTCAACCGGCTGCACGCTATAGAAAACGACGCTGACGTTGGGGTTGATCAGCTTGCCATCGACGAGGTGTTTTTTATAGTCTTTGGCTTTGCCTTCTTCGAGGTCTTTCCAGAAGGTTTTGGCGGTCTTGTCCTGGATGGTTTCAAGCGCTTTGCGGATATTGGCGAACTTGCGGGTGAAGGTGGTGTTGATGCTGCCGTCGAAAGCGCTGGTCGAAGCCTGGCTGCTGTAATTGAACATGACGACGACGTCTTTGACGTAATCACCTTCGTATGGGCCCTGGGTCAGGAAATTCGAGATGTCTTTCTGATTGCCGGCAAAGAAAATCGTGGCGGTAATCTTTTTAAAGAAGAAAGCGCCGCCCGAAACCACGCTGTGCTTGTGAAGAACTTCGCCGTTCGGCCAGGTCTTGATCAGGCGTTCGATAGTTTCGATTTCGCGGTTGGTATTATCGATATTCTTGCCGCGCACGACGATATAACCATAAATCGCGGCCTGAGCAGCGGTCACGAGCGAAGCAAAAATGAACGCAAGCATCAGAACACTGAAAAATTTACGTGATTTCATCATCTACCTCCATGAATTTTTGTAAATTATAATGAAATTTTTCTCAAACGTTAAGACCCAATACCGGCAATTCTGCAAAAAGTTTGCGCTGCCCGGCAATTTTTTCGAGCCCCAAGTCGAAAAATAAAGACCACAAAGTAAGGGCAACCAGCCCCAGGCCGGCACGGAGAAAATATCTGCCGGAAAAACCTCCTGTAAGAATTTAACTCCACCCGGCAAAATTTTGGCATTTATAGTCGTATTGAAAATTAACAACAGGCCATCATATAATTCGACAGCAAGAATTTTTAAATACTTCTCAAAGGAGTATCTTTTTAATGATGAACTTACGTTTCATTTTCCTTTCTCTCCTTTTCCTTTTTGTTTTTTCTTTACCGGCTAACGCCGATTACTGGAAACTCGTTGCAACTACCAGAGAGGTAAAAAATCCCGGACCGAACGATCCCCCGGCAAAAATAGAAGAAACCGGAACCGGTGTTCTAATGAGCATTGTCAATAATTACTATTGGGTCCAGAAAGGGGGGCGCTTTGAGAGTTCAGCAGTCTGGACCATTCCACCCGCAGCATTGATCCCCGGAAACAAGATTAGCCTTCATGCCAGCCACAAGGTTCTTGCCAATGGTTTAAATGCCTTGAATATCGGTCACTTTTTATATATCAATGGCCATCGCGGCGACCTTTCCGCCGAGGAAAAAATCTGTTCCACCCTCGTACATTCACAAGGCAAGCAGATTTCAGAGGAATCCGGGGTATGGACTGTCCCTGGCACAGACGCCCAAAAAATCTGGATAACAGTCACGGCTACCGATGGCGGTTCCGTTTTACGAAAATTCATTTATGCATATCAGCTTGCTTCCGGAAACCCCTCTGAGTCGACAACTCCAACTGAATCGGCAACTTCGTCACACCCTGATCAACAAACTACCGAATCCTCAGCAGCAGACAGTGCCGCGGCAGCAGGACTTCTCTCTTCAGGAAAACCTGCACAGCAAAGCAGTGTCTCGCAGTGGTCAAATGCGAATGATGCGCAGGGAGCAGTGGATGGAGTCATAAATGGCAGCTTCGGCTTCCATACAGGCCAACAGCCCAATCCCTGGTGGCAGGTCGATCTGGGGATTATCTCAAAATTGTCAGAAATAGTAATTTACAATCGCATCGACTATAACCCTGAACGCTCTCGCACAATCCAGGTGTTGCTATCCAGCGACAACAAGACCTGGAAAACCGTTTACAGCCATGATGGAACTATTTTTGGCGGCAAAGATGGGCGCCCTCTCAAAGTGCCTTTAAAAGG
>CAZFUG010000370.1:0-4187 GCA_964522035.1 uncultured bacterium
CAGAGCCAGTTTTATCGTCTCGAGGTCGCGCATTTCGCCGACGAGAATGACGTCGGGGTCTTCTCGGAGGGCAGACTTGAGGGCAGCGGCAAACGACAGAGTGTGTACACTGAGTTCGCGCTGATTGACGCTGCAGCGTTTATGCTGGTGCACGAACTCGATCGGGTCTTCGATCGTCAGAATATGTTCGTATCTGGTTTTGTTGATGACATCGACCATTGCCGCCATGGTTGTCGATTTGCCCGAACCGGTGGGGCCGGTAACCAGAATGAGACCGTTGCGATGATCGCATATTGGCTCAAAAACGCGGCGGTCGAGTCCAAGATCTTCGAAAGTCGGTATGGTGGTCGGAATTATTCGGAAAACTCCGCTCACCCCACCCCTCTGCCTGAAGATATTGGCACGGAAACGACCGACATGCTTGACTTCATAGGAGAAGTCGATTTCAAATTTTTCGCTGAACGTGCGGCGCTGGTCTTCGGTCAGAATTGGCAGCAGAAGCTGGTTGGCCCTTTCCTCAGACAGGGGCGGCAGACTGGTGCGGGTCAGATCGCCATGAATTCTTATCATCGGCGGCAACCCGACGACCAGATGAAGATCGGAGCCCTTCTGTTCCTTTACCTGAAACAGAAGGTCGCGCAGGTCGCGGTATTCGCTCAGGGCAACCGCCAGGAATTCTTCTTCGGGCTGCGTTTCAGGGTCAAAATCATCGAGCTGCAGTCGCTCGCGCCCGAGCAGTTTTTCGATCTGTTCAGGCTTCAGCTGGTGCAGAAAGCGATTGAACTTTTCAGCTTCGCGTTCATTGAGAGTGACGAGCATCGTCAGAACGCTTGGCAATGCAGGATATTGCAGGTTCTTGAGCGTCTTTTCGCACCAGAAGGAAATGGTTTTATCGCGATCGAAAAGAGAAATCAGCAGCGGCTTGATGACTTTGCCCCGCGTCATGCGCGACAGGGCTTCGACAATTGCGTGTCGTACCGACATTGCCGGCTGACGGAAACCAAGAATCAGGAGATCGACGGTAAATTCGACATCGAGGCGTGACAGGGCCTTGATGGCGCAGATTCTGGCGTTGTCATCGGGGTGATGGTCGACGATATTGAGAAGATTGCGGACAGAGCTCGGGTCATGGCCGGCCCCAAGCGTTTTTGCCGCCCATGAAAGCGTGTCGAAATCTTCATCGCCAAGGGCACCAATAAGAGCATCGGTGGCCACGGTACCAAGTTGCCCCAGAAGGTCGCTGGCCAGGCTTCTGATGACCCATACCGGGTCACGAAAAGCTTTTATCAGACGGGCGATGCCTTCTCGGTCGGGGCTGACTCCGATTGCTTTCAGAGCGTAATAGCGGTCATCCGGATTCTGACTTTCGAGGTCCTGGGCGAAGACAGTCATGGAGCGCGGGCCAAGAATGCGGCCGGCAATTACGATAACCTCGTCCTTCAATTCCGGGGATTTGTTTTTCATGATCTTCATGGCTTTCTGAAGAGCTTCATCCCCTTTGCGAGACAGCACCTGAACCGCCTGATAACGCATCAGCGGCGACTGATCGAGCATAGACGAAAAAAGAAAGCCGAGCGATTTTTCGCCAGGAACGAATTCAAGAGCGGCAATGGCATAAAGCCGCACAACCGGGTCTTTGGCAAGCAAAAACTTCTGAATCTGCTTTATCGCCTTAGGACCGCTGACATCGACGAGCAGTTTCAGGCCCCAGTATTTCTGGTGCAGTTTTCCGGAGGCAAAGACATTTTTGATCACCGGCAGCAGCAGTTCACCCTGTTTCAGCAGCAGTTCGTTGATATGGCGCCGCAGCATGAAGCTGGGGTTTTCCATTAATGCGATCAGCAGTTCAAGGCCGCCGGGAATCTTCAATCTGACGGCAAGATCGGCCGCCAGCATCTTGATTTCGTCTTTTTCAGGGTTTTTTAGGATATTGAGCACATGCTCGGGCTCAAGTCGCCCGCCCAGGCCAAGCAGAAAAAGCGACCAGTATCTGATCGAATCAGCCGGGTGATGCAGCAGAGTCTGAAGCTGCTCAGTGACGGTCGAGAGCCTTTTTCCGAGAATTTCGGCAGATTTCTGCTGCACCGAAGAGTCTGGGTGCGCCAGCCCTCTGTAAAGAAGCAGTTGCACAAACTGCTCTGAATCGAGATCGGCACATGCGGGAAGTAGCCTTTTTAAATCAGCCGCATTACCTGATTTAAATGCCTCTGAAATCGACGCAAGCTTCTCAGACTGATTCACAACACTCATTCTGGTTTAACCGCCATTTCCTGATTAAGGGCGATGCTTTTGCTTTACCGGCAAGCATACTCACAGCATGATAACAAAATAAGGTGCAAAACTAAATTATCTGCCCATGAAAAGCAGTTCAGTCTGAAGACCTTCGGGTCTGATGAAGGTCTGTACAGAAACACAAGAACTGCCGTCAAAGAAGCCCGGGGCGGTTTTGAGGGCGCCATCAGCAATGCTGCCGTGCACAGAGCAGGTCGCAGGCATGCTGGTCGAATACTGACCACCGGCAGGGCACAGGGGCAGCGCCGAATATATAAGCTGATAGTATTTCAGAACTTCTTCCGGCTTGAAGGCGTTGACAAAACTGAGGTTTTTGAGATTTTCGCAGCATGCCTTGCGCTGCGAACGGGCCCGCGATTCTATCAGATCTGAACGCATCAGCTGCACATGCTGCGGGTAGAAAAACAGGTTGAAGTTGCCGTTGAGAGCGACTTTTTCAGTTTCTTCAGCTTCTGTGAGGTCGAACAGAAGGTCTTTGCGGCTGGCAAAGAGAAGAAAGCCATCTTTCTCGGTCAGATAATAGGTCTTTTTGATAGCAAAAAGCTCGAACGAAAGCACATACATGCTGACGCCATTCTCTTCGAGTTTTTCCAGGCTGAACTCCGGATTGAGAAAACCGCTCATGGATCGGCTTTCTTCGATTTCGCGCTGAATCGCGCTGATGATCGTCTGGTAATGCTCTTTTTCAGTCAGTTCAAAAGAAAAAAGCACCGGCGAAAAGAAACTGAGAATGCCGGGAGTGAGAGCGGCAAATTCGCCAGGGCGACCACCACCGAAAGAATCTAGAACGCCACGGGCCAGAAGATTTGAATCCCAGTGGAACAGAAGCTGATGGTCTGCCAGATGCGCCCAGACGCAACCGGTCAAACATCTTCTGGCAATTTCAAGGCGGCTCGCATAAGTTGCGCTGCCCTGCCAGTAGCCAGGCATTGGCAGGGTTTCTATTTTAAGATTGGCGCCTATTTTAAGAATGCCGTTCTTGAGTTGCGGGCCAGCCCTCATCGGTTCATGTCGCAGGTTTTTCTGCAGTTCACTGTAAACGCCATTTTCAACAAGCGGCATGATCAGCAGCCGGGCCCTGAAATCTGGTTCTGTAGTAAAAACAAAGCCGATCGGGTCGAAAAACTGCCTGAAATACTGATTGTACTGACTGACAAATCTCTCATAACCACTGGCCTCGGCTGCGGTTATCTCGACCGGCAGGTGTTCTGAAAGCGGCTTCATTCGACCAAAAGCACGATGTTCAGAACATCTGATCTCGCCATCGATGAACCGGTAAAATCCACCATCCGGACAAAAGCAGTCGTTGCTAAGCTTATCGTTAAGCGTGACTTCGTGAGTCTGCAACAATGCGCTGCGCACACATTCAAGACGACGCTTCGCGGCGATCTTGAACGCCGGACCAATAAGCTTTCTGATGAACGCATCGGAAAGAAAGCTGAATACCCGATCGGCGGCCGGAAAAGCTGTATGCATGTATTCGTAGAAATAATGCAGGTCTTTCTGGGCGGTCAGGGCCGGCACCTTTTTTTCGGCGGTTTCGATAAGTTTTTCCATCAGAACCGGTGAATTGCAGATGATCATCTGGTCGTCAATTTTCAGTCGGTATGAGCGGAAGCGGAAATCTTCAGAGACAAAAGTCTGTATTTCTCGACCGGCAATCGTTTCTACCCTTTTTCTGATCATGGGGTTATCGGCACAGAATTCGGCGGCGGTCATCGCGAGTTTTTCGCGCAGCATCGCTTCGTTGGTAACTTTGAGCATGACGGCAAAGGCAGTTCCTTCGAAAACAAAGGGATCTTCGCAGACAAAAACGATGTCGCTCAGAGCAAGGTCTGCAAACAACCTGGTCAACATATCGGTTTTGAGCAGCAGCTGGTCTTTGATGCTCTTTT
>CAZFUG010000371.1:0-4109 GCA_964522035.1 uncultured bacterium
CATCTTCCCAGATGCGGGTGACTCTGGTTTCTACATCTGCAAAGCAGCCTTGCGGCAGAACAAAACTGACCGGTGCTTTCAGAGGCTCTTCACCCGCAGAAAAATAGTGACCGGAAAAAATTGAAGGAATAATGTATGAGTTTTTAAAATTGCCGACGAAATCAAGAACCACCAGGAAGTCTTTGCCGGGCACGACTCTTAAGCCGCGGCCCAGCTGCTGCAATACAACGGTCGGTGATTCGGTCGGTCTTAGAAGAAGAATATGACTGACAGCCGGAATATCGATTCCCTCACCAAGAATGTCTACGGAACAGATTATCTGCAGCTCATCATTTTCTGACTGCAGGCGCGAAATTGCTTTTTCTCGCTCTGCATCGCTGGATTCTCCGAGCAGGCATTCCGCAGCCAGTCCGGCTTTTTTGAAAGCCTCGGTCATGTATCGAGCGTGCCCCTTGTTGGAACAGAAAGCCAGCGCCCTGATTCTTCTGCCAAAGGCCGGAAGGTAGGTTTTCAGATTGTTGATGATAATGTCCGCTCTGGTATCGTTACTGAGGGCTGTCTCCAGTTGCTGCTCATCGTAGCCAGTACCGGTCCAGCGGATCTGATTGTAATCAGTCGGGTCATAAATCGCATAATACTGAAAAGGAGTCAGCCATTGCTGGTCAATGGCGTTGAAAAGACGCATTTCGTAAGCAATGTCATAATCGCACAATTCAAGCACATCGCGACCATCGAGACGTTCCGGGGTTGCTGTCAGGCGAAGGATAAACCTGCTGTCGTAATGTTCTAGAACTCTTTTGTAGGTTGGCGCATAGCCGTGGTGAAACTCGTCGAAAACTATGTAGTCAAAATGCTGTTTTGAAAAAAGTTCAAGCATGCTCTGCTGCGAAAGGGTTTGAACCATTGCAAAAACCCCTCTGGCGGTAGCGGCGATCATTTTTCTTTCTGAAACCGGTGTTTCTCCGGTTAAAAGCTCCCCGAAAGAATTGTCACCCATCACCTGTCTGAATGTTTCACGGGCCTTAATGAGAATACTGGCCCGATGAACCAGAAAAAGAACCGATTTATAGCCGCTCTGCAGAAAATCGAAGGCGGCAAGGTGTGTTTTTCCTAGGCCGGTAGCAGCTATGACGGCAGTTCTTTTTACACCATTACTGCGGCGTTCGGCTAGACTTGCGAGTGCTTCGCGCTGGCTGGGGCGTGGTTTCGGCCGGCTGGTGAGTGAGGTTTTTTCTTCTTCAGCTGTTGCCTGCTGCATTTCAAGCCTGATTTTGCTCTGACGCTCAAATCTTTGGCGGTAGAATGCAATAAATTCATCGCCGGGTTCTACCGAAGAGTTTTCCCAGTAATTCTGGTAATTCTGTTGTGCGACCTGAAAAACCGACCTTTCATCATTATTAATGTTGAAAGGCAGGTTAACCTCTGAATTAGAGAAAAAATTCCATTCTTCGTTATTCAGCAGGCCGCCGGCGGTCATATTTGAGGAACCGATAATCAGGGAGTTTCTGGCATCCTGTTTGGTGAAAAGAAAGCATTTCAGGTGAAAAGGTGGCGGTGCCCTGTTGAAGCCGGGTTCAGCCATACTTTCGCATGGATAGAAAACTTTAAGCTGCAGGTCTGGGTGGGTTTCCCTGATATGCAGCAGATCGTCGGGATTGTTGAAGTCATTCATTATAGACGTGAGCAGAGACAACTTTCCGCCCCGTGCAAGGAATTCTTCGATTGGCCGTTTCAGCATGTTTATCAAGGCTCTCGTCAGAAAGGCACTGGCAATATGGCATTCGACACTTTCTGCAAGTTCCTGCCTGAGAACTTCAATTATTGTTGGCTTACTTGAGTTCGAAACCACAAAGGGGTTCAGCAGAAAACCTCTTCCGGAATCGCTGTCAGGAAACGGCTCTTCGGCTGTGTAGACGGCATGCAGATAAACATTGTCTTTGAACGCGCCACGGGCTTTGGCTCTTTTTATTCTGGTTTCTTCGACCCTTGCCATTGGCACTGAATGATGGTCAGCAAGTGCCATAATGACCTCAAGCACATCGGCTGCTTCTTTGGCGAATTCGTCGCTGTCTTTTGCCTTGAAAAGTTCGTGAGCTTCTTCAAGCAGCTTAAGGCGCAGAAAATATTCGCGCTCTGCCTTTTGCAGGGTAGTTTTTACAGCTTTTTTGCCTTCATCCTCGATAATTTCAGGAATCCGGTCTCTAACCAGTTTTCGGTAAAAGATTGGTGCCATGCCGTGATTGTAAATCAGAACAGGCCGGGGTTCAACTATTATGAGCTACAAATTCTGGCAATAAATGATATCTTTGGGCACGGCGGCGGTTTCCCCAAATCGCGGCGCCGGGCGGGATTCTGAAGGGAATTTTGGCGATTTTGTCATAAGAGTTTTCCTGCTGCTGGTGCTGGTGTCGATATTTACCGGTTTCGGGCCGGGCATACAGCAGGGCGGCCCCACTGCCGTATTTGTGGGTGGCGGCCTGTTTCTCGCAATCATGGTTCTGGCTATCGACCTCTGGCAGAACTTCCTGCCGTTTCTGGGCCTGATCGCTTTCTGCATGCTCTTTCCGAAAAGTTCGGGCAATGCTTCGGGCTGCCTGGTGACGCTGGTGATCATCGTTTTTATCTCGCCAATTCTGCTCGCCGACAACTTTCTGACCTTCATGTTTTTCGCATTCCTCGCCATGATGTTTCTCGGAAAGACAAGATAAATTATGGCCGGCAGTGCTATAATTTCATGGATGCAATTGAAAAATTTTCTGAAATATCTCTACCTCTATGGCCTCATCATCGGGGGAAGCATCTTCCTGGTCGAGTGGCATACCGGCCAGGTTTCGCGGTTCATCGATTCTTTCAGGGGCACGCCCCCAATCAGCCGCGATGCGGACGCTCTGCCGGGCAACGCTGAAATCGACCCGGCCGATGAGATCGCCCGCTGGGAAGCCCTTTCCCGGAAAGAAAAATGGCAGATCATCATCGACGAAACCGAAAACCGCAAAGATAATGTCGCAGTTGCCTACCGTACTCTCGCAATTCTCGAATCCGGAAAATCAATTCTGCTGCTCGAAGCCATGCAGAATCTCAAAGACTTGCTGAAAGTGCGCGACCTGCCGAATAACCTCAGCACCAGGCTCGTCAGAGGCCTCGGCGACCCCGAAACTCCCGGCCCGACAGCCCGTGAAAACCTCGAAGCCTACAAGGAAATCATCAACTCGCTGCGCATCGCCACCCAGCCCGCCAGCCTGAAAAAACTGCGCGAACTCGAAGCCCTCGCCGCCGAAGAAGTCGGAAAATAACTCCAGGCCTTCCAGATTCTCGATTTTAACAGCTGTCAGCCATTGATAAATGGCTTATGTTTTTGCTGGAGAATGGTGTGGCATCGCCTGTGGATTTTTTCAAAAAACTGAAAAAAGTTTTTCCCTTTTTCCTTCTGAATTTGATTTACCTGCAGGACCTGTTTTTAAGGCCCGCAAAAATCAGCGGAGGAAAAATATGGCGAAACCGAACACAAAAGCAGTATCGAAGGGCGAGCCCAGGATTTATTCGTTTCTGAACGACTTTGTTTTTAAATGGATATTCGGGCAGGAAAAGAATTCGAAATTCACCATTTGCCTTTTGAACGCCCTTCTTCACCTTGAACGTGGCAGAAAAATAAGAGAAGTAACGATTCTCAACCCGTTCAATGAAAAGGAATTCAAAGATGAAAAACTCTCGGTTGTCGACGTCAAGGTTCTGGATCACCAGGGAAGAATATATATCGTCGAATTGCAGGTGCTGCGCGACCGAAGCTTTGTGCAGCGATCGATATACTACCTGACAAAAGTTTACAGCCGCCAGCTGAAATCTGGGCAGCACTACCGCAACCTGCAGTCGGTGACCGCCATTTCGATTCTGGGTTTCAATCTTTTCAAGCGATCAGAACGGATTCAGGAAATTTTTAACTTCATCAACCAGGAAGGCACCCTTAAGCTCGACAAAACCCTGGAGTTGCATTATCTCGACCTGACCAGATTCAACAAGGATAAACCCAGAAGTTGCCGCACCCGGTTTGAAAAATGGCAGGGCAAACGCAAACCTTATTCAGATACCAAGGACTTTTGCGAGGTAATCCT
>CAZFUG010000372.1:0-4075 GCA_964522035.1 uncultured bacterium
TTGATTCTAGTAACAATGAATGAAAGCGATTTCCAGGGATGTAATATTCCATTGTTCAACCCATGGAAAAACGAGAAAAATTAATAAAAGCCATCTAACATTTAAATCGAGCCAGAAAAATGAACAGGAAATCAATATGAAAATCATGGTTTCGACAAAGGCTGCGAAAAAGCTTAAATTGACAATAATTGCAAAATTAGACGAATATGAGCCAGACATCTATTGTTGGAGATTAGATTATCTTCAACAATATGAACTTTTCATGATAACAAATGAAAAAACTTGTTTTACTCACTTGATTTCTGCGTTTGTAACTTTTGAGGACCTCGTTGCTTTGTTGGAACCTAAGCCCAAAAGCCAAATTCAACTTTATCGTTCAAACAACAGGCGCATCATTGGCACTATGACTGAGATGAAGTATGTTGTCGAGTATGCATTTGAATCAAATCCAGCAGAATCAGTCAAATCAATTCAAGACGACCTTAACAATATGGTTTATTCTTTTACCAATTATGAATCTCCCGGCAAAGTTCACAAGGCATTGGAATTAGAAGAAAATTCAAAATGAAATTTATAAAACTAACATCTGTGTCTGCTTACTAATGGCGTTGTCCAGACTTCAAAAATTTAAATAATTGATGGTACAATTGTTAATGCCTTCCCGGGTTAAACCCGGCCTGGAAACTGAATATAAAAATTGCCGGGGTTGAATAAAAAACAGGGTTGCAATTTGCCATAAAAAAGGTATAATATAAACATCCATTGTGAAACTTTTCGCTTTCACAACATTTCTGAGTTGAAGGGCGCATGCCTGACATCGAGGAGATAAGCTAGTGGCTTCTTCGTCTGGTTCTAACATTAACGAGCGCCGGCTCGGCGTGGTGGCGGTCATTCTCAAAAGCCCCGACAAGGCGGTACATGAGTTCAATGACATTCTTCACCAGTTTTCGAGCCTGCTGGTCGGCCGCATGGGCATTCCCTACAAAGAACGCGGTGTCTCGGTAATCTCGCTCATCGTTGACGGAACCAATGACGAAATCGGTGCCATGACCGGCCGTATCGGCCAGCTTCCTGATGTCAGCGTCAAGGCGGTCCTGACTCGCGTATAGCATCAAGGGGGCCTCTAATGCACGTGGTTAACGACAAACTCTCGACTTCGGCCTGGGTCAACAACGTCATCAAACCAGAAGAATACGAAAAGTATCTCGTCAACGGCAAAGACTTTATCGATGACGACAAAATCTGGCAGCAGATCAACGACAGCGTCGAGCCTTCCCCCGAGCGCGTGCGCGAAATTCTCGCCAAATCATTTAACGTGCAGACCCTCGACCCGACCGAGCTCGCCACCCTCATGAAAGTGCGCGACCCCGAACTCTGGCAGGAAATGTACGAAATGGCCGCGAAAGTTAAACACAAAATCTACGATAACCGCATCATCACTTTCGCCCCGATCTACTGTGGAAATTTCTGCGTTAATAACTGCCTCTACTGCGGCTTCCGTGCCGACAACGACAAGGAAAAGCGCACCAAACTCAGCCTCGCTCAGGTGCGCGACGAAGCCGAAGCCATCGCCGGCCGCATCGGCCACAAGCGCGTCATCGCCGTTTACGGCGAACATCCCGAAACTGACGCCGATTTCATCGCCGAAAGCATCAAAACCATTTATTCGGTCAGCGTTAAAACGCGCAAAGGCCACAGCGAAATCAGACGCGTCAATGTCAACGCCGCACCCTTCAGCGTCGCCGATCTGCGCAAACTTCAGGAGGTCGGCATCGGCACCTATCAGGTTTTCCAGGAAACCTACCACCACGATACCTACAAAAAGCTGCACCCCGCCAACACCATCAAGGGCAACTACCCCTGGCGCCTCTATGTGCACCACCGCGCCTATGAAGCCGGCATCGACGACGTCGCCATCGGCTGCCTGTTCGGTCTCTACGACTGGCGCTTCGAAGTCATGGGCCTGCTCTATCACGCCATCGAACTCGAAACCCGCTTCGGCGTCGGCCCGCACACCATCTCTTTCCCGCGCATCAACCCGGCGAGCGGCTCACCGCTGCCCACCGACCCGACTTATAACAAATACCTCGTCTCTGACGAAGATTTCAAAAAACTCGTTACCCTGATCAGACTCGCCGTGCCATATACCGGCATGATCATCACCGCCCGCGAACGCCAGGAAGTCCGCGACGACGTCATGTTCTGCGGCTGCACCCAGACCGACGCCTCGACCAACATAGGTATCGGCGGCTATTCGAAGAATACCGGCAAACAGGACATCGACGAACAGCAGTTCATGCTCGGCGACACCCGCTCACTCGAAGAACTGATCCGCGACCTTGCGAAACGCGGCGTCATCACCTCTTTCTGCACCGCCGGCTACCGCTGCGGCCGCACCGGCGACCAGATCATGGACCTGCTGAAAAAGGGGCACGAAAAGCATTTCTGCAAACTCAACGCCATTCTCACCTACCGCGAATGGCTCGACGACTTTGCCAGCGAAGAAACGAAAAAGCTCGGTGAAGCGGTTATACGCAAAGAGATTGAAGAAGTGCGCAAAAAGACGCCGACTGTCTTCTCAAAGAAGCTTTACGACCTCACCATGAGCTACTACGAAAGGATCAGCAATGGCGAACGCGATCTCTACATTTGATCTCGAACGGCTGGCCAGAAAATACGGCGTGCGCATCTGGGTCTGCCGCCGTATCGGCCGCCGCTGGTCATTCATTGAAGGCGCCGGTGAAGAGCGGGTGTTACCATCCGAACTGATCTACGAAAGCGACGAAACCGGCGTTTTCGTGCAGGGCGAAGATTTCGACGCTGCCGCCATCAAAGCCGAAATACACAGCCTGCTGCAACCGCCGACCGCGGTCTGCTGAGCCTCTAAGCCGACTCAGGAAACGAGTGACCGTCTCAGTTCAGCAGGCGCAGGCCGGTTATTCCGGTGATGATCATGGTTATGCATGCCAGGCGATAAACATCGAAAGGCTCGTTCAACAGCACAACGCCGGTAATGACGGTGCCGATGGCGCCGACTCCGGTCCAGACCGGGTAGGCAATACTGACCGGCAGGTCTTTCATCGCCACCGACAGCAGCACAAAGCTCAAGACCAGTGTAATTAACGTAAAAACCGAGGGCCAGAGCCTGGTAAACCCATCAGAATATTTCAGACCGGTTGCCCAGAGAACTTCGAAAATCCCTGCGATAAAAAGTATGACCCATGACATGGCAATCGCCTCCGGCGCATTTTTTCAGATTATAGCACAATTATTTTCTGACCACCCGTCTTCTACCGCGATCCGCGCCGTTAAAACAGAGAACGGGAGTCATTTCCTGATACAAAAAGGTTTATTTCTGCCGGTTTGGCCTCTTTTGCCTTTTGCGGGCTGGAAAAACCAGCAGATTTGTTTTAAAATGACAAAATAGATACCAGTCCAGACCGAAAGAATTTTGCAAAGTCAGGTTTATCAAGATGAAAGCGCAGTTTGACGAATTTACCAGAAGGGCTGCCGCTCTTTTAAACGAGCCTGGCATTCTGGAAAAGCGCCCCTCATGGCAGATCGTCAAAGCCGGGGCAATCAGCCTGGCGCCAGTCGCAGAAAATGCCGTTACCCAGCTCGGACCCGAAACGGCGATGGTTTATATACTGGCTTCTGCTTTCACCGGTGCAAAGCGTGACAGCCTGCTCAAAAGTCTTCTCGCAGCTGCCTTGATCCGCCTGCCATCAGACAATTTTATCAGGCTGATGAGCAAATTCTCTCAGGCCGAATTGAAAGACAACCTGCTGCCCTTCGTCTACGAAACCGGGCCCCGCGGCTCGATTGCCTGTTTTGTCGCTGCACGTCTGAAAGTCACCCTTGCCACCGAGGCTTTTCAGTATTTTCTCAGTGCCAGAGCCTGGTCACCAACCGATCTGATGAACCTCAGCCTGCTGGTAAAGCCGGAAGAAGCCTCGGCACTCTGCTCGCACCTCGAAAAATTCGTTCCGGCAAATGATTCAAAAGTGCTTCGCGACAATATCAATGAATTCCGCTATGCGGTACAGAACCATCTTGCCCGAGAACCCATGCTGCC
>CAZFUG010000373.1:0-4047 GCA_964522035.1 uncultured bacterium
TGAATTTCGTAAAAATCAGGGGTGCGGTCGAAAAAGAAAAACCGGCCCTCGGCAGTGGTATAGGTTTCGTCAAGAAAAACTCCGCCACGGCGCAGAACGACGCGGATATTTCCGACAGAAAGGCTGTTGTTTTCGTTAACCAACTGGCCGGTTATCTGTTTGCCCTGCGTTCCTTCAGTTTTGGGTTCGAGCAGCAGAATGCTGATCGGTGGCACGACCACGCCGCCGGCCTGCAGCTCAAAAATAACATCGTCGCGAATCATATACTGGTCAGATCCGCGTGCCAGCGTAAATCTGTAGGTGCCGGTCGCCAGGCCTGAAAAATAGAATTCACCGTCTTTAGTGGCCTGCTGAATCTGCAGCAGCTGTTCGTTTTTGAACAGCTCGACGAGAACGAATGCGGCGCCCTTTTCCGGTGTCGATTTGTCGCGCAGAGCACCCTTGATGGCATAGGTGGTAACCTGGCCGACGCCAGATTTGCCGGCTGTGCTGATTTCAAGTTTTTCGGGCGAAGTCTTGCCGTCAGGCAGCAGTCGCATAAAATAGCTTGCCGGATCAATAATCGTGCCCTTTTCATCGATTTTTACCTGATAAAAATCAGGCAGCTGGCCAAAAAAGTAAAATTTGCCCTCGATGGTTGTGCGTGTTTCGGCAACCTTCTGCCCGGCTGAATTGAAAAGAGCGACGGGAATATTGCCCAGACTCTGGTTCGGGTCACTGTTTTTAATCAGACCCTCGAAAGCATACCCGGTAGGCGCAACCGCCGACTGAGTAGGCCCGACCACGAGACCAAGCGACGAACTGCCGCTTCCCTCGCGGCACCCGACCAGATGTAAAAATATAAAAGCCGTCGCAAAAAACACTGCGAGCAGTTTCAGGCTGAAATTAAGTTTCACCGACAACCTCCAGAGAGAGTCTCTTCTCTATATATCGGCGAATCCCAGGCGGGTACCAATGATAAATGTGAAAATATATACACTGAGAACAGGCGTTAAAAAAACTGTGGCAGCTGTCGATTAGCGTTTTGAATATGGCAGATGCGCCCAGAACAGCCTTTGCTCCAAAAAGTGCCGGGGAAAAATTTTCCTGGCTCGCTGCCCTGCTGCTGGTTTTTCTTTGCCCGGGTCTGCTGGCGGCGCTCGGGCAACCTGGCGGCGTTACTCTTTCCGGTTCAAGCGGTCTGTTGACCTTGCCGACTCCAGATTCGCGATCAGGTGTTTACGGCTTCGGCTGCAAAGTGAATCAGGCAAGGGGCAATGCCAGTTTTGAGGGCCGGGCAATCGACCTTGAAAAGGATGAAACAATTTTATCAGGCCACTGGAAATACGACGAGGAAATCGAACTTTCGCTCTCTTATCTCAGTTATGACCGGGTTTCGATACCGGAACTTTCTGGTTCAGCCAGACACACCGGCATTGGCGTCAAAATCACGCCGAAAGAAGGCGAAGCAGATTTCTGTTATGGTTTTAATTACACTCCAATGAACACCTTCGAAAGCATGCTTGCCGATATCGAGCAGATCGAGAGCCTGCGCAACGTCTACGCTACTTTCGCCGATACGCTGTCGGCAAATATGACCGGTTACCTCAATCTTTCTGCCGCTTTTGCAGGTAAACAGAAAATTGTTTTTTCTGACGGCAGTCGGCGCGATGTCGACCGCAACGATATTTACACCGGCACCCTCGGCATCGAATGGGCTATGCGCAGTGGCTTTTCAGCTATTGCTGAATGGAAAATCGGTCATTATCGAGAAATGATGAGTGAAGACACGGTAAGATACCGTTTTCATGGAGGTTTTCGGTTCTCGGGGGAACGCTATGGCATCGAAATTTCGGCTTACAATCTCAACGACCCCGACCCGGTTCTTGGGGCCGGCGGCGTAATGAATTTTTAGTTTGCTCTTTTATTTTGGCCTGATTGGCGCTAAAATGTTTTAAATCACCAGATGGGGATCAACGCTTGGCAATATCGAATTCTGAATTTGGCGCACACGAACTGTATTCGGCACTGACCAGTGGCAATGGTACCATGGTTCTCGGCTGTCTCGAAGAGATCGACGGCCGGGTTCCGGCACGCAGCGAGGCTGAACTGCTGAAAAAGGCCTTTGACGAAGTCAAAGACCCGGTTCTTTCGTTTCAGCTGAAAAAATCTCTGCGGCTCGCGGTTTTTAAAATCAAGGGTACACAGTTCAAGGTCGCCCTTTCCGGTCTTGAAAAGCTCCTGCAGGATCAGACACGCCTCGACGATCTCGCGCTCGGTGTCACATCGATTGAGGCAGCCGAAGCCTTTCTGGCCGCCGATTATTTTCGCCAGGCCGGCTGGCAGAATTTTCCTGAAGAAATCCTGCCCAATTTCTGCCAGTTTTTCAAGAAACATGGCAGTATCGAAGATTCCCCGGCTCTGATCGACCTTACCCGCCACCCGAACCCGACGGTCATCACCGCAGCTCTGGCCGCTCTCGAAAAGCTCGACCCGGTCAATCTGCAGGGAATCATCATTCCGCTTCTCGATTCACCACAGAATGTCATCAAGGCCCAGGCTATTCAGGCTTTCTACCGCTGGAACCGCGCCGAAGCACTCAAGCATCTCGTCAAGCTGATGTTCTCCGAAAATGAGTCAGACGTCGTTCTGGCGCTGCACCATGCCGCGTTCTTCCCCTACCCTGAAATCGAACCTCACCTGATCAGACTTTTGACTCAGGTTACCAATCCTTCGGTTCTGATGCGCGTCAGTCAGATTCTTAAAAATAACGCCCACCCCGAACTGCCGTTCAGAATATTCTGGGTCAACCGCTCGCTCGACGGCCAGCATCAAAGCCTCGTCAAGGGCATTCTGCTCGGCATCGTCAGGGCCCTTTCTGATAAAAAACTTATCGAAGGTTCAGTGCAGGACTACCTGAACCAGCTCAAGGAAAGGGTGCGCCGCGAAGAACTCAGTCTGCTGAAAGAAACCTGCAAACTTTCCGGTGATGATGGTGAAGAGGCGATTCTTCCCGGTCTTGATGATTTCGATCTGGCTCCGCCGGCAGAACTTGCGCCGGTTACCATAACGATGAATGACAGACCTGCCGGAGTCGAAGCGGGACCCGCTGAAAAAACTGTCGGCAAGCCTGCTGAAAAGGCGACTGAAAAACCGACAGAACTTCCGGTCGCCGCTCCGCCAAAAGCTCCTGAAGTTGAATTTGATAATTATGACAACCTGTCTGAACAGGAAAAAATTCAGCTGCTGGCAAGGGCGAATGCCAAATTCTTCAACGAAAATAAACCCAGATTGCTCGAATTGCTTGGTTCAGCGCAGAACAAAGAGCTGGCAGCCATTATCAACCTGTTTGGCAGATTCGGTCAGGCCGGTAACGATACTGAACGCATCAAAAAACTTGTTAAAAGTGACAATGCAGATATCGTCTGCGCCTGCATCAAAGCTCTTTCGACTCTAGATGCTGAATTTCTCTGCCTCTATCTGCCGCAGTTCATGCAGGAAAAGAACGGCAAGATACGTATGACCGCGACCCGTGTATTTGTTGGCATCGACCGCGACAGAATCAAAAGTCTGCTGACGAGCATGATCGGCTCGGCCAATGCCAAACAACGTTCGCTGGCCGTTTCAACTGCGATGCTCGTTGACTTCAATATAGTCAGACAGCCGCTTCTCGATGCCCTGGCCAAAGAAACTTCCGTCGAAATTATCGAGAAACTCGGCGTCGTGCTCTCAGCCAACCCCGACCGCGAACTGCTTGCTTCGGTCTATAAAA
This sequence comes from uncultured bacterium, assembly GCA_964522035.1. Classification (GTDB taxonomy): domain Bacteria; phylum Muiribacteriota; class Ozemobacteria; order Ozemobacterales; family Ozemobacteraceae; genus Rifleibacterium. Next base: position 3,752 of record CAZFUG010000373.1, read on the forward strand.
TTGCTCAGACCTCGCGAACTTCGCTGCGGGTAGAGCAGCAGCGTGTTGTGCAGCAGCTCGCCGAAAAGCTGGCGATAGCGCTGAATCATATTTCAACGCCTGAAGAGCTGATCAATGAGACGCAGCAGGCTTATGATGTTGAAATCAAAGCCGCAGCGGTCGCCAAAGAAAAGGCCGAAGCCGAACGGCGCGCTGCCGGCATTGTCGACGAAGAAGAAAAAGCCGACGAAGATAGCGGCGTCGGCTCGATTCTTACCGCTGAAACCGGCGACGCCAGAACCACCAGAGCCAAAGTT
>CAZFUG010000374.1:0-4042 GCA_964522035.1 uncultured bacterium
CTGAACGAAAGCCAGGAACTTGTCGTTTTCGAGGCGGCGCAGACCGACGACGGTGGCGGCAAAACCGGCTTTATCGGTGATGTCGATGCTTACGTGAGTAAGAATGCGGCCTTTGGGGTCACGAAGAACCAGGCGGGTCTGGCCGTTTTTCCAGTTTTCGATGTTGCCGTTGGCGTGGGTGAGCAGGCGGCCTTTGGGGTCTCTGACAACCCATTTTGATTTGGTGCCCCATGATTCGAGTTTGCCGACGTTCCAGGTGACAAATTTGCCGTTTTCGTCGCGGGCAACAAATTTGATGCCCTGATTTTTCCAGACTTCGTATGCTTTTGACAGATCTTTGATTACCGGCCGGTCAGCTTCAGTTGCGAAAGCGGCGTTGAAACTGAATACAAATGCCAGCAGAACAAATACAGCGATTAATCTTTTAAGCATTGTTAACTCCCTTAGCAAATTTTCTTTTCTATTTTAACAGATAAAAAAAATTCCGCAAGAGGCACAGCCGGCTATTTTTTCTGATATAATTCTGCAAAATCTTCGAGACATACCCGGAGTCACGATGCCAAAAGAAGAATTGATGCAGGTCTTTAAAAAGTATAAATCAGACAGCGAAATTTTCCATGATCTGATGCGTTTCAAGGTTCGCGAACTGCTGCTGGTCGCGACCGTATATGATGCTTTCTCTCTCGAACAGGACGGCCTGCTCGCTGAAAAGATATTCGGGGAATATTTCAACCTGAATCTTACCAGCGCTCCGCGTATCACCAGCGTCACCTCTGCTGATGAAGCGCTCGACATGCTGCAGAAAAAAGAGTTCGATCTCGTCGTGGTGATCAGCCGTCTGCGTAAAACCGACACGATCAATGCCGGCTCGAAGATCAAGAAGCAGTGGCCAAAGCTGCCGATTCTTCTGCTTCTCAACGATAATACCGATCTGGTTGCCGCCGACAGCGGCAGCGACCTCTGGGAACAATACGACAACGTCTTCGTCTGGAACGGTGCCTCTGAAATCTTCCTGGCGATGATCAAATACATCGAAGACCGTCTCAATGCCGACAAAGACACGCAGATCGCTCAGGTGCGCATCATTCTGCTCGTTGAAGATTCGGTCCGCTATTATTCACGTTATCTGCCGCATCTCTATTCTGAACTGATCCGCCAGACAACCAAGCTAGTCGAAGAAGAGCTGCAGGAAGAAACCAAAAAAGTTCTGCGCATGCGCTGCCGCCCTAAAATCATTCTGGCCACCAACTACGAAGAAGCAATGGAGCAGTTCGAATATTTCAAAGACTACCTGCTCTGCGTCATATCAGACGTTAAATACAAGAAAGACGGGGTTCTCGACGACCAGGCAGGTCTCAAGCTCGCAAAAGCACTCAAAGAACTGCAGCCCGACCTGCCGATTCTTCTGCAGTCTTCTGAAGCGAACATTGAAAGCGCTGCCAACCGTCTCGGGGCCTCGTTTGTGCACAAAGAATCGCAGTTCCTTTCCAAAAGGCTGTCTAAGTTCTTTTATCGCAACCTCGGCTTCGGCGATTTCGTCTTCAGAAACGCTCAGGGTCAGGAAATAACGCGTGCGAGAACCATGGCCGATTTTCGCAACTGTCTGCGCATCGTGCCTGCCGAGTCGATCGAGTTCCATGCCAGCCGCAACCATTTTTCGACCTGGCTGCTGGCGCGCGGTGAAGTGCAGACCGCCAAGGTCGTTTCGCGCATTCACGTCAACGAATTCGACGAGGTCGAATCGCTGCGCGACTTTCTGATCAACATGGGCAACTGGGTTTTCAGAATGAAGACCCGCGGCAAGGTCATTTCGTTCGATAAATCGTTTATCGGCGAGAACCGGCATCATATCAGCAAACTGGCCGAAGGGGCGATTGGCGGCAAGGGGCGCGGCATCGCGTTCATGAATTATCTGCTTTACAATTCATCGATGCTGGAAAGTGTGCCGGATATCGTCATCAGAATACCCGAAACCTTTATCATCGGCGTCGACGAGTTCACCAATTTTATCACCACCAATGATCTGGCCGACTTTGTCATATCAGAGACAAATTACGACAACCTGAAGAAGCGCTTTCTTGACAGCCGCCTGTCTGAAAAGATTCTCAACCGCCTGCGCATCGTGCTGCAGAAGGTCACATACCCGCTGGCGGTGCGTTCTTCAGGGGTTCTTGAAGACGCGGTTTCGCACTCGATGTCGGGGCTGTACGAGACGTTTTTCATTCCGAACAACCACCCCGACCCGGAAGTGCGGCTCAAGCAGCTCGAAGAGGCAATCAAGCTGGTTTACGCCTCGGTCTATTCGAATGAAGCGCGCGAATACTACGACGCGATTCAGTACAATATCGAAGAAGAAAAAATGGCGGTCGTCGTTCAGCAGATCGTCGGCCGTCGCTACGGAACCCGCTTTTATCCGTTGATCAGCGGGGTGGGGCAGTCTTACAACTACTACCCGTTTTCTTACATTGCGCCAGAAGACGGTGTCGGTATGCTGGTTCTCGGTCTCGGGCGCCAGGTCGTCGGCGGCGGGCCATCTTTCAGGTTCTGCCCGACTTACCCGAAGCTCGAAATTCTTACCCCTGAAGAGCTGGTAAAGAACTCGCAGCGCAACTTTCTGGCTCTCGACATGGAAAAAAACACCGTCAACCTGTTTGCCGGCGAAGATGCGACGCTGATCAAGCTCGATCTTAAAGCGGCAGAAGAAGATGGTACTCTGGCAGATGTCGTATCCACCTGGAATTTCGAAGATGGCCGCCTTGACCCCGGCATGATGAGCCGTGGCCCACGGGTAATCAATTTCGCGAACATTCTGCAGTTCGAGACTTACCCGCTCGCACGGGCGATCAAGCACATCCTTAATGTCTCGAATGAAGCGCTCGAAGCTCCGGTAGAAATAGAATTCGCGGTCGATGTCGACAACGAAGGCTCTGAAAACCCGGTTTTCTACCTTCTGCAGCTCAAGCACATGTTGCGAGATTCCGATGAACTGAGCATCAACAAAGCAGAGATCAAACGTGACCAGCTGATGCTGTATGCCGACAACGGCATGGGTAACGGCCGCATCGAAGAGATCGCCGACGTGATCTGGATCGACCCTGACGTATTCGACAAGTCGTGCACCGAAGAAATGGCGCTCGAAGTTCAGACGCTGAATGTCAAACTCAGGGAAAGCGGCCGTCGCTACATTCTGCTCGGCCCTGGCCGCTGGGGCACGCGTGACCGCTGGCTCGGCATTCCGATAACCTGGCCGCAGGCTTCATATGCGAAGGTTATTGTCGAGTATTCGCTTGAAGGGTTCAGAGTCGATGCTTCTATGGGGTCGCACTTTTTCCATAATGTCACGACGATGAACATCGGGTATTTCTCGGTCAGACAGGATTCGGGCGAAGGTTTCATCGACTGGAACTGGCTGCGCAGTCAGCCGGTCGCCGAAAAACTCAAATATTTCACTCATACCCGCCTAGATTGCAAGCTCGGCGTTCTCATGGACGGCCGCAAGGGTATTTTTGCGGTTTACAAAGACCTCGAAGATTCGAAGCGCGTTGAAGATGAAGCGGTCGAAATCGACAACGTCAATTCCGGCATGTTCTAAGCCATTTATAAAGATCGCAGCAATATCTCTCTGATGCAGAACGCAGCAGGGCAGGCGCACTGACGTGAACGCATGCCGAGCAGAACAAGATTGCCGCCGGCGCTGAAATTACGGATATAAATATCGTAATTCCGCGTAGGACCGGAATCCAGAAGTTTAATGCGTTTGTAATGCAAAACTCAGGGGGATATTGCTTTTTTGTGCGGGGCTGTGCTAAATTATTTGTAATACTTTGACTTACTCATCTGGAGATGTGCATTTATGGACTCTACACAGCTGATAATAATTGCGGCGATAATCATCTTTTTCGTGCTGAAAAAGCTGGGGCAGGTCAGCCCGGCGAAGGCACGCGAACTTGTCGCTGCCGGTGCCCTGATTGTCGACGTGCGTTCGCCCGGCGAATTTGCGGAAGGGCACGTTGCCAGCGCGGTCAATATTCCCCTTGATGTG
>CAZFUG010000375.1:0-4030 GCA_964522035.1 uncultured bacterium
ACCTGCCCGGTTATCTCATCTCTGAACCGTATCAAAATCGAAGAACTGCTTGGCCTGCGCAAACCAGGTGAAGTGGTTAAAAAGCCGGTAGTTAAAGCCGCCCTCATCAAATGCAACGGTCTCGACTCTGCTGAATACAAAAAGTTCGAATATATGGGCGTTCCGAACTGCCAGGCCGCGGTGCTTCTGCAGAACGGCCCATGGCTCTGCCCGCACCGCTGCATGGGTCTTGGCTCATGTGTCGCTGCCTGCCCCTTTGATGCAATAAAAATCGGGCCACAGCATCTTCCGATAGTTGACGAAGACAAATGCACCGCCTGCGGTCGCTGTATTCTCGCCTGCCCGAAGCAGATCATAGAACTCGTCGACAAGGAAAAGGTAGTTCATGTCAAATGCAACTCTGTGGAAAGGGGTGCCGATACCCGCAAAGTCTGCAAAGTAGGCTGCATCGGCTGCGGTCTGTGCGTCAAGGTCTGCGCTTACGACGCCATCAAGGTTGACAACAATCTCGCCCATATCGACTATGAAAAATGTGTCGGCTGCGGTGCCTGCGTCGCAAAGTGCCCCCAGAAGACAATCATCATGGAAGATAAACCTCAGTTCAAGGGCCGTGTAGCTCTGATCGACCAGGATGCCTGTATTGGCTGCACCATCTGCCACAAGGTCTGCAAATTCTCTGCGGTAAATGGCGGAACCCCCAAGGAAAAGCACTCGATCATCGCTGATAAATGTGTCGGTTGTGGCCTGTGCGCTGAAAAATGTCCGAAAAAATGTATCAACATGGTTGAAAAGGCCTGACGGAAAATAAATGCAACATCTCCTGTACTATTTTGCCGCCTGTTTTCTGATCGGCAGTCTGCCAATCGGCGAGGTCGTAGCGCGCCTGAAAACCGGAAAAACTCTGCTGCAGCCGGGCAGTCGGAACACCCGCCCGCCTGGCGAAATGTTCGACACTCTCGGGATTCCGACCGGCATTCTGATATGCCTGCTCGATGGCCTCAAGGGCTTCATCACGGTTTTCCCGCTGGCGGTTTATTTTCTCGGTGACAACCCTTATCAATACTGGTGGCCAGTCAGCCTTGGCGGCTTTTTAACGGTGTTTGGTCATTGCAACAGCCTGTTTCTCGGCTTCAAGGGCGGACGTGGTCTCGCACCGACCTTCGGGGTGATGATCACTCTGTTGCCGGTTCCGGCGGTCTTTGCCTCGCTTCTCGGTTTCTGGCTTGCGTTCTGGGGCCTCTCGAGCAAGCCGGGAGCGCTGAGCGCCGCCGGCGCCATGCCGTTGCTTTCTATTGCCTGGGTTCTGGCGATAAGGCCTGACGAAATAAATTACCTGTATGTTGTAGCTACCATGTCGATCTGGACAATGTGGGAACACCGCGACGAACTGCTGAGCTACATGGGTATCCGTCCGGCACACATTCCGCCCACTCCGCTGCCACAGATACCCACGGCTATCGCCCCTGAAGAGACTACAAAAACCGATAATCAGGGAGCGTAAGTCACCTCCAGCCGATCGCTCGACATTTTGACGGCGAACTTAGACATGTCCGCCCCCTTCAAAAATGTGTCGAGAAAGAACTCCCGGGCCCCCGGAGCGACAGTTTTATAAGGCTGACGCGGCTCGATGAGAAAACCGCCGACTTTGCGCTGTTTATCAAAGTAAATGGTCACCAGATACGCCGACATCGTCAGTCGGCTGTATTTGCCAAAAGCATACGAATGATTCTTGGCACCCTGAAATTTGAGCATATCCTCGACCTGCTTGACCGGCAGTCCAAAAAGCCCGACCGGTTTATCGGCTTCTGGCGCTTTCAGATGATTATCCATGTATGGGTCATATTTTGGAACTGCCGGACCTGCCGGCTGCTGCTGAGCGGGTTGCTGCGGCTTCTGTTGCTGCGACGCCTTTTCTCCGCCAGCAGTCGTCTTTTCTCCACCGGTGGTTGTTTTTTCTCCTCCTGTGGGTGCACCTGTTGTCTTCGGAATGAATTGTCCTGTTTGGGGATCCCGTGGATGATCAGCTTCATTAAAGCCGCCAGAAGTAGAAGAAGATTTTGCTGCTCCCCCGGAGGTGGTCGGCGCACCGGCCGGCGTGCCGAAAAAATTGGGCATCTGCCCAAAAAGGACCGGTTCAGAAGCCAAAACCAGCAGGGCGAGAAAGATTTTAAAAGTTTTTCTTTTCATACAAACAGGTTACAATACTTTCACATAACTTATCCACAACATCGAACATCAGGAATATTTTTATGAGCCTCCAGGGAAAAGTCACCGCTGTAGAAGAACTTACCGTAACCGTCGAAGTAGTTCCAAGGGCTGAATGTAAAGGCTGCCATGCCTGTTCCGGGCTGACTGGCGACGGAAAGCCAGGACTGAAAGCCATAAAGGCCATAAAAGGCAGTTTTGCCGTTAAACCAGGTGATGAGGTAGTTCTCGATCTTAACCCCGGAGAAGGCAGCATCGCAGCCATGCTGGTCTTCGGCTTTCCGATGGCGGCTTTTTTTGCCGGTCTTTTTCTGTCACCGACATTCAGCAATTATCTGGGTTATGCCCTCAGCGATTCATTCCGGGTCATCTGCGGGTTTTCGGCGATGGGTGTGGCATTCGCACTTCTGGCAGTATTTTCAAGGTCAAAACATGCCAGTCGTCTGACCATGAAAGTCATTAAAATCGTCGATCCTTCAGAGACCTCAGCAGCAGACAACTGCCCGGTCAGTTCAGGCAAATAGCACTGGCCTGAAAAATCTGCACCGATTCCCATTAATGCCCTGACCCAGAAACAAACGCGGGAAGAATACAACCCCTGAATTCATCTTCCAGGCGTGAGGAAAAGGGAGCTTAAAATAAAAAACAAAACGGGCTAAAAAAAAGTTCCCCGGTTTAAAATGCCGGGGACAAAGTGAGAGGATCTTTTGAGAGGATACTTGAGTCATCGGGGAGATGACAAAATTATAAAAAGCTTTCCGGGTCATGCGGCGACCGTTCTTCGATTATGCTGCGGGCTTAGGAGGGATCAGGTGTGTTGAGCTGATGTGATAAGAGGATCATTCGTGCGATAGCTTAGAGTGTGACCATGTTGTAGCCGTGCATTAACTGTGGAGTGACAAAGTACGGTAATACTTTAGACGACCCGGAAAACGCTTTTTCGATTTTCAAAGAACTTATACTTTTATATATGCAACATCCGTGCCAACTTTTTCAAAGCGGCCTGAAATTTTTATATTTTTTGAGGGAACAACCTCGAGAAATCATCCAAATCCATTATCAGAAGCGGAGCACAAGCTTTACAGTTTTTTTCAGAATAATTCAAACACCCGATCTTCCAATGCCGTCAGCACATTCGGGCCAAGCATAAATAAATATGAGCTTCATCTTCGGACAAGCTTTTATCTGAGGCCGCATCGGCATATTCAATCTTCTGTATCCGCCTATTTATTGCATTGTTTAAAGTCTCAACATAAAATTTTCTTTAATTGGCGCGGTTTCTATCATGCATTGAACATCGAAAAGCCTTTTTGGAAGGTAAATCTACAGTGCCTTTCGCGATAATGATGCGAAATCCATTGATTCCGATGTGGCAAAAAACTACTCCGGAAATTAACGCCTGAACCTCCAAAAAGCTGTGCAGACTGGACTTTACCAGGAGTTTCCCCGAAACTGGGCAACAGTAAAAAGACCACATCCCTTTGCTTCAGGTCGAAACCTGACCTGTATGTGTTTAAAAAACCTGTAATTTTGTCACACCAGTTGCTGAAATTTGCCAAGCCCCTGCGCAGACAGCCAGAAACCCTCATTAACACAGATATTTTTGCTTATCGCCAATTGATTTAACATGTGCTGCTTTTTATGTACAGCAGAGTTAATTTTTCCCACATGTGAATTTTTTTCACACTTCCCAGAACCCTGATTTATTCTTGATACTCGCATCTCAATTTATCGTTGTTAAAGTAAAAAACGCCTCCAGGCCAGAACTTTCTTGTGTCTTTTTTCACAATCAGCAATAATTGTGCTTTTTTTTCACACCACAGAA
>CAZFUG010000376.1:0-4016 GCA_964522035.1 uncultured bacterium
AGCCTCAAAACTGTAAAGGTTTTTATTTACATACACCGGCGTCGACAGAACGACACTGCGGACACCGGCGCTTGAGATTCTGGTCATTTCAGAGTTTGCCTGACCCAGATCACGCGAAAGGGCAGAAATGAGGGTCTGCAGTTTCTTCTGTTCTTCGGCACGCCAGGAACCTGTAATGAAGCCCCTTGTGCTCGAGCGGTATATAGAAAATGCTGCTGTCATAAAAAGAGACAGCAAACCGGCGGCAATAAGAATTTCCACCAGAGTAACCCCGATTTTACGTTTAAAAAGCCGGGCGTCTGACACCTGAAACGGTCCTTTCGATATTGCGCTCGTAATCGACCCCATCGGGCCTGGTAACATTAACCACGACAGAGATTTTAATATTCATGTCGTCATACATTTTTGACGGCAGCAGCTGATATGTTGTCTGAAACTTTGCAGAGAACGGGGTTTTAAACTCACCAGCAAGAACTGCATCTTTGTGATATTCCTTGAGCGGGGCATCAGTCTGCCCCTGCACTTTGGCGACATAGGCGTAATAAAGCGGGCCAGGGATTTCTTTGAATTTGAGCATGGCGATCTGGGTAATGCCTTCTGCCAGCAGATCGGCCTGAATTGCACCGAGCTCGATGGTGTTGCGGCCGCCCTGATTGCGAATGGTTTTGAGAAAAGCCGTACCGAGAATCAGAATCGCCGTCGCCAGCGTCAGAACTATTACAACCGCCATACCCTGTTTTTTATTTTTCAGATAACGCATCAGCCGCTTCTCCGATGATAGTTGGCGCGGTAGGTCATTGCCGAAACATCGACAGTCAGATTCTGCTGCTCTTTCCAGGAAACCTTGACGATCAACTCGAGAATGCAGTTCGTCAGGCTGAGAGTCTCGGCCGGAGCAAAATCAGAAGCCAGCGGCGCATCAGGTTTGAATGACGGCAGATTTACCTTAACATTCTGATAGGAAAAGGTTACTGGCGAAATATAACGCGAACTCAGCTCAACATCATATTCATAACCGGCCTGGGTTTTTATGGGGCCCAGTTCAACCTTGTTGAAAGTCTTTTTAATGCCGCTGCCGACCGGAATCTGAGTAAAAGGCTCATTAAGCAGCTGTCTGAGGGTTTTATCAAGCGTCTGAATCGCGACGATCCTGCGGGCATCCTTGCTGGTGGCCCGACCGCCGTAACCCATAAGAGAGGCAACCGGAATCATTGCCGAAGTCATGATCAGCAGGGCAATCATGATTTCAAGCAGAGTGACACCATTGCTTTTCCTCGCAGAAGAAAGGCGCATTGCCTGAAAACCTCTTATAATCAAAGCATCCTATCTATCATTCTAAGGAAAACCCTGTATTAATCAACGAAAAACTTTTTTACCGAAATCAGGTTTCTAACAAGAAACCGCTATTTATGCGAGTCACAGCTCTCAACACGGTAAAAATATTACCCGAAGAAAAAAATCCCGAAAAAACTGCAGACTCGCCCGCCGTTCAACGCGTTCTCAGGCGGCAAAAAAAGTTTCCTGCTGCACGTTTTATGTAACACAGCAGCATTTACTTGCAGAGAGTGAAGTCAGGCGCCCCAGGAACGTGCCAGCAGATTTGCCAGGGCAATGGTTGGGGCAGTGTCGGTTTTGAACAGTCGTTTACCCAGCCATACAGCCTGCCAGCCGTTATTGATGAAAAAATCGACCTCGGCGTCAGAAAACCCGCCTTCAGGGCCTGAAGCGAGCCATATTTTTTGGTGTTCCCGGTTTTGCGGCAAAGCATGCAGTGATACCGACAGTGATTCTTCGTGCAGAAGTATCGGCAGAGTATCTGCAGCGGGTCGGGCAATCTGCGCCAGTTTGACCGGGTCAGTAATCTCAGGCAGAACACAGCCGCCGCACTGCAACATCGCGGTGGCAGCAACCTTACGCCAGCGTTCTACTTTTCCGTCGCCCGGATTTTTAACGACACAGCGCTCTGCGATCAGAGGCACGATACGGGCGACCCCCATCTCAACGGCTTTCTCAATAAGCCATTCGAGTCTTTCACCCTTCGAAATGGCTGCAAAAAGAGTGGTTTCGACTTCTGGTTCACGGCCGGGGGTTTCCCAGGCCGGAGCATGATAATTGCCGGATTAGCCCAGCACCGCCGTGGTTTCATGGCCAAAACCGTCGGTAATGACAAAACTGTCGCCTTCACGCAGGCGCAGAACCCGTTCAAGGCGGTGCCGGTTGTCATCGCTGAGTCGGCCAACCAGTTCAGTTTCAATTACCCTGGCGTGCGGCACCATATTGATCAGACCTCAATTCTCGGGGCGTCTTCCCAGAGATCTTCGAGATTGTAGAAATTGCGGGCTTTCGGCTGAAAAAGGTGCAGAACGAATTCATCACCGTCGATCAGCACCCAGTTTGATGTAAGATCGGCTTCAAGCTTGACACCGCCGACATTCGGAACCTTGATCAGCTTTGCCACAGTATCGGCAAGAGCCTGAATATGGGGAGCGTTATTGCCGGTGCCGATAATGAAGTAATCGGTATACGGCACCAGGCTGGTGACATCGAGAACAGTGAGATTCTCGACTTTTTTGTCTTTGAGAGCCTCGATAATGATTTTAATTGATTCAGGAACCTGTCTGACTGCTGACAAACTTGACCTCCGGGTCTAACACAGAGGGAGCGCAATTCTGCGCCCCCTCTGACAAATTGCTGCGCTTCTGCCCGGGTCACGGGCGGAATTGTTCAGATGCCTTTAAACACTGAATAAACGTAGCGGCCGAACATGTATTTTTTTTCTTCAACGTAGTCGAAACCCTTTTTGAAGGCTGCGAGGTTGATATCGAGCATTTCTTTCTTGGCGCCTTTGACCAGGCCAGGCAGGCAGGCGACGAGATCGTCGAAGGTGATCAGCTTGCTGAACTTCGAATAGGCACCGGCCATTACCAGGTTGGCAACCTTGGGATTGCCAAGTTCTTCAGCGATTTCGTTGGCCGGAATTTCGACGAGTCTGATATCATCGCGAAATTCCTGACGTTCGATCAGTGAAGAGTTATACATCAGCATGCCACCGGCCTTGATCTTCTGGTTGAACTTGGTAACCGAAGGGCGGTTCATGGCAATAACGGTATCGGGAACGGTAACCATCGGTGAGGCGATTTCGTTCTCAGAGAGAATTACCGAGCAGTTAGCAGTACCGCCGCGCATTTCCGGGCCGTATGAAGGGATCCAGGAAACGTTTTTACCGGCATGCATACCAGTTTCTGCGATAACCTTACCGAGGAAAAGAACACCCTGGCCACCGAAACCTGCAAGAATGATTCTTTCAACTTTTGACGACATTTTTATGCCTCCTGTTATGCAGATTTTTCGACGCCGAAAGTATCTTTAAAGGTACCCAGCGGAAAAACCGGCAGCATGTTTTCGGTCAGCCATTTATGAGAATCGGCAGGTTTTTTGCCCCAGTTGGTCGGGCAGATGGCGACGACTTCGACAAAGCTGAAGCCCTTGCCTTCTTTCTGCAGCTTGAAGGCGTTGTAGATGGCCTTCTTGGCTTTCATAAGGTTGGCAACACTGTTGATGGTAACGCGGGTGACATATACCGGACTTTCGAGAGTTGCGATCATTTCGCTCATCTTGATAGGATTACCGGCAGTGGCTGCGTCACGACCGTATGGTGATGTCTGCGTTTTCATGCCGATCAGCGTGGTCGGGGCCATCTGGCCGCCGGTCATGCCGTAAATGGCATTGTTCACAAAAATGACAGTCATCTTCTCGCCACGATTGGCGGCATGAATGATCTCGGCAGTACCAATGGCAGCAAGGTCGCCATCGCCCTGATAGGTAAACACTATCGAATCGGGGCGGGTGCGCTTGATACCGGTAGCAACTGCCGGAGCACGGCCATGGGGGGCCTGATTGAAATCAAAATTGAAATAATCATAAGCGAATACCGAGCAACCTACCGGTGCAACACCGATGGTGCGGTCGCCCACTTCGAGTTCATCGATTGCTTCGGCGACCAGACGATGGATAAC
>CAZFUG010000377.1:0-3988 GCA_964522035.1 uncultured bacterium
AGGCGGGTGCCTTCGTAGGTCATGTTGCAGCAGTCACGTATGTAATACTTGAGATACTTGTCTGGCTTGAGTTCAGCAGCCGGGTTTTCTGGTTTGATATAGCGGGTTTCTGGATCTGAAGCCGCCAACCCGGGCGCAAGGAAACGATAGTCGGGGTTATGAAAGCTGCCAAGCCTTACAAAAGCATTCTTACCGGGGATCGGGTAATAGAAATACTTGGGTTTTTTGTCGCTGTCGAGTTCTCTCGTTGGCAGAACCCTTACATAGAGCTCAGCACGACTGCCGAGCGGTTCAAAAGCATTCTGGCCACTTTCGGTGAGACCGTCGAACTCGGTAAAATTACACAGCGGGTTTTTACCCTGAGCAAATTCGACCGCATCATAAAGCTCGGTTGGAAAAAGCTTTGCCTTCAGCAGAAAGTGCTGCATCGCAGCTCTGGCGGCAAAAAAGGCCTGGCGTTCCTGAACGGTAATCTGGTTATGGCCGGCGGTGCTCGACTGTCTGAACATCATCGACACAAAGAGAATCAGCATGCAGAAACAGAAAAACAGGGCGATGACGATGGCGACGCCACGGCGGCGGTTAAGCATTTTCATCCGTCGATATCCCCCTTGATGGTCATCAGGTGAATTCTCTGAATACGACCGTTCTTTTCTTCGGGATTGGTAAAATAACGCTGGTCGAGGTTCCACTGCACCTGCACCACCAGCTTTTTCATCGAACACCAGGCAAATTTTTCGGGTGCATCATAAAGGGTCTTTTCGGCGACCATTTTTGTCGTGTAGCGTTCAGCTGTCGGGTTGGTGAAGCGGGGAGCGTTTGCATCAAGGCCTTCCATGCCCTGGTCGAGATAAACATTGCCGGGGGCTTCTGATACGCCTTTGCCGGAACCAATATCGAGTTCTGAGAATGGCTTGCTGGTATCTGAGGGGTCTTCGGAATAGTCCTGAATCCAGGAACCATCAGAGATCATGCCGGGATTTCGCAGAAAAGTGAATGTCAGCTCCGGGGATTCAGCAAAATCTTTCGGGCTGCCGTCTGGAAAAGAATTGCCGACCTGCAGTCTTTCGGGCTTGGCCGGTTTTCTTTCTGACGCGACGTCTTCGACACGCAGATGTACAAGATAATGAATGCCGCGCGAATCGGTAACAATGCCCCGGCACGGGTAACCTGCAGCCTCTTTCTGAGAGCCTGGAAAGAGGATCGGCATGATCTTGCGGGCCCAGGTGTCGTTATAGCGGGCAAAGCGTGGATTGTCAGCGAGGTCGTCGGTTTTGACGTAGCCGGGATTGCCCTGGCGCAGTGCCGCAAACGGCACATTGTCGAGAATGGTGTTGAGAACTTCTGACGCCTTGTTGATAGCGAAAGCCTGAGCGGCATTCTTGTCGGTTTCGACCGTTTGCCGGCTGATCAGGCCAAAAAGAGGAATCATAGCCACCGCCAGTATGGACACGGCGATGACTATCTCGATGAAGGTTACGGCTCGTCTGTCGGACAGAAACATCAGCCAGATACCTCTTTTTATCAGTTTTGCAGCAGTTCGGAAGCCAGTGCAGAGAGAGAAGAACGTTCGGATTTGTGCAGAATGATATGACCGAACAGGTTGTGATCTTTAAATTTCTCAATTACGAAGTTCAGGCCGTTCGATGAGCTGTCGAGGTAAGGATTGTCGATCTGATAGGGGTCACCGGTCAGAACGACCTTGGTGCCTTCGCCGGCGCGGCTGATGATCGTTTTTACCTCATGCGGGGTAAGGTTCTGAGCTTCATCGACGATCAGATACTGCTTCGGAATACTGCGGCCTCTGATGTAGGTGATCGCTTCGATCTGAACCTTCTGAGACTCGATCAGAAAGCGAATTTTTTTATCGACATCGTCAGAGTTCTTGTAGAGGCGGTCCATGACGAATTCGAGATTGTCGAAAATCGGCTGCATCCAGTGGCTGAGCTTTTCGTCTTTGGAGCCAGGCAGATAACCGATGTCTTTGCCGAGGGGCATGATCGGGCGGCTGACCAGAAGTTTTCTGAAGAGGTGTTCGTCGATGGTTTTCTGCAGACCACATGCAAGTGCCAGCAGGGTTTTGCCGGTACCGGCGCGGCCCACGAGCGTTACCAGCTGAATTTCGTTACAGAGCAGCAGTTCGATGGCGAATTTCTGCTGCAGATTCATCGGTTCAACGCCCCAGGGCTTTGAATTCAGATGGAAAAGCGGGAGAAGCTTCTTCTGAACCCCGTCGTATTTAGCGAGGGCGGTTTTATTTTCATTTTCGGCGGCTTTTAGCAGAATGAATTCATTTCTGAACAGGTCGTTCTGATCGTATGCCAGCCCTTCATCGCGCAGAAAGGCTTCGATACGGCTGACCGGCATTACCAGTTCGCGCCAGCCGGTGTAAAGTTCGTCGATGTCGATCTTATTGGTTTCGAAATCTTCGGCAGTTATGCCAAGAGCGTCGGCTTTGATGCGGCAGTTGATGTCTTTGCTGATCAGAATCGGATTGCGGCCGGCTTTTTTGAGGGTCAGGGCACAGGCAAGAATGCGGTTGTCGACCTTGTGGGTATCGAGGCCGAAACCGTATGGCATCTGATCTTCTGAGTCGATCATGATCTGCAGGGTACCACCGCTTGCCAGTGCTACCCCGGTTGACAGATTGCCCTTGTTCCGCAGGCTGTCGAGTTCACGCGAAGCCTGGCGGGCTTCACGGCCTTTTTCATCGTTGATGCTTTTAAAACGGTCAAGTTCTTCAATTACGCCGAGTGGAATTACTACATCGTGTTCCTGAAAAGAAAACAGCGCCTGATGGCTGTGCAGAATGACGTTGGTATCCACTACAAAGGTTTTTTTCATTAAGCGGTTCCTGTCGTATGAATTGAACTGTGCTCAAGAACTTATCACAGCCTGAAAGAATGTGTCAAACTTCATACCACATCAGAGGGCAAAATAAAGACCCGGGGGCCGCACAAAAAAATTGCCGGTTGATTAAAGATTCTCACAATTCGACCGATAGAAGAAAACGGGAAAGTGTATCAACCCGATTCTATGAAACATTTATGGTTTCTTAAAACTGAAAGGAACAGAAGTTCCATGAATAAACGGCATAATTCATACCTTCTGACTGGTTTTCTGGTTCTTGCTCTGGCAACTTCGGCCTTTGGCCAGTATGATTACCAGATTCCGGAAGGCTATTCGATGGCGCCACCGCCAGAGACCGAATATTACTATGAAGCTGAACCTTCAACCAGCGCTGACAGCAGCTGGGTCGAAGAAGATCCGGTTTCGACCGGTTATCAGACCTACACTGTCAAAAAGGGTGATACCCTTGGTTCAATTTCGAAGAAATTTTTTGGTACAACCACGAAATGGAAAGAAATTGCCAAAGCCAACGGTATCAGCAATGCCGCAAAGATCAAAGTCGGCCAGGAACTGCAGATTCCCGGAACCAATTATGAAAAGGGTCAGGGTGTGACCTACCGCCAGCGTACCCGCTATATTGCTTCGCCGCCCCGGACTGCTCCGAATCCGGCACCGGCGACGGCTTTGCCGCTGCCCCCGGTTACTCAGGGTAATGATGCCGTACTTTACTCTGAATCTGGTCTGCCGCAGATCATTCTTCCGGGTGAACGTAAAGTTCGCAAGGCATCTGACGATAACCACGTTACTTTCAACGGTCTTACCGGCCTGGTAAATACCTTTGCCGCTTATCCGCTCGGTGAAAATCTCTTTTCGACCGGTTTCGGCATGGTCTGGAACAAAATTACCCGCCGCGATGGCAGTCGCCTGAGAAGCGGTGAAGACGCCGACTACTGGGAATTTCCGATGCTGATGACCTACGCCGGCGAGAACTTCGAAGTGGCATTCAAACTGCCGTTCGAATCTTACGATGTTTTTGCTCCGATCACCTACAATTTCAGAGATGGTTCGGATTCAGGCATGGGCGACGCCTCGCTGCGCCTCAAATTCAGCTCGCAGAATGATGAAATGGCTTCGTGTC
>CAZFUG010000378.1:0-3946 GCA_964522035.1 uncultured bacterium
ACGATCCCGCGATTCTCGTGCTCGACGAGCCAAACACGCATCTCGATTACCGAAACCGCTTTCTCGTGCTCGATCTGGTGCGCAGACTCGCGGAGTCCCGTCAGATGACGCTGATCATGTCGCTGCATGACCCCAACGATGTCATTCAGTTTGCCGACCGGGTTGTCGTGATGCACGATGGGCGCGTTGTGGCAGATGGCCGGCCGGCCGAGGTCATCGATGCGGCACTGCTGGCCGAATATTTCGGAATCAGGGCGGTGGCACTGAAAAATGCTGACGGCAATCTGATTTTCAAGGCAGTCGAGGCCCTTTGAGGGGATCCTGGTTAAGGCCGGGAGAATGTTTACTCGTCTTCGAACAGGCGTTGCCGCGTCGCCGGCCATTTGTCGTCGTCGGCAAGCTCAATGGAATCATCAGAATCAGCATCGTCGGCATTCAGGTCGTCGACCTGGCAGTTCCAGTCGCGAAAACGTTCGGTCAGGTCGATCCCAGCGCCGTGGCTAAGCAGCCGGCACCATAAATTCCAGCGTTCTTCCCATGTGCCGATTTCGACATCGCTCTTGTATACCTCTCTGTAGAAGTATTTAAAGGGTTCCCAGCCGTAGTCTTCCCTGATGCTCATGATCAGGCCGAGGAATACCCAGTAATCCGAACGAAGCGTTTTCTGATCTCTGCCATTTTTCCACCATTTTCGGGTGGTCTCGCCATACGTTTTTGCGTTGTCTTTCTGAGGAAGATTCATGGTTTCCCAGGTATAAAGCGTGAAAATATTGGCGCCCGATTCATGCAGGCCGTCCTCAAGAAAATCCACAGTCACTGTGTCCGAGAAATTGTGCCCGATCTCGTGAATGAAACCCCATGCATCGGCTGGGTTCTCGACGAGTGAGATGAGCGAGTCGGTTGCATCAGAGTGGTAGGAGATTGGATTGCCCGAGAGCATGTATGTATCAGGATCCTCGAATTCCTTAACCTGCCGGAAATAGATGATTTCCCCTTCGTATGGCTGGTTTCCCAGAAGTTCCTGCTGTGCCTCGTATACACGGTCGAACCACTGCAGAAGCTTTTCCGGGTCTTTGATGCGCTTGAAATCTCGGACAGCAATTATGTGCCCGATGTGTTCGCCGGTGATTTCGATCAGTATGTCTTCGGGGTAAGACTTGAACGACGCCAGTTTTTCGCTGAAATCCTCGTCGCTGAGAATTGCCTGCGCCATATAGCATTCGGAATCGACATCCACCGAGACATTCAGCTCGCCGCTGTTGTCTTTGAATTCTCCATCATTCGGGTAAAGAAGCAGTAGCCCGGCTTCACTATTTTGAAAGCGGATTTCGCCATTTTCCGGGTAATGCTTTTCGTTGCCGATCTGGGCAACCAGACAGCCGTTCGGAGGTGATTTGGAGTTGTCATCTACAAGCTCGGGATTGCCGTTCAAACCAATCTCGCGATTGTAGGGCTCCTCATTGCCCATTTTCCATTTGCCCTCGGCAGTTATTACAACTTTCTGATCCTTCGGAATGAAGATGCCGCTGTAGGTAACCGACCGGCTGGCCGGCACGGCTAATTCGTGAGTTTCTGCATGCGCGATGGTTGCTCCGAAAAATACCAGTAACAGTAAGATATGTTTCATGGTTGCCCTCATTATTTGTAGTTCGTTTCTGGCGGCCAGTTTTCTTTTTCTGCAGGGGCTAAGACTTGACTTTATGCATTATCATGCGCGTTCTTATCATATAGAAAACGGCCACTCCTGCCGTGTAGGCAAGCAGATCGAAAGGGTCGTAGCCATTTCCAAGGACCCAGTGTCCAATTCTCGTCTGTCTGAACATGTCGAGGTCTTTCTGGTGAATCAGCTGGCTCGCTTCAACGAGAAAAGATATTCCCAGACAGGTAAGCGCGGCTTTTTTTTCTTCAAATTCAGGCTTTATAAGCAGAATGAGCTGATAAACCAGAATTGACCACAGCGCATCTCCGATGTAAAAGAGGTGGCCGGCATCGAAAAACTTCGCCACTTTTCTTGAAGCCAGACCTGTGGCTACGGTCACCAGCATTCCGGATATCGTTCTGATTCTGGAATTCATAAGCAACGCATCGCGTATTTTCATGTGTTTTCTTTGCGAACTATTTATTGTTGATTAATAGGCACATTAGCAGATTGTTCCGGAACTTTCAAAGTCTCAATACCAGATTGATCGGCAGGAAATTCCTTATGCAGGGCCATTCGATCACAGCAACTCCCAGTCGCAGTCTGAAGGGCAAGAAGTGAATGACCAGCTTTAAGAATATGCCGATGGGTTACTGTTAAGATTGGCGAATTGCCGTAAGGTGCATATCGCGAACCCAGCAAAAAACTTAATTGACTCGCAAAATGGCCCGTGATATCGTTTGTAGGCGAAAACAGATACTTTTCAAGGGGCACCCCATGCTGCCAACTCCGCAACTTGCCGACCTCGCCCTGAGCCTTGTGCGTATCCCTTCAGAAAGCGGCCACGAAGCCGAGGTTGCCCGCTTCATCGAATCACTCGCAGTGAGCCACGGCTTTGTCTGCGAGCACATTCTGGTTGAAGAAAACCGCTGGAACCTTCTTATCACAACGGGCAGATACCCTCAGACACTGCTGACCACGCACATCGATACCGTGCCGGGCGGGCCAGAACCGCGCATCGAAAACGGCATTCTCTGGGGCCGCGGTTCCTGCGATGCCAAGGGCATCGCCGCCGCCATGTTCTGTGCACTGTGCGATCTGCGCAGCGCCGGCCGACAGGATATCGGGCTGCTTCTGGTGGTCGGCGAAGAAACCCGCAGCGATGGCGCCAAAGTTGCCGCCAAAAAACTCGCCCCCGTAAAACGTTTCATCAATGGCGAACCGACCGAACTGCAGTTTGTTTCAGGGCAGAAGGGCGTGCTCAAATTTACTCTCAGCGCCACCGGAAAATGCGCCCATTCCGGCTACCCCGAACTCGGTCACTCTGCCATTCATACACTTCTCGACGTCCTGCAGAAGCTGCTCACTGAGCCATGGCCCTGTGACCCGCGACTGGGCAAAACACTCGTGAATGTCGGAGTCATCGAGGGCGGCATTGCCGCCAATGTGACGGCACCGAGTGCCGGCGCGCAGATCATAATGCGTCTGGCCGCAAGCGCTGAACAGACCGAAGCGCGGGTGCGCAGTATGTTGCCACCCAATGTTGCCATGGAAATCGATTCCATATCGCACCCGCAGGTTCTGAACGTGCCCCCCGGCGAGAAAAGCATCGTGGTGGGTTACGGTTCAGATGTTCCGCATCTGCGCCCGCTGGGCGAACCACTGATGTATGGCCCGGGCACGATCCATTTGGCGCACACCGATCACGAGCACGTTTCCCTGACAGACCTGGAAACAGCGCGGCAAAAATACGTTAAAATCTGTCTCGAAGAAAGCGTAATACCATGAAAAATACTCTGCAGACAAAAATTGAAGCCGCCACCCAGGCCGGCTCAACCCTTTCCGATGCCGAAAAAAGATCAATATTTTTAGAACTCCGCAGTGCCCTCGAAAGCGGCGAAATTCGCTCAGCCGAGTGCGTAAACGGCATCTGGCAGGCGAACGCCTTTGTAAAGCAGGGAATTCTGCTTGGTTTCCGTATTGGAGTTATGCAGCAGTTTGCTGATATTAACGGTTACGGAAGTTTTCTGGATAAAGATACCGTGCCGCCCCGCCAGTTTGCAGTTAATGAAGGCGTGCGTGTCGTGCCGGGCGGCAGCAGCGTGCGCCGCGGCTCTTTTGTAGCTAAGGGTGTAACCATTATGCCTCCCGCCTTTATCAATATTGGTGCCTACGTCGATGCCGATACCATGGTCGATTCACACGCTCTGGTAGGCAGTTGTGCGCAGATTGGCAAGCGCGTTCACCTTTCGGCGGCTGCCCAGATCGGTGGCGTTCTTGAGCCCGTCGGCGCGCTTCCCGTCATTA
>CAZFUG010000379.1:0-3944 GCA_964522035.1 uncultured bacterium
TTTTCGACAAGAGAAAAAAACCTTTTTCGCATGAATGGCAGCATGGCGTCTTCGGCAAACTCCACATCCTCTTCGGATTCGGCCTGATCAAAATCGCCGAGTTCTTTCATAACAGCAGCCATTTCTTTTTCGCCTTCGGCGAAGTTGCCGGCATTGAACTGGCAGACGCCATGCCAGAAATTACGCAACTGCAGGGGCAGTCTGTCGACGCCATCTTCCTGCGAGCTCATCAGCTGGTCAAATTCCTGCAGCCACCCGAAAAAAGCGAGAAAAATCATGCGACTGATCACGAGATTAGCCTGCTTATCAGAAGCCTCTTCTTCGGGGTCACCTGTTTTTTCTTCCAGAGCCAGCTGAGCTGCCAGAGCCTCTTCATACCTGCCGGTTTCGAGGTATGCCCTCACCAGATAAAGAATTTCTTCGAATGAATGATCTGCAATTTTTTTGTTTTCGTCACACAGATCTATGATCAGGCCTTCAAAATTACGGTTATTGAAGTGGAGAAGGCCAAGAAAGATCCGGGTCATTGAATCATAGGGTTCGCCACGGTTAAGCAACGACCTTATTTCTGAGCGCAGTTTTAAAGCGTCATCGGCGTATTCCATCGCCATGCGGGCAATTTCGTGCATGTGCGCATTAAGCTCGCTCCACGCCAGATTGGCCTTCCACCGAGCGTATGGCTCGATTTCAGAAATTCGGTTTTCAGCCATCAGCGCATCTATCTGACGCTGCAGATAGATCGGCGCGAGAACCAGTATGGCAATGCCGCCAAGGGAGACGCCAAGAGCGACCCCACCTCCGACATCGCGGGCAACCATGGTTATCATGAGGCAGAGCAGAAAAAACAGCTGCGAAATAGAGCCGGAATAGTGCTTAAAGCCTTTGCGATAAAGGGAAAAGATCATGTAGCCAACATTGGCGATGAGAATATATATAAAAAAACGATAAGCCAGATCCATTCAATCAGCCTGCTTCTTCTTTTTTGTCTCTTTTTCTTCGACAATCACCAGTTCGATGCCGCTGTGGTCCTCTTTCATCTGCAGGCGGCCCGAAACGACCCTGCCATCTTCGAGAACAAAACCCTTGATACTGCGGGTCGGTTTTCCGGCAATCAGAGAGGCAATAGCTGCCTGAGAAAGTTTTTTGCCATAAAATTCCTTCCAGACAACGTAATTACAGCCTTCTTTGAAACGGTTACAGCCGAAGCCGCGGTTTCCTTCGATAATACCACCCTTCTGGCAGGCTGGGCAGGCTGCAATGATCGTGCGTTGCACAGTCGGCCTGGCAGATACTTCGGGCATTTTTTTTACCTCGCCCTTTGCCGGAACGGAAGAAGGGCCGGCTTCACGGGCGGGCAAAGTCTGCCGTGGCAGAGCCGCAGCCCGCAATGCTGCCGAAGACTTTATCTGATCGACGATGCCGCAGACAAAAGCGGTGATCCCCTGCATGAAATCTTCGTCGTTATCGCGGCCGCGTGAAATATCGGAAAGGCGTTTTTCCCAGCTGCCGGTCAGCTCGGGGCTGGTGATTTCTGCGGCAGCAAGGGTTACAAGCTGTATGCCTTTCGGAGTAGGAATGAGCTTTTTTTTATCGCGCAGCATATATTCAACTTTGATCAGCTTTTCGATAATTTCTGCACGCGTAGCCGGAGTGCCCAGGCCGCTGTCTTTGATGGCTTCACGCAGTTCTTCGCTCTCAATGAGCTTACCTGCGGTTTCCATTGCCTGCAGCAGGGTCGATTCGGTGTAAGCTGCCGGCGGCTTGGTTTTGCGCGTTAACAGGGTGGCATCATTGATAATTCGGGTATCGCCTTTTTTCAGGTCGGGCAGCGACTGATCGTTTTCGTCGTCTTCACCGCTATTTTCAGGGTTCTTTTCGCCCTGCTGTTTTTTCGGGTAAAGAACGCGCCAGCCTTCGTCGGTGACCACTTTTCCGGTGGCCTTGAAGTGTTCGCCATCTGCCTTGATGATGATTGTCGTCGAAAGATACTGGTGATCAGGGTAAAAAGCGGCAATAAAGCGCCTGACAACAAGATCATAAACATTTTTTTCGGCGGTGGTCCAGCCAGAGGTATCGGCGACCTTCTTTTCGGTCGGAATTATGGCATGGTGGTCAGAGACTTTTGCATTGTCAAAAACCTTTTTATCTTTTTTGGGCCGGTTTTTTCGCAGGTGGTCAAGATAACCATCGTAGTCTTCAGGCAGAGCGGCCAGGCGTTTTTCGATTGTCGGAAATATGTCGTCTGAAAGATAGCGACTGTCGGTTCTTGGATATGTGACGACCTTTTTCTTTTCGTAAAGGGTCTGAAGAGTAGCCAGAGTATCGGCAGCGGTCATTGAATAGCGCGAGTTAGCATCGCGCTGCAGGGTCGTGAGATCATACAGCGAGGGTGGCGCCTGTTTTTTGGCGGTCTTTTTGGCGCTTTGAACCGTCGCCTGCACACCCTTGAGACGCTCAGCCAGCTGGGCGGCCTTTTCCTGACTGTCGATGCGGCTGGGATATTCATCTGCTTCGGGGTTGAACCACAGTGCTGAGAAATCGTCCATGACCGCGTTGATTTCCCAGTAATCTTTTGGAACGAAATTCTGGATTTCGAGGTGGCGTCTGACAACCATCGCCAGAGTCGGAGTCTGAACCCGGCCGACAGTGAACATGCTGTTGAGCTTGCGCGTATAGGCGCGGGTGAAGTTCATACCGACAAGCCAGTCGGCACGGCTTCTGCATACGGCAGCCTTTGCCAGTGGATCGTATTTTTCGCCGGGTCTGAGGTCGTCAAAGCCGCTTTTGATTGCCTCATCGGTCATGCTCGATATCCACAGGCGCTTAAAAGGCTTGCTGCAGCCGGCATGCTGATAAACCAGGCGAAAAATCAGCTCGCCTTCACGACCGGCGTCAGCGGCGTTGATTATCATATCGACATCGGGGCGGTTAAAAAGTCTGGCAACGCCATCGAACTGCTGTTTTGAAGACGGCAGCACCATCAGCTTCCAGTCTTTGGGAAGCATCGGCAAAGCTTCAAGGCTCCACTTTTTCCAGGCGGGGTTCTGCTCTTCGGGGTGCCCGAGTGCTACGAGGTGCCCAAATCCCCAGGTGACAATATAATCATTGCCTTCGAGGAAACCTTCACCCCGTCGGGTTGCGCCCAGAATGCGACCAATATCTTTGCCGACCGAAGGCTTTTCGGCGAATACAAGAGTTTTCATGGCGATATGCTACTGCATCGGGCATTTTATGTCCAGATTTATAGAGTTGCAGATTTAAACTCAAAAAAATGCGTTACAAAACCGATGCGTAGTATGCTAACATGTAGAATAAGCTTATTGTTTTCCGGGTAACCCTGCCCGGTTTTCTGATGTTGCACATGTATTTCTCAAGGAGGGCTAACGATGGCGACCTTCAGCTATAAGGCCAGAAACTGGGATGGCAAAATTGTTTCTGCCGAAATGGAAGGCGAAAGCAAAGAAGTCTGTATCGCGAAGCTTCGTGAAAAGGGCTACTTTGTTACCAGTATTGCCGAAAAAAAAGGCTCCGGCGGGATATCTTTCAGTTTCCTGCAGCGCGGGGTTTCATCACAGGAAGTCTGTATCTTCGCACGCCAGTTTGCAACCATGATTGGTTCAGGCGTGCCTCTGGTAAGATGTCTGACCATTCTTCAGGCTCAGGCCGACAACCCGACTTTCAAGAAGATCATTACCCAGATCAGATCCGATGTTGAAGGTGGTATGACCTTTTCGAAAGCTCTTGAAAAGCACCCCAAGGTTTTCAGCGATCTGTTCTGTTCACTGGTTAAGGCCGGCGAAGTCGGCGGTATTCTCGACTCGATCCTTGAAAGGCTTGCCGACTACCTTGAAAGCTCAGAAAGCCTCAAGTCGAAGGTTAAGGGCGCACTCACCTACCCGATCGTCGTATTCGGCATCGCCGCACTCGTCGTTCTGGCACTGGTA
>CAZFUG010000380.1:0-2230 GCA_964522035.1 uncultured bacterium
TTAACGAAAAAAAATGGAAATCAGCAAAACCATCGACCTGCCGCAGCTTGAAGTCAGAATGCTGCGTGAAATTCTGCAGTTTCTGCGCCCCTCTGACAGCCGGCAGGTCTGGCTGGTCGGCGGCAGTATCCGCGACCTGCTGCGCGGCGCCACGACGGTGCCAGATCTCGATCTGGCAACCAGTTTCAACCCGATCAGCGCCGCTCGCGATTTCGCGCGGGCGACCGGCGCCGGCTTCGTCGTGCTCGACGAAGAACGCCACGTGGTGCGCCTAGTCAGCGAAACCGGCAACGGGCATTACACTTTCGATCTTTCAGAATTCAGGGCCCCGACTATCGATGAAGACCTGCGGGCCCGCGACTTTACCATCAATTCGATTGCCGCACCGCTGTTCGGCACCGGCAGCGCAGCCCTGGCGGCAGGCCGCATCGAGCTTTACGACCCGCTGAACGGCGTCGAGCATCTGACCATCGGCCGTATCGAACCAAGCTCAGACCGGCTGTTTACCGATGACCCGCTGCGCCTGATGCGGGCTTTCAGGTTCAGCGCCCTTTTCGACGCAGAATTTTCGCCAAAGCTGCATGCGATGGTCGTGGCGCAGGCACATCTATTGAAAGACGTTTCGGGCGAGCGCATCAGAGACGAATTTTACAAGGTTCTCGGCGTTCGCGACAGCACAAAGTGGGTGCGCCTGATGGACAGCACCGGCATTCTAGCCATTGTTCTGCCACAGCTGCACGCCTGCCACGGCGTCGAACAGAACGAGTGGCATCATCTCGACGTCTATGAGCACACGCTGCTGACCCTCGAAAACCTCGAAAAGTTCCTGAACAGCGACCAGCCCTACCCCTGGTGGCACAGCTTCATCACCTACCTGAACGAAACC
Organism: uncultured bacterium; assembly: GCA_964522035.1. Lineage (GTDB taxonomy): Bacteria > Muiribacteriota > Ozemobacteria > Ozemobacterales > Ozemobacteraceae > Rifleibacterium. Next base: position 887 of record CAZFUG010000380.1, read on the forward strand.
GTCTCAGGCACCCGCACTTACGCCCAGAACCTCAAGCTCGGCTGCCTGCTGCACGATCTCGGCAAGCCGCCCTGTCGCCGCTATGATCATGAGGCGAAACGCACCATTTTTCACGGTCACGAAATGGAAGGCGCGTCAATGGCCCGCGATATCGGCGAAAACCTGCGCCTCTCGGTCAACGAAACGCACTATCTGCAGAAACTGGTTAAAAATCACATGCGCCCCGGCGTCATGCTGCAGCAGGGCCTCAACGACAAGCGCCTGTTCAGATTTTATTCGGAAACCGGCCGCGATGGCCTTGGTATCGCGCTGATGTCGCTGGCCGATCGCTACTCGGCGCTCGGTTCACTGAGCGAAGACGATCTGGCAGAGTTCACCGCCGGCATTTTCCAGATCATGCACCAGTTTTACGAGCAGATGAAACGCCCGAAAATGCAGCCGTTTCTCAACGGCAACGACCTGATCAGACAGCTCGGCCTCAAACCCGGCCCCGAATTCAGGCGCATTCTCGAAGCGCTCGAAGAAGCCCAGTTCACCGGCGAAATAAAAACCCGCGACGAAGCCCTCGCACTGGCCAGAACCCTGCTGCAGCCTGCCGCCTAACGGCGGTGCTTTTTGCTGCGCCCTTTGCGGGTGGATGTGCCAGAATTCTTCGATTTGTCAGCAGTAACCCTTTTGGCTGTAACGCTGTAACTGACGCTGTCTCTGGAGCTCTTGCCGGACCAGCTCCGATAGGTGCTGCCGTCTTTCAAAAACGACGACAGATATAGAAAAATCGGGCCGAATATACCGGCGGCGATTACGATCAGTATCTGTTCCGCAACGCTGATTTTTGGCGGCCCCATGTCGTCGAAATAAGCAAATATGAAAAGAAATGCAGTTCCGCCGCTCGAGATGAAGGCTGTCCAGATTATATCGTTGGTAATACCGTCTGCGCTGAACCATGGCGGAAAAAGCCAAGGGCTCGTCAGATAACTGTCGGCAGGCTTTTCAGTTTTTTCCGGGGCTGTTTCTGCACTGCCGGAATCTAAATTTTCATCGTCCGTGTCTGCAGGCTCATCAAAATCGGCATCGCCTTCATCGACCGCATTGCCGTCAGCAAAGACTTTTTCAGCATGATCAGAGTCTTCAGCTGCCGAAGATGGCAGCACAGCACTGGGCGCCGCGGTTCTGTCTGGTTCTACAAATTCGGCAAGGCTCTTTTTTCCGGCCTTCTGGCGCAATTCGTCATCATCAGGCAGGCCATATTCCCGCTTCATAAACTTTTTAACCTGTCTGTGAAGCTCTTCTGGAGAAATGTTCAGATAAAACATCTTCAGATGCAGCGGTTCACACTTTTTCAGG
>CAZFUG010000380.1:2240-3942 GCA_964522035.1 uncultured bacterium
TTCAGGTCGATCCAGATGATGTCCTGGTATTTGTTGCGCTCGATCTCGAATTCTTCAATTTCTGACCAGCCAATGATGCGTTTCCTGCGACCGGGAAACGCAATACCGTTCTCGTCGATCAGAATCTTGGCATGGCGGTCGAAAAGACTATGAATACCTTTAATAAGCGTGAAGGAAAATAAGCAGAAGCAGCCCCAGGCGATGAACCTGTTGCTATCACCGGGAATCAACACTGTCCAGGCGATCCAGACAAACAGCGATGATCCGGCAATGACCTGCAGACTGCGCAGAATTGAGTTTTTAACCGCCAGCATCTTCAGCTCCCTGAATAATCAAACTTTTAAAATGATGCAGGTGGCATCGTCTTTCAGCCCCTGTGAGCCTGAAAATCGCCTGACCTCATTCAGGAGGCAATTACCAATGGTCCTGGGGTCTTCTTTTCGGTGAAGTTTAAGCAGTTTTACGACCCTGTCGCTGCCGAATCTTTCGCCAGAGGCATTCTGCGCATCGAGAATACCGTCAGACAAAATAATAAACAGGTCGTTGCTGGCGAACACCCGTTCTTCGGGCAGCAAAGGTCCTGATTCAATACCGACCGGCCGGTTTGTCGCCTCGAGCACCTCGACAATACCGGATGCAGCCATGTAATGAAGCACTTCCGGATGCCCAAAGTTCAGAAACTTCAACTTTGCGGCCTTAAGATCGAATCTGGCCAGAAAGACGGTGCTGAAGCTTGAAAATTCTGCAAAATGGCGATTAACCCTTGCAAGCATCGCAGATACTGCTTCAGTAAAATCGGGAACTTTTGCCTGACTGATCGCATTGAGCTCCTGCAGACTTCGCGAATAGGAATAAACTATTGAGACACCCAGAAGCGCAGGCGCCATGCCTTTTCCCATGACATCTCCGGCAATAAGGTCGAATTCACTTTCACCGTGGGCAAAAAAATCGACAAAGTCCCCGCCGACTTCCATGACCGGCTCAATTGCGGCAAATGCATCTACACCTTCGACAATATGTGGAAATGAGCCAAGAAGAAAGGTTTTGTGAATCGATACAATCGTTTCGCCAATCTCCTGCAGCCTGATTGCCAGGTCTTCCTGAACTTCCTGCAGAAGGCGCTCAGATTCAATTCTTTCGGTAACATCTTCTTTGACCGCAATGTAGCTGGTTATCGCTCCGGCTTCGTTCTTGATCGGGCTGATAGAAGCTTCTTCCCAGAAAAAGCTGCCATCTTTACGGCGGTTATAGAAACGCCCGCGCCAGGTTTTTCCGCCTGCTATCGTCTGCCAGAGCTTATTATATTCTTCAGCACTCATTTTTCCTGATTTGAGAATTTTTGGATTTTTTCCGATCGCTTCATCTTTCTCATAGCCCGTCATTCTGGTAAAAACAGGATTAACATACTGAATCACGCCTGAAAGACTTGTTATCACAATAGCTGCCGGGCTTTGTTCGACAGCGACTTCAAGCTGTTGCAGATGGTTCTCGGCCAGTTTTCTGGCAGTGATATCGTGAATGATCAGAAACAGCTGTCGCACTCCCTGAATGACGAGGGCGACGGCAAACACCTCAACAAACCTTCGCTCACCGCTTGCAAGGTAATGCGAGGCAACGAAATTGCCACGCTGACTTCTGTTTATGCTGTCGATATTCTCCAATACTTCATCAGACGCGTAGGCAGAAAGATCGACAATATATT
>CAZFUG010000381.1:0-3645 GCA_964522035.1 uncultured bacterium
ACCACCGATATTCTCGAAACCGGTCTAAAGGTCATCGACCTGCTGACTCCCTACGCGCGTGGCGGTAAAATCGGTCTGTTCGGCGGTGCCGGGGTCGGCAAAACAGTTCTGATCATGGAACTTATCAATAACATCGCCAAACAGCACGGTGGCGTCTCGGTTTTCGGCGGCGTCGGCGAGCGCACGCGCGAAGGCAACGACCTTTATCTCGACATGAAACACTCAGGCGTTCTCGACAAAACCTGCCTGGTTTTCGGCCAGATGAACGAACCGCCCGGCGCCCGCCTGCGCGTTGCCCTGACCGCTCTGACGATGGCCGAATACTTCAGAGACCGCGAAGCCCAGGACGTGCTGCTGTTCGTCGACAATATTTTCCGCTTCGTTCAGGCCGGCTCGGAGGTTTCGTCACTGCTCGGCCGCATGCCATCAGCGGTAGGCTACCAGCCGACTCTCGCCAACGAAATGGGCGCCCTGCAGGAACGCATCACCACGACCATCACCGGTTCGATCACCTCGGTTCAGGCCATCTACGTTCCTGCCGACGATATCACCGACCCGGCACCGGCGACCACCTTCTCGCATCTCGACGCGACGACGGTTCTCTCACGCAAAATCGTCGAACTCGGCATTTACCCGGCCGTCGACCCGCTGACTTCAAACTCGCGCCTTCTGTCTCCAGATGTCATCGGTAACGAACACTACCAGACTGCCCGCCTCGTTCAGGAAATATTGCAGCGTTATCAGGAACTCACAGACATTATCGCGATTCTCGGTATGGAAGAACTTTCAGACGAAGACCGCACCATCGTCAACCGCGCCCGTCGCATTCAGAAATTTCTTTCACAGCCGTTCTTCGTCGCCGAAAAATTTTCCGGGCATCACGGCCGTTATGTTCCGGTCAAAGAAACCATCGAGGGTTTCAAGGCGATCGTCGACGGTAAATACGACAGTTATCCCGAACAGGCTTTCTATATGACCGGCAACATAACCGATGTCGAAAAGAAAGCCGAAGCGCTGAAAAAGCAGCAATGAAAAAGTCTTTCACCGTCACCCTTGCCAGACCCGGCCGACACCTTGTCTCATTCGAAGCCAAGGCTCTTCAGCTGCCTGGGCATCATGGTTCGCTCGGCATAATGGCCGGCCGACAGCCATTGCTGACCGTCATGGAACCCGGAGTCATCAGTATTCTCGAAATCACTGATCACCGCCGGCTGTTCGCCACCACCGGCGGCTTCTGTGAAATGATCGACAACGAAGCCACTCTACTTTGTGATTCGCTGATATCCGCCGAAGATCTGGAAACCGAAGCCGCCACAGACGATAAGCAACTCCAGCAGGCAACAGCGGCGACAAAAAATTACCGACGTGACTTCACAAAAATGAGTGAAGCAGAAAAACGCGCCTACGCCCTCACCCTCCTCCGCCACGCCATGCGGGGATGACGATAATTCAAAAATGCGCGGATGATGATTGGAATACAGGAGAACAGATGAGTATTGATATGTTTTTTTCGAACAATCTGCGGTTTGAGCGGGTGCCCTTACTGCCGGAACAGCAGCGGGGCAAGGTTTATGCTGATGTGCCGCTGAATTTTTTCGCCAGTATCGATGATCTTAAAACCTATGTGGTCGGCCTGAAAAGCCTTGGAGTCAATGTATTACTGATTCTGCCGCATTTTCTGCCGAGCTTTTCGGCTTATGTGGTAAAAAACTACGAACAGCCATGCGCCCTGTTCGGCACCTGGGAAAAATTCGCCGAATTCATGCTGTTCGTCAAAGAACTCGGCATGGACCGCATGATCGATATTCCGTTCAACCATGCCGACTGGCAGGCAGAAAATATTAAACGCGAATGGTTCAAAAACCATACCGACGGAGGCATCGAGGCCGGAGCTGACGACGAAGATGCCGACCGCAACCGGGTTCGCATCAACTGGGGAGCCTACGTTCTCGACAACGGCAATCGCGAACTGCAGGATTACTGGCTCGAAAAGGTTATTTTTCCGCATGTTGAAAAAATGCATGTCAACGCAATCCGCATCGATGCAGCCTGGGGCCTCGACCCGGCCGGCCTGAAGCGCCTGGTCCAGGAAACCAGAAAGCGCAATAAACAGGTCTGGTTTCTCGCCGAAAATCTCGGCATGGCCAAACTGATCAAACTCGCCGAGTCAGGGATTGCCGCCGGAGCCGACCGCTTTTTCAACAATATGTACTGGTACAGCGGCGGTCTTTATATTCCGACCGATATCTACACGCTTTACAAGCGCTCGAAATGCCTGCCGACCTGTACGATCTACAGCAGCCACGACACTCTGATGCCGGCGATGAAGGCCTGTGCCCGCCACCGCAGCGCTGATGTCAAAGGGCTGAACGACAAGGCGATCGTCAGAAAATTCGTCGAGCGCGAAAAGCTGCATTCGCTCGCACAGCTGAACGAAAAAGACCGGCAGGCGGTCATCACGCACATGAAGCTCGATTTCGCACTTGCGGCCCTGATGAGTTCAGACCTGATGTTCGCCGCCGGTTCCGAAACAGGTCTGTTCGAGCGCATCGACGTGCTGCGTTCCGGCCCGGCAGAATTTGCACGCGGCATCGATTCTGACCTTCCGGTATTTATGAGCGAGGTTCTGCAGATCAAAGCTTCTGCCAGAGTTTTCAACTGCGAGGGTGTGGTAATACCATTCGGCGCCTGGCAACCAGACAAAACCGGCATCAGAGGCTATGTAAAAACCACCACCAGCGGACAGCACGCCATGGTCGTCGTCAACAATGGCACTCAGTCAGCAGTTGTTGCAATGCCAAAACGGCTCAGAAATGCTGCAAAGCTTATGATCCACCGCCCGGAAGGGGTCGCGGCAATTACTGCAAAACCTGACGGCTTCACTCTTGCGCCCGGCCAGTTGCTGATCATCACAGGAGAACGCTGACATGATTTTCGAAGAAAGCATCAGAACCCCCGCCAAACAAGCCATGGTCGATGTTACGTCGACGATCCGGCGCTTTGTCGCCGCGTCGGGCATGACCGACGGCCACATCGTCGTGTCGGTGCCGCACACGACCGCCGCTCTCACCATCAACGAGAATGCCGATCCCTCGGTTGTCAGCGACATGCTGCGACGTCTCGAACAGGTATTTCCGACTTTTGATCCGAACGACCGGCACGCCGAAGGCAACAGTGCCGCTCACGTAAAATCGAGTCTGCTCGGCAGCTGTCACACATTTATCGTCGCCAACGGCGATCTGGTACTCGGCACCTGGCAGGGCATCTACCTCTGCGAATTCGACGGCCCCCGCACCCGCACTCTGATTATAAGTATTCCCTGATTCAGCAGCTTCGGCCTATCAGCCGGGTTGCTTTTTCTTCAGCGATTCCTCACTTCGTTCGTCACAAGCTTACGAAAAAGCAATCCCGTCTTCTCGCCTTCGCAATTTTTTGTAGAGAGTTATCTATTCTATTGGGCAGCTTCGGCCTGGCAGTCATAAAAAAAGGGCCGGTCGTGAGACCGGCCCTTTTTTTTATGACTGAATCAATATTCGTAGATGCTGCCGCCGATGTATTCGCGGATAAGCGCGTCTTTCGGGATGACCGACTCGTCTTCCCAGACTTTGAGGGAGTCGAGAATGTCGAAAACACGTTTGGCTCTGA
>CAZFUG010000381.1:3690-3913 GCA_964522035.1 uncultured bacterium
TCGGGTTTTCGCGGTAATCCTTGACGAAATCGGGAAAGAAATGGAACAGGTGTTTCTTGTAAACCGGCAGTTCATAAGGCAGCGAACCGTCAATGATGTGGTCGACGGTGCCAAGAAATGGAATGATGTGCTGAATTTCTGAACGGCGCACATAATGCCAGTGTTCGAGGGTCTGCCGCGGGTTGTAGCTGCGATGCCACGAATCGCGCACCATGCGGCGCAG
>CAZFUG010000382.1:0-3894 GCA_964522035.1 uncultured bacterium
CGAGCATTGGCTCTGACCGGGTCTTTCAACTCGGTGCCTTCGAACGGAATCTGGCCGGTATCGACTTCGGGGCCGATTTCGACGACAACTTCGCTGGTGGCCGAATCGAAGCCAAGCGTGTAGCTGCGCCAGCGGTTCGAAGCGAGCTGCATGGTATGCAGCTGCACGGTGCCGCGGCCCTCGGCGATTGCTTTTCTGATGGCGTTTGCAACACCCTCAGCGATAACTCTCGCGTCGAGATTGTCTGGGTCGGGCCTGATTTCGAAATCAGACTTGTGAAAGTAGCGGGCGAATTTGAAGTCGAGGGTATCGGGCATGATGCCGAAGATACCGCCGAGACAGAGAATGAAAGACTGTTCCTGAGAGGCCATGTGAACAGCCTGCGGAAAGAAACTTGCTACGGCGATGCCGGAAATGAAATGTGTAAAGCCTTTCATATCAGATTAACCCCAGAAATCTTAATACGTCGTTTCCGTAACCTGCCATATTGAGACAGACCGGAAGCAGCAGAACGCCCATGAGGTTCATTCTGCGCGCCTGAAACATTACGGGCAACAGACCGATACCGGTGGAAACGGCCATGATTGCCATTCCGCCCCAGCCGGTGAAACTGTAGACCCCGGGAATTACGAGAATGAGAGCAATTACCGAAACCCAGTGATAGGGAATCTTCTCGATCATTTTGATGCACAACCTGGTGAATGGCATAAGCATCAGGAAAGAAATGCCGGCGGAGAAAAGCATCAAAGCAACGAACAGTGCGTATTCCTTCATTGTCAGAACCGAAACGACAGGAGTGACGATCCAGGCCAGACCGCCGCGGGTCAGACTCAGACCGGGTATGAAGAACAGCAGAAATGAACCGACATAATAGACGGTTTTGCAGGTGCCATACGACATGACGAACAGGCGCCCGTCACGCTGCGCGGTTGCATGCCCGGCCATCAGACCGCCGACGCCGGCGGTGACGATCGGCACGAAAGCAGCAAAGAAGCCGCCGAGAAAGCCACCAAAGGTGCCGCGCACCACGAGGCCCCAGTCGAGTTCCATTGACGGTGATTCGTGCTGTTTCGGAATCGAGCCGATGTTGATGATATTGGTGATCAGCCACGGAATCGCAAACAGGCCCACGAAGACCGGAGTAATACTCTGGAAGGCGAAATCGACCGGCACCATGGTTTTGGCCATGACGATAAAGCCGAGCAGCCCTGAGAGCAGAAAGGTTATCAGGCCCACGCCCAGAAATTTCCAGCCTTCGAGGAAATTGGCCCAGCAGCTGTCTGACTGACTGATTCCTTTTGGCCATTCAGAAAGCACGGCATACGAGATGACCGCGCCGATGATCCAGAACATGTGCGGGCTGGTGATCGTTTTGAGGCCGGGCAGAAACAGCAGAAACAGCGGTGCCATGATCGCCAGAGCGATGATGCCGCCGAGGGCGCCGACCCCGGTGAGAATTACCGATTCGTAGCCTCTGCCTTTGGCGAGCCAGTCGGCGCTCGGCAGAATGTAATACGACAGGCTCTCGTCACCGGGCCCGAAGTAGGTCGCCGGAACCGTATTAAGTATCGAATAGCCGACAATCATACCGATGCACAGCGATACGAGCTGCATCGGGGCCATGGTTGCTTCGAATTTGAGAATCACGAGCAGGAAGATGCCGATGACGTTGTAGATGTGCAGCGCCGGCAGAAACGAGATCAGACACGAAAACAGCACGCCGATGGTGCAGAAGTAAAGGAGGTCAAGGTATTCCGGATGCAGAAGGTGTTCCAGAAATGCCATGCTTAGTTACCTCCTGCGGGCGGATTATCCACAGCTGCCGGAGTTTCGGTGGTGGCAGCGGGGGCAGAAGGTGCAGAAGGTTCAGCCACCGGAGCCGGTTCAACAGCTGAATTGCCTGAATCGCTGGTTGCCGGGGCAACCGGGGCGTCTACGGCCGGAACTGCCGGGGTTTCAGACGGTGCCGGTGCCGGTGTTTCAATGGCCGGGGCTTCGTTGGTGACGGTGTCGGCGCTGACTCTGCTGACAACCTTGAAAGCCCCCTTCTTGAGCACTTTGACTTCGAGCTTGTCCTTGAAGGTTTCGACTTTGCCGTTGGCTTCGATGAGGTCACCTGGGCGCAGCGGCTGGTCTGATTCGAGGCAGTCAGCCGGAACCCAGACCGGGAAACCTGACTTGCCGTCATCGATATTGACGATCGTGCCGGTCGGGAATTTTTTCGTGCTGAGCACGCTGCCGGTGATATTGACGAAGCGGCCAATCAGAGCATTGTCGATTTTGTCTGGGTCGACGTCTTTAACGGTTTCGGGGGCCGGTGCGGCACCGCGTTTGATGAAGGCGATATGCTCATGAGCGTTGATCAGAAGGCTGGGGGTGTCTTTCTGAAACCTTACCTGGCCTTCGACCGAAATTACATCGCCTTTGTTCGGCACAAGATTTTTCGCTTCGATTTCCTTCGCGACCTTGGCGTAGGCAGAAACTCTTATGGTAAGCGGGTTTTCGGCATCGCCCTGGGCCATGACAAACCCGAGCGAGCCCCATTTGGGGTGTACGCCATAGCTCTGGGTGACTTCTCCAACAATGCGAACATGTGCGAAGTTACTCAGCGGGCCGAGATCAGAAATTTTAACTTCCGGGGTTTTGACGTGTCGGGCGAAAAAGAGCAGCATCAGCAGGCCCACGGTTGAGGTGAGCACGGCAACCCATTTAAAAACTCTGATCGACAGACGTTTCTGGGTTAATGCCTGGCAATAAGGGCAGCGGGTATAGATGCCGACGAAGCGCCCACAGCTCTGGCAGTGGGTTTCCTGGTGGTAGCGTTCTTCCGGGGTCTGGGTTTTTGGTTTTTCCTGTTCCATGATTTCCTCGGTTTTCTTAGAATCCTGACTTGAGAACCTGAATAAGCTGCATTACCAGCTTTTCAGGGTAATCGGGCGGCAACTGTTCGGGAAAGGCGAATACCATAGCGGTAGCGCCGGTGTGGGCGATTTCGTAATCGCTGCCGGCGGCAACTTTAACCTTGATCGGCGGGTTTTCGTTTGCCAGACCCAGGCTGACGGCGTCGGCAATCATTTTGCCCCGTCCGCCGCGATGGTAATGTCTGATACTCATGCCACCAGCCAGTTCGCGCTTGAACGACAGCAGCATGTCGAGCTTCTGGTCGAGATTGGCTTCGAGAACAGCCTGATACTCGGGGTTCTGAATGTTCTCTGGCAGATTCAGTCTGACAACTTCGGCCCCGGCGCTCATCAGGGGTTTAACCAGTTTGCGCACCAGATTGTCGAAGCTGAGCGGTGCCATGATGGCGATTTTTTTGCCGAGCATTTTTTCGGCGATCGGGGCGAGTCTGATTTCCGGCAGGGCGAGAGGTTCGCCGGCGGTTTTTACCCAGAAATCGACCTTTTCGTAGCCGAGCGGCGGTTGAATGTCGAGTTTGATGTTGCCGTAAATCATCGGATACTGGCAGAAAAAGTAGCCACCCGGGCCGGTATGTGTCTGCCAGTCTTTGCCATATCTTATTTTTGCGTTCTGAATAGGGTTGCCGGCACTGGTGAGCAGGCGCCCAAGAACGTAGCGCTGCACCGGGCGGCGCACCGGAATATCGTAACGGGCGATAACTTCATCTTCGATTACCAGGCCGACCGCGACGAAATCCTTTTCGCTGCCGTCTAGTTCGAGGTAGAGATTGCTTTCGCCCTTTTCTGAAGTGCGGGCATTTATGATTTTACCCTGATAGTGCAGGGCGACATCGGCGGCGCGGGCGTTAATGCGACTTTGATCGTCGCGCAGCGTTACCTTGAGCGGAAAGCGGCCTTTGAAGCCCTCTGCTATGAACGGAGCGACCGGTTCGACGCTGCTGTTGGCAAACGGCAGGCTGCCCTGCAGTTTTAC
>CAZFUG010000383.1:0-430 GCA_964522035.1 uncultured bacterium
ATTTTTTTCGGCGCCAGGGAAGTGTCTGGTGACTGAAATCTTGCCGCCGCGACTGACGTAGATTTCGAGATTCGGATTCATCTGCAGCAGTCTTGGCAGACCGCTGGCATGATCGGGTTCGGCGTGGTTGATGATGAGAATGTCGAGTTCTTCGACCTTGCAGAACTGGCTGATATGGTCGGCCAGGTCTGAAAGATGCGAATCGCGCACCACATCGATCAGCACTTTCTTTTCGTCGTTGATAAAATATGAGTTATAACTGGTGCCGTGGCGGATAGAAAGCTCATGACCGTGAAAATGGTCTTTGCTCCATTCCAGGGCTCCGACCCAGTAAATGTCATTACAGATAGTCTGTTTCAAAATCAGTGCCTCCTGCAAATGTTTGGCGTTCGTGAATTTTTTACCATAAAGAATCTAACATATTCCAGAT
>CAZFUG010000383.1:440-3878 GCA_964522035.1 uncultured bacterium
GTCAATCTTTATGTACCGAAAAAGGTGTCATTTTGTTTCCGCTTGCCTTTTTGCGCAAAATAAATAGTGATTTGTGGACAATGAAAGGTGAACCGCGAATTGCCGGTTATTGCCTGATATGTAAAAATCGGTTAGGATATTCAGGTAATAAAGTTGAAATTGAAGGGGAACACCAATGCATCTTCTGATTATCGCCCTGATGGTCATCGGCATTATCGTGCTGGGCTATCTGGTAAAATTATTTCCGTTCATGACCTATATCAACTGCATGTCGGCGAATGTACCCTGCTCGCCGGTTCAGCTGATTGCGATGCAATTGCGCAATGTTCCCACCGACTTTATCATCGAAAACTACGTTAAGGCACGCAAAGCCGGCTTGCCGGTGCAGCTTGACCGTCTCGAAGTGCATCTTCTCTCAGGCGGAAACATCACCAACGTAATCTCTGCGCTCATCAGTGCCAGCCGCTCCAACATCGATCTGAACTTTGAAAGGGCGGCGGCGATCGACCTGGCTGGTCGTGACGTCAACGATGCCGTTAAAATGAGCGTTCAGCCAAGGGTTCTCAAAACTCCAGAAATTCACGGTATCGCCAAAGATGGCATTGAACTGATCGTTTATACCAATATTACCGTCAGGGCCAATCTGGCGACCATGGTTGGCGGCGCCGGTGAAGACACAATTCTGGCTCGCGTCTGTGAAGGCATCGTTTCAGCCATCGGTTCTGCCGATAAACATTCAGTTATCCTCAACAAACCGGAAATGCTGACAAAACACGTTATCGCGGCCGGTCTCGATGCCGGAACTGCTTTCGAAATCGTTTCTCTCGACATTTCAGATATCGACGTGGGCCGCAACATCGGTGCCCACCTGAAAAATGCTCAGGCTATCGCAGACAAGAAAGTCGGTGAAGCCAGAGCCGAAGGTCGGCGTGCTCTTGCCATGGCTCTGACCCAGGAAAACCGCGCCGCTGAACAGGAAGCCCGTGCCAATCTGGTGCAGGCCGAAATGAAGATACCTCTCGCGCTGGCAGAAACTTTCCGTCAGGGCAAGCTGCTGGTAAAACGCAAAGCCAAAAAGGCGCCGGTAGACCGCACCGGTCTGGGGTTCGGAGATGATGCAGGCTGAAACAGAAGTAAAGGTTTCCCGTGAGCAGCTTGAAACAATGAATCGGCTGCACCGCCGCGAGCTTCGCCAGATCAGACACATGTCAGAAGCTCAATTTCAGGTGTTCAGGCGCAATTTCTCGTTTGGTCAGCTCGACAACATGACGCGGGCTGAAGCACAGCAGCTGCTGATGTCTATGCTGGCTCTCAACCTGCAGCTGCTCAACGATCTCAAAGACTGAAACCGTTTCGTCGAAATAAAAAAGCCCGGCAGATTTTGCGTCTGCCGGGCTTTGATTTAAGATGCGTCAGGGATTTTTTACTGTAGCAGAAGCAGCCTCTGGCAGCGCCGGTGCGCTGCCGGTGGTATCGCTGGCAACCGGAATCTGCAGTTCCGGGTAGGGAGTGCTGTTAGAGATGCTTGCAGGCTCAGGGATTGGGGCATTATCGATAACTGCGGCGGCTGAACCGGGCTGAGCAGCCGCAGCGGTTGCCGTAGCGGTCTGGCCATTTCCCTGCGCCGGGGCCTGAGTTGATATTGCCGGTACTGGGGCGGGTGCCGGTGCCGGCGCATCTGAACCGGCGGTCTGATATAGCATGACCGTGTAGGCGATGTAACAGGCCAACAGAAAGGCACCTTCGAGTCTGACGATTTTCATGCCGGTGCGCATAATCGGCAGAACGCCAAGACCGACGACAAACATCAGCGGAATATGTATGCCAAGCATGTTGGGTGATACGACCAGATAGTTGGCCGGGGTTGCGCCAGGTATTACAAGCGGCAGTGCTGCAGCGCAGCCGACGATCCCGAGCAGATTGAAAATATTCGAACCGACGACATTGCCGACTGAAATGTCAGACTGGCCTTTGCGGGCGGCGACAACAGAGGTGGCCAGTTCTGGCAGTGAAGTGCCAATGGCGATAAGGGTGAGACCGATAATTTCGTCTGAGATGCCGAAACTCTGGGCAATGGAAACGGCGCCGCGTACCAGCAGTTCGGCGCCGATCACAAGACCGACCAGGCCGCCAAATACATAAATTATGTTATGGAATGTTGTGGGCTTTTCTTCAGTTTCTTCAGTCGTGGCGATTATTTCGTCGGCTTTTTCTTTCATTTCTTCGGCAATGGCGTTTTCGCGGCGGCCGATAATATAACTCATTACTGTATAAGCAAAGAACAGAGCTACAAGAACGAGGCCTTCTTTCGGCGAAATCACGTTGCCGGTAGAGGCCATATACCATACCAGGCCTGAAACTGCGATCATGATCGGGGTTTCGCGGCGCACCATCTGACGTTCGCAGGCGATCGGCTGAATGAGAGAGGCGATGCCGAGAATCATCGCCACGTTCATGATGTTCGAACCGACTACGTTACCGAGTGACAGTGCAGGGTTGCCTTTGAGCGAGGCATTGACGCTGACTACAAGCTCGGGCAGAGAGGTGCCGGCTGCGACAATGGTCAGACCGATGACCATTTTGCTGACGCCGAGATTGATTGCCAGATTCGAGGCTCCTTCAACGAGCTTGTCGGCGGCATAGGTGAGAATAACCAGGCCGATTGTGCAAAATAAAAGGCTTCCAAGCATATTAGTGCAACTCCTGTAACTTCTGGTGCGACCCGTATGCCTTTTATCCTGGCAGGCGACTGCGGCTGGTTCTGACAATCGAATCGGCACCGGCCCGGAAATATTCATTTCCGGATGCCGCGCCTATTTTAAACAGGTATTGCCCACTCTGCAATAAAAAATCTGAAAAGTGCTGAAGTATATCGCCGTTGCGTCATTTTCATGTTTTTTCAGACTGACTGGAAAGCTCAAACATTCTGTTGAACTGCTTCCGGACAGTTTGGAGTGGTTTTGTGAGTGTCGAGCCACCAGATTGAATAAGAAATGGTGTAGAGCACAAAAAATCCAAGCCAGAACAACGCGAATTCAGAAAGAAAGTTTGGCCCGAAGGTCAGTTTGCCGAAGAAATAACCGGCGATAATGGCAAAGTGAGTGATCCGGAAGAATATTGCCTCGCGAAGATTATTGAAAAAATGCAGAACGGAAACCTTACCGGTTGAGGTTATAAGATACTTAAATCGCCAGAAAAAACAGAAAAAAAGGTTGAATCGGGGTAGTTGTCGTTTCATCAATAATCAGTATAATTTAAGAGTTATTTAACCGGAATGAGGAAACACAAATGAAACAATTGACCGCCTTTAACAGACGAATATTCGTTCTGCTGTCTCTGGCAGCCATATTTTTGTTTTTCGTCAGCAGTGTTTATGCCGATTTTACCCTGACAAACGGGCATACGGCATATATCGGCGATACATATACCATCTCGATG
>CAZFUG010000384.1:0-3874 GCA_964522035.1 uncultured bacterium
AAGTATGCTCTGAAGCGCGAATTGAACAACAAGGCCGAAGAGAGTGTCAAAAACCTGGTTGACGAAGCTAAAAAGAGCTCTGAGAAGGGTGATTATGCCAAAGCCCTGGAATTGCTGCAGAATGCAGGCAAAATGCCAGGGGCCAAATCTTCAGAGATTCTTGAGTTAATGGATAAAATCGAAAAGGAAGCCTCTCTCAAGAAGTCGATAAAAGACATCGACGCCCTTATTGCAGCCAAAAAACATGAAGAGGCCCTTGAAAAACTTCATGAATCTTCACAGGAATTCCCTGAAAACAAGGATCTGGCAGAGCGCCTGAAATCGGTCTCAGAAATCGTAGACAAAATCAGGGCAGAAGAGGCAAAAGCCAACGCAGCTGTAATTGCCGAAAAGAAACGCAAGATGGAACTGGCAAGACAGCTGCAGCTCTTTATAAAAGAGGGCGAAGAAAACCAACAGAAAAAGAATTTCGACATGGCAGCCATGAGTTACGAAAAAGCACTTGGCCTTGCCCCGGAAAACAAAGACCTGCCGGCACGCATTGCCGAAATGAAAAAGCTGGCGGCGCAGGCCCGCGAAAGACAGAACGCCTTTTCCCTGAAATTCAATGAATTCGACAACCTCTTTTCGGCGGCAAACTATGAAGAATGCTACAACCGTGGCAAAGAGCTGCTTTCTGAATTCCCGGAACACAGCAAAGCCATCTCGGCAATTTTTGCCGAAACCTGTCTGAAAACGGGCAAATACACTGAAGCACGAGAAGCAATCATTGCCCTCGAGGGAGACCCCGAACACGAAACCCTGCATGATTACATCATAGGCATGGTCAGCTATCAGGAAGGCGACAGGGACAAAGCCCTGGAGCATCTTACCCGGGTAAAAAACCGCAACAGTTCTTTCAGAGGCGATATTTCGAGCACCATCTACTGGATTTACCTTTATAAAGTTCAGTTCGGTATTTACATTCTCATGATCGGTCTTGCTTTTCCGGCGGTAAAAATGGGTAAGGAAGCGCTGGCAAACTGGAAAGCAACGAGCATGATCAATAAACTCGAAAAAATCAAGGAAAGCGGCGATTATGAAGCCAATCTGGCTTTTCTTGAAGAGCGCTTTGCCAGAGAAGATACGCCTAACCCTAAACAGGTTCAGGTAATGCTGGCCGAAGCCCTGCTGCGAACCGGCAACCCGCAACGGGCGTATGAGATGGCCAACAACCTTCTCAAAAAAGATGCCCGCAACCCTCTCGCCAAAAGAATTGCCGGTGAAGCCGCCCTTATCCTTGAAGATGCTTCACCGATGGGTCTTGAACACGTCCAGGCGCTGCTGAAGATCGACGAAGCCCGCAAAGATGTCATCTCATACCTGGCGAGGGTATATATCAAACAGCAGGCCGACCACAAAATGGCCCAGGATTTCATTCTCAAGGCCATCTCGATCAACCCGGCCGATGTCGAATCGGTTGTTTACCTTGCCGACGTTTTCATCAAGCGGCAGACATACAACCAGCAGTCTCTGAAAATTTTTGAACGTGCCATAAAGACTGCTCCCGAGGTGCCTGAATACTACATGGCGATCATTGAGAATTACCATCGCCTCGATAATCCTCAGGAGGCACAGAAATGGCGTGAAACTGCCGCAGCGCGCTTTCCTGCCCAGGAAGAATTCATGGAAGACCGGCCAAGAGCGTCAGCTGGTCAGGCCCGCAGCGGCCTGCGGCTCAAAACCGATAATGAACCGGCGGCAAGACCCGCAAGTCCAGGAGCTTTTCCTGATTATGACAGCATCGGCAACGACAATACCCAGAAAGTTCCGGCACAGGCTGGGGGTTTTCCTGATTACGAAAGTATCGGCAACGATGCATACCCGGCACAACAACCAGGTTCCGGCGCGTTTCCCGATTACGAAAGCATTGGCAACGAGCCGGGTATGCCGTCAACGCCTGCCGCTGGCGGGTTTCCTGATTACGACAGCATAGGCGATGACAGTGAAAATCTGCTGCCACCGCTGAAACCAGTAACACCAGCGGCTCCCCCGGCTGCAAAAAAGGCCCCTCCCCCTCCTTCCGGGCCGCAGAAAAACTGCCCGCACTGCAACGCCGTGAACTCTCTCAAAGACTATTACTGCAACACCTGCGGCAAACCCTGCTGACCCCCTCTGCCAATCTTGCCACAGGCACAGATTTGAATGGATGCATCCGCTGGTTTAAGTCTAAAATAAAAAACCGCCCCGGTTTCCCGGGGCGATTTTTGTATCAGAGCTTATTTTGCTTTTGGCTTGCGGCCGGGTTTGCCTTTTGCGGGCTTTTCGGCTTTTTCAGCTTTGGCGGGTTTTTCAGCTTTGGCCGGTTTTGCAGCTTTAGCGGGCTTTTCAGCTTTGGCAGGTTTTTCGGCTTTGGCAGGTTTGGCAACCTTTTTGCCTTTTCCGATGAATTCTCCTACGATCTGGGCAACGGTCGGGCGACCGATTTCCTGCAGTTCGTAGCCAACGCGCAGGCAGGGCTTTTTAACCTTGACGACGCGGGTGATATCGATCGGTGTAGCCGAGATAATCAGATCGCATTCGCATGCATTGATGGTCTTTTCGAGATCATCAGTCTGTTTTTTGCCATAACCAAGAGCCGGAATCAGGTCACCAATGTGAGGATACTTTTCGAGGGCGGCGAGAATAGTGCCCTTGAACCAGGGTTTCGGGTCGATGATTTCGCCGGCGCCATAGCGCTGGGCGGCAACGATACCGGCACCAATGGTCATTTCGCCATGGGTAAGAGTCGGGCCGTCTTCGATAACCACAACTTTTTTGCCTCTGATCTTTTCCCAGCCGTCAATATAGATCGGACTTGCGGCGTCGATGATCTGGCATTTCTGGTTCATGGCCAGAATGTTTTCGCGAACGTAGTTGATGTCTTCGGGGTTGGCTGAGTCGATTTTGTTGATAACAACAACATCGGCAGTATAAACGTTGGCTTCACCCGGATAATAGGCGGCTTCGTGGCCGGGGCGGTGCGGGTCAGCAACTACAAATTTGAGATCTGACTGGAAGAACGGGAAATCGTTGTTGCCGCCGTCCCAGACGATAACATCAGCTTCTTTTTCGGCGTTGCGGGCAATTACTTCATAATCGACGCCAGAATAAATAACGGCGCCCATATCGATATGGGGTTCGTATTCTTCACGTTCTTCGATGGTGCATTTGTGCAGATCGAGGTCTTTGTATGAAGCGAAGCGCTGGCAAACCTGTTTTTTGAGGTCGCCGTAGGGCATCGGGTGTCTTACAGAAACAACCTTGAGACCCAGAGCCTTGAGGGCTTTAACAACGGCACGGGTGGTCTGAGACTTGCCACAACCGGTTCTGACGGCGCAGACAGAGACTACCGGTTTGCTGCATTTGATTGCGGTCTGATGATAACCGAGCATTTTAAAAGCGGCGCCGGCAGCAGTAACCTGGCTGGCGCGGTGCATGATATATTCATGCGGAACGTCAGAATAAGAAAAAACTACTTCCTGAACGTTGTGCTTCTTGATGAGGTCGAGAAGTTTTTCTTCGGCTTCTATCGGGATTCCCTTCGGGTAGCCCTTGCCAGCCAGTTCGGCGGGGTAAACACGACCGTCGATGTCGGGAATCTGGGTAGCAGTGAAAGCGACAACTTCATAGGTCGGGTTATTGCGGTAAACCATGTTGAAATTGTGAAAATCACGACCTGCTGCGCCCATAATGATAGTTTTAATTGCCATACAAACATCCTTTTGAAAAATTTTAACCCCGGCCGCAACAAAACTGGCCGGGGAATTCTTTAGTGGTTACAACTTGAACAGGAGCCTGAGGAACAACTGGAGCATGAACTGCCGGAACCGCCAAGTTCATGACTGGTACGGTT
>CAZFUG010000385.1:0-1132 GCA_964522035.1 uncultured bacterium
CGTCTTCTCTGACCGCGCCGGTGGCAATGATATGATCACCCTGGCCAAGATAATCCTGCAGACTGCCGCAGGTACCGACTCTGACAATTACCTTTGCGCCAATTTTGATCAGTTCTTCAAAACAGATCGATGCGCCTGCTGAGCCAACGCCGTGCGAAGTGATGGTGATGCGCTCACCCTTGTAAACGCCGGAAAAAGTGCGATATTCGCGATTATAAGCCAGCTCTTCACAGCTCTCGCAAAGTTTTGCTATTTTTTCTGCGCGCGCCGGGTCACCGCAGACGAGAACGTAAGGAGAAATCTGGCCGGCTTTAAGCTTCAGATGTGGAGTCATATCAATCCCTTTCCTGTTTGGTTTGCCTAAAGACTATACTAATTCCGACGCTGGCGGTCAACTTTGCTGGATGCTCATTTTTTGCACACCCAGGAATGCCCTCTTATTAAGCAGCATTCTACTGCAGATATCGCCAGGATAAGCCATCAGCGACGGTTTCTGGGATATGCCTGCAAACTGGCACATAAAATGCATTATCGGGTTTGCATTCTTAACGAAAGGAGGAGTGTTATGATGGACCTCAGCATTCTCGTGTTTTTTCAACGCTGGTTGATTGCCAG
Organism: uncultured bacterium; assembly: GCA_964522035.1. Taxonomy (GTDB): domain Bacteria; phylum Muiribacteriota; class Ozemobacteria; order Ozemobacterales; family Ozemobacteraceae; genus Rifleibacterium. Next base: position 616 of record CAZFUG010000385.1, read on the forward strand.
CGACAAGGAATTGAACAGTCACCGCATGTCTGACCACCGCAACGAGGGCTCCCTGACCGGGCACCCTCCGTTGAACCGGGGTCGCTGATTCAGGCAATCCCGCACCAGCAGACAAAATCATGCCTGGCCTGCAACCTGCGGGCCAGGCGGCAGACAACGGCTTTTTGTGTTAAACTGGCTCAGCCCATTTTTTAACTGCAACTGGCCAAAATGAAAAAGTCTGCCCCTGTCCCATCATTTAAAAGTGCCGTAAAGATTCTCCGACGCTGCTTCGGTTTTTTAAAACCATACTGGCATCTGACGCTCGGCGGCTACCTTGCGCTGATCGCGATAAATACTCTGACTCTGGCAATTCCGCAGTTTATCCGCTGGATAATCGATCATGGCATCAGCGAGGGAAACCGCCAGCTGGTAATCAATGCCGTTTTCGGGCTTGTCTGCTTCGCCATGCTGCGCGGGCTTCTCAGCTATCTCCAGGGCCGCTGGACCGAAACAGCATCACAAAACGTCGCCTGCG
>CAZFUG010000385.1:1142-3872 GCA_964522035.1 uncultured bacterium
GTAGGCGATGGCCAGATTGTAGAGCGCTTTCGTGTACTTCGGATCGACTGTGAGTCCAGAAAATTCACGCACAGCTTTCCAGCCTGTCTTTCTCATATCACGACCGGGCCGAAACCGGGCAGCTTCTTTCCCGGGCCGTTCAGGACGTAGAAAGAATCAGGTTCATTACCGGCAGAGCCTTTGTCAGAATAGCCGATGGTATCGTTCTTCTCACCGGAACCGGACTGTTTCTTATCTACATCAATCCGATTCTTGGGTTGATGGCACTCTCGACGATGCCGTTGATCATCTGGCGGGCAATCTTTCTCGGAAGCCGGCAAAGACCGCTGGCACTGCTGATCCAGAGGCAACTGACGCGACTGACGACACGACTGGAACAGAACCTGCGCGGCATACGCATCGTGAAAGCGTTTACCCAGGAAAACGCCGAAATTGCAAAATTCAACCGCGAAAACAATCGCTGGCTGTCGCTTTCAGCCCGTTCTGCCAGACTTCAGGCTTTTAACGCCCCGCTCATCGATCTGATCGCCAATCTTGGCACAGTCATCGTTATTGCCGGCGGCGGCTGGCTGGTCACCCGTGGCACCCTGACAACCGGTGATCTGGTTGCCTTTACCACCTGCATCGGCCTGCTCACGGTGCCGGTGCGGCGCCTTGGCAATATCGTTTCGGCCCTGGCACAGGCGGTTGCCTCTGGCGAACGGGTTTTCGAAATTCTCGACGTGGTCTCAGAGGTGCATGACCGCCCTGGTGCCTGGCAACTGCCACCGGTCAGCGGTCTGGTTGAGTTCGAAAACGTCAGTTTTGCCTACACACCTGGGCATAATATTCTCAAAAATGTTTCTTTCGAAGCCGCCCCGGGCCAGATTATTGCCCTGCTCGGTCGAACTGGCTCCGGCAAATCAACAATCATCAATCTGATACCGAGATTTTACGAAGCGACTGCCGGGCGCATCACCATCGACGGGCACGATATCAGAGACGTCACCCTGGCTTCTCTGCGCGACCAGATCGGCATCGTGCTTCAGGAAACCACTCTTTTCGCGACCACGATTCGTGAAAATCTGCTTTTCGGAAAACCCGACGCCAGCGAACGCGAAATGATCGAAGCCGCCAGAGCCGCCCAGGCGCACCAGTTTATCAGCCAGATGCCAGCAGGCTACGATACCCCGGTGGGCGAAAAAGGCGTCACCCTTTCAGGCGGCCAGAAGCAGAGACTGGCGATTGCCCGCACCCTGCTGCGCAACCCGCGCATCCTGATTCTCGACGATGCCACCGCCAGCGTCGACACCGAAACCGAGCAGTTGATTCAAAAAGCTCTCGACACACTCATGGCTGGGCGCACCTGCTTCGTGATCGCCCAGCGCCTCAGCACCCTGCGCCGCGCCGACATGACCCTGGTGCTCGACCACGGCCGGGTTATCGCCAGAGGCTCCCATGAACAGCTGCTTGCCACCTGCGGTCTGTATTCAGACATTTACAATCAACAGTCACAGGTGAACCGTTTATGAGCTTTTCAATCGGGTCTTCAGGTTCAGCGATGGGGCCACGCACAGCTATGAGCAGCTTTGGCCGGGAAAGTGCCGGCCAGGCCTTCAACCCGCACGTTTTTCGTCGACTGCTGCAGCTTCTGCGACCGCACCGCCGGCGCATGCTGGCAGCTCTGCTGCTGATGATTCTCAATTCAGCGCTTGCCCTTGCAGTTCCTTATCTTATCAAGATTGCCATTGACGACGACATCGCCGTACATCACGGTCAGGGGCTGCTGCAGACATCGATGATGATGACCGCCGCCTTTATCGGCATTTACCTTGCCGCTTCACTTCAGCAGCATCTGCTCGCCAGAATCGGTCTCAAGGTGTTGACCTCCCTCAGATCGAGGCTGTTCAGGCACCTGCAGCGCCTGCCTCTCGAATGGCACCATAAGCATATTGTCGGCGTCACCATTTCACGGGTAATCAGCGACGTTTCAGTGATAAACGACCTTCTTTCTGAAGGCGTCGCCACATTGATCGGCGATACCGTTCTGCTGGCCGGAATCGTCTGCGTCATGCTCGCTTTTCATGTTCCGCTCGCCCTGGCCGCCTTTACCGTGATTCCGCTCATGCTTGCCGCAACCTGGCTGTTTTCGAAAAATGCCAGAATTGCCTTCAGGCAGACCCGCCAGCGCATTGCAGCTGTCGTCGGGGGGCTGGCCGAAGATATTTCAGGAATCAGAGTCATTCAGGCTTTTGCCCGCGAAGGCGTTTCGGCCGACCGTTTTAACGAAGTAAACCAGGCGAACCGCGATGCCAATATCAGGGCCATGTCTCTTTCGTTCATGTTTCTGCCAACCGTCGACTTTCTCGGAGTGCTCGCCACCGGCATCGTGCTTCTGTATGGCGGCCTGCTGGTCACCCGCGGCGAAATCACTCTCGGCGTCGTGGTCGCTTTCATTGCCTACGTAACCAGATTTTTTCAGCCTATCCAGGACCTGGCGCAGCTCTATACCACAATGCAGTCAGCCATGGCCGGCGGCGAAAGAGTGTTCGAACTGCTCGACACCGTGCCGGCAATTCAGGATATCGATCCTGCAGTAGATATTGGCGTGATTACCGGAAAAATAGAATTCAGGCAGGTTGATTTCTCATACGTTCCGGAGTCTCCTGTGCTCAAAAACATCAGCCTGATGCTTGATCCGGGGCAGACGCTTGCTGTTGTCGGGCCGAACGGAGCCGTCATTACCACGAT
>CAZFUG010000386.1:0-3859 GCA_964522035.1 uncultured bacterium
CGCCTACAAGTTCATCGAATATACCGACGACTACGAATTTGTGCGCGAACATCTGTTCGATGGCATGACAGCGATCATCGAGGCCTTTCAGAATGGCACCAGATATGAAATAAGAATGGACCAGGAAGACGGCCTGATCAGCGCTGGCACCCCTGACGTGCAACTGACCTGGATGGACGCGAAGGTCGATGGCTGGGTGGTAACGCCGCGCAACGGCAAGGCTGTCGAGGTCAACGCTCTCTGGTATAACGCGCTCAAAATATACGCGATCCTGCAGGAAAAATTCGAGGGACACTCGCGCGAAGTCACGGCTCTGGCGCGTAAGGTCAGGGCGTCGTTTCACAAAGTATTCTGGAACGAGCGCAAGAACTGCCTCTACGATTATATAAAAACTGACGGCAACCCTGACCTGTCGTTCAGACCGAATCAGATTTTCGCGGTTTTTCTGCCATTCAATGTTCTCGACCATGCCGAAGAGAAGGCTATCGTCGATGCGGTCTTCGCAAAGCTTTACACTTCTTACGGCCTGCGCAGCCTTGCCACCAGTGACGAGCATTACGAAGGTTTTTACGGTGGCGACCGGGTCAAGCGCGACGGTGCCTATCATCAGGGCACGGTCTGGGGCTTTCTCATCGGTCCGTTCATCAGTTCATATCTCAAGGTCAACAACTTCTCGATGGAATCGCAGCTGCGCGCTTCGCTGATGATAGAACCCTTCATCAATCACATGAATCGCGAAGCCTGCCTTGGCAGCATTTCAGAAATCTTCGACGGCAACATGCCGCACAGCCCGCGCGGCTGCTTCGCCCAGGCCTGGAGTGTCGCCGAACTGCTTCGTTGTTACATCGAAGACATCAAAGGCCAGAAGCCAACGCTGGTAATCTGATGTTTCAGCCGGCACTGCAGACCCGGGCAGCCTTTTCCCGACTGCATGGCGTTATTCAGACAAGACTGGCAATCGTTCAAGCAGGGGCCATGTTTTATGAGTGACGAAGAAAAAAGCCGACTGGTCAGGCGGGTCGGATATCTTGGCAATGTTCTCAGCACCGGTTTTACCGGCGGCGTATGTATGGCGATCGGGATTTTTATTGGCCTAAAAGCTGACGACTATCTGCAGAGCGCGCCATATGGAATACTCGGTGGCATTCTGCTCGGACTTGGTGCCGGAGCTCTGCAAACCTGGAAACAGCTGAAGGAAGGCATGGAAGCTTTAAAAAATGAACGCAATCGAACTGAAAAATAAGCTTCGCACCGGTGAAAAATCGATTCTCACAATCGGATTGATACTGGCGCTGGCAGCGGCAGCAGTCTGGCTTTACAACGCGACATTTTACTTTTCAGCAATTTTAGGGTATTATCTCGGCTGTTTAAGCTTTATTGTTCTCGTCGAAAAATTTCTCGCTTTAGAAAAGGCACCAGCATGGGTAAATATCCCGGCGCTGGTGTTTTCTAATCTGAAGCTGGTTTTTCTGGGTATTGCGGTTTTTCTTCTTATGCGTTTGGGTTTTGCGTTGAAGCAGATGGTCATTGGCATTTTTGTCAGTCAGCTGGCAGTGCTTGTCGTTGCCGTATGGATGCTCAAGTCGGCGAAAAAAGGTGTCGATATCTGATAGGCAGGGCGCAATATGCATGCACTCGAACAAAAAATCTTCTATCTGTTCTCTTTCATTCCTGCTTCGCCCGGGGCAGTTCTGCCGTGCCTGATCACTCTCTGTGTAGGCGTCGTCTGCTGGTATTGCACGCGCAATCTCAGCGCCACTTCCTGCAGCACCAGCCAGGCCGCCCTCGAGTATATTCACGAGAGCATTACAGGCCTCATGGTCATGATTGTCGGCGAAAAGCTGGTTAAGCAGCTTGCTCCAGTTCTATCGACCTTTTTCATATACATTTTCGTCAGTAATCTGCTTGGCCTTGTGCCTGGCCTCAAATCTCCGACCAGTCTGTTTTCGAACTGCCTCGGCCTGGCGCTGATGGTGTTCTTTTACACTGCCTATCTTGGCATAAAAACACATGGTTTCGGCTATATCAAGCACTTCACCGGTGACATCTGGTGGATGATGCCGCTGCTTTTCCCGCTGCACATTATTGGCGAGATTTCGCGACCAATCAGTCTGACCCTTCGTCTGTTCGGCAACATCATGGGCGAAGACGTGGTCATCATCGTTCTCACTGTCGCCATCTTTCCGCTGCTGGTTCCCCTGCCCATGTATTTTATGGCGATATTCACCAGCCTGCTGCAGGCTCTGGTGTTCACGATTCTTGCCGGCGTATATTTTTCCGGTGCCCTTTCTGAAGGACACTGATTTCAGGAGGAAAATATGGATCCCACAACTCTCAGCCATATTGCCGAAGTTCTCGGCGCGGCATTCTGTATCGCTGTAGGCAGCGGCGCAGCAGCTCTTGCACAGGGCAAAGCCATTGCGCAGACCACCGACGCGATGGCACGACAGCCAGAACTGGCCAACGATCTGCGTTTCACAATGATCATCGGTCTGGCAATGATTGAATCGCTGGCAATTTACTGCCTTCTCGTTTCGCTGATTCTTCTCTTCGTTAAATGGTAAAAGAGGCACACTGACATGACCAGGTTCAATTTCCGGCCGCAAAGAACCGCAGGCTTCCCAGCCCTGCTGCTGGTTCTGCTTCTGGCCGGCTGTTTACCGACGGTCAGCGCGCAGTCGCACAGACCAGCCGGCGAAGCGGCAGCTGAAGTGGCCGCTGCCGGTAGCAGTCATTCTGCTGTTCAGGCCGAATCACCAGCAGCCACACCATCAGTCACTGAGCATAACAGCGAAGTGCATGGCGCTGAACACGCAGTTCATCCGGGCATGTTCGATTTCGATCTTACCATTCTCGTGTCACAGACTCTGAACTTTCTGCTGCTACTGTATATTCTGCAACGGTTCCTGTTCGTTCCGATCGGCAACATTATCGAAGAACGCCGCCGCAATCTTGGCCGCATTCAGAATGAAATCGAAGCCGAGCGGCAAAAGGCCGGAGTTCTGAAGCTCGAATACGAGAAACAGATCGAAAACGTTCAGCAGGAACTCTACCAGATTCGTCAGAAGGCAATTCTGCTGGCCAATGAAAGGGTCGAAGAAATCATTCAGGAAGCCAGAAAGAAAGCTGAAGAAATAATCGAGCACGGTGAAATGGAAATCTTCATGGAGCGCCAGTCAGCCTGGGCACGCATTCGTGAGGATGTTGTGCAGCTGACGCTCATGGCCGCTGAAAAGGTCGTCGAGGAATCGCTTGACGACGAGCATCATCGGCGCATGATCGCCCGCACGATCGAGCGGCTCGAAAACGACCTTCCCGACCATGAGGCGCGCTGATGGATAAAAAGCGGAAAGTCATCACGAAGCGTTACGCCGAAGCATTCTTCTCGACGATCGAGGGTGAGCGCTTCGAGGAGTCGTTCAAGGACTTTCAGGCGTTTTTCGCCTGTTATGCCGGGGTCGATGATCTGAGCAAGATTCTCAACCACCCGACGATTCACCCGAACCGCAAGATCGAGATGATCCGCCGCCTGTTTGGTGACCAGGCTGACCGCCGGGTCGTCGATTTCATCTGTCTGCTCGTCAGAAAAGAACGTATTCACATGTTCAGCGATATCGGGCTCGAGATAGAGCGCCTGTATCGCCGTCGACACGGCATCAGGGGCATCATTATCAAAACGGCGGTGCCGCTGACCGAAGTTGAGCGCATGCGCCTGCGCGGAATTCTGACGCGCAAGTTTGGCCGGGTCGAGATTCGCGAGAAGGTCGACCGTGACGTGATTGGCGGGCTGGTCTTGCAGTTCGGCGACCAGGTAATCGATGATTCGCTCAAGGCGCGCCTGAAACTGCTGCGCGAGATG
>CAZFUG010000387.1:0-2597 GCA_964522035.1 uncultured bacterium
GGCTGAACGGTCGAAGGCGGTGAAGGTTTCGTCATCGAGTTTGTTGATCAGCTGCATGACCCCGAGAAGGTGCCCTTTGAAGTCGAGCGGTGCGACCAGAACCGATTTGGTGCGGAATTTGTTGGCCTTGTCCCAGCGCTTGTCGAATTTGAGGCCGACGGTAATGGCGCGCAGTTCATCGTCGTCATAGGCGTCGTTTACCTGAATGACTTCGCGGGTCATGGCGACGTAACCGGCCAGGCTCGAAGGCGAGACCGGAATGTGGATTTCTTCGAGATCGTTGTTGGAGCCGAAGCGGGCGCGCAGTTCGTCGGTTTCCTTGTCGAAAATATAGATAGAAAAAGCCTGGACATTGAAGAGTTCGAGAAGTTCGGGCCTGATACCCATCAGAAAAGCGGAGACATCGTTGCATGACAGGAGCTGAAAGGTGAGGTCGCGCAATTTCTCTTCAAATTTAAGTTTTTTCTCGATTTCTCTGGCCATGGGGCCCTCCCGCGAAAGTGTGTCTCTGCTCAACAGCTGATCTGGCAGGCGAAACGAGAATAGCACAACTTTGGTTTTTTTTATTGAAAAACTTCGTGGTGGTTGACTTTTTGTCGATTGGTATATATAGTCCAGTTGGACTAGACCAAAATAACCCCCGAGGCAAAAAATTGCATCTTCGCCTTAAAATTGACGAAAGCTCAGAAGCGCCTATTTATCGGCAGATCAGCGAACAGATCGTGGCTTTGATCAGATCGGGCAGACTGCGGCGTGGCGAACACCTGCCGCCCGAACGTGAGCTGGCGCTGCAGCTCAAGATTGCCCGCGGTACAGTTAAAAAAGCTTACGAGTCACTGGTGAACCAGAGATATATAGTGGCGGCCCGTGGCCGCGGCAGCACCGTCGCTCTAGACCCGGAGACTGGTGATTCTGATGGTCAGTCCGGCGCTAATGCTGTTACTTCTTCTGGCGAATCATCTGCAGCGGCAGAAACCCGACGGAAAGCTCCTGGATTGCCAGATATGAAAACCCAGTCGCAGAATGACCATCTGCGTGACTTAAGAGCTCGAAATGGATTTCGACAGGAGGCCGAAGAACGCGATACGCTAACTGGCCTGTCAGACTCCTCTTCGTCTGGAGTTGCTTCTGGCAATGTTCCCGGTCATCTGAGCCGGGCTGAACTGGCAGACCGCATGCTGACCGATGCTATCATCGGTCTCGAAGATCTCGGCTTCAACTACAAGCAGATCAACGATCTTTTCGGTCTGATGCTGGCCCGCCGCCGCGAGCAGGTTTCGCGCTTCGCGATCGCTTCGGTCGACTGCAACCCGGAAGCGCTTGGTATATACCAAAAACAGCTGGCAATGTTGACGCATATGAATACAGCCAGAATTCTGCTGACCGACCTGCATGCAGCCGCATCAGCCGATGCGATGCTCGAGCCTTTCGATCTGATTCTGACGACGTCGAATCATGTTGATGAGCTGCGTCAGCTGGCGCCAAAGGTGGCCGGCAAGGTCGTGCCGGTAATTGTCGCCCCGACCCAGGCGACTCTGATTGCGCTCGCCAGACTCGAAAATGGCAGCAGGGCAGGGGTGCTGCACCAGAGCGGCAGATTTTTTTCCATAATCAGGGGCTGGCTGCAGAAATCTGGTTTTCTGGGTGATGTAAAAGGATTCAATACCGGGCTTGAAACTGCCGAAGAACTTGAAGGCTTTGTGTCAGACAGGTCGGTGCTGGTTACACCACCCGGCTTTGCGGCACAGCTCTCGGGCGAACAGCTCAGGGTTATCAACCGTTTCAGAATGAATGGCGGTCAGCTGATTGATTTTGAATATCAGATTGAACGTGGTTCACTGCTGCATCTCGAAGAATTGATCAGAAGTTTAATCAACAAAACAAGGAAATAACTATGTCAGCAACCAATATTGTACTTGGCGTAATCGGGTTCGACTGCCATTCGGTCGGGAACAAGATTCTCGAAGCCTGGTTTACCGAAGCCGGTTTCAAGGTTACCAACCTTGGCGTCATGGTCAGCCAGGAAGAATTCATCGCCGCTGCGATCGAGACCGATGCGAAGGCGATTCTCGTTTCGTCGCTGTACGGTCATGGCGAAATCGACTGCGCCGGCCTGCGCGAAAAATGTATCGAAAAGGGGCTCGAAGACATGCTTCTTTATGTCGGCGGCAACCTTGTGGTTGGCAAAACCCCGTTCCCTCAGATCGAAGAGAAGTTTCTCAAAATGGGTTACAACCGCGTTTTCGGGCCTGACTGCTCGCTCGAAAAGGTTTCTGAAATGCTCAAGGCAGACATTGCCGCAAAGGCCAGATAAATGACGAACAACCGGGTAATCTGCGTCGATATCGGCTCGACCTACACCAAAGGCGCCATCTTCAGACTTGTCGAAGACCGCTTTGTGGTTGAGGCCCGTGCCGTGACCCCGACCACCGTAGATTACCTGCCCGATGGCTTTTTTAACGTGGTGCAGCAGCTGAGCCCCGGTGCCGACTGGCACAATCTGACTGCTGCCGACGCGCCCTGCCCGGTTTATTTTTCATCATCAGCGAAGGGCGGCCTCAAGGTCGCCGTTGTCGGCCTGGTGCCCGAGATGTCGC
>CAZFUG010000387.1:2607-3843 GCA_964522035.1 uncultured bacterium
TTGCCCGCCTGGCGGCTTTTTCGGCCGGCGCCCGCATCTGCGCCTCGTATCCGTATCGTCTGACCCGCAGCTGTATCAGCAGCATCGAAAAGGCTCAGCCCGACATTCTGCTGCTCTGCGGTGGCACTGACGGCGGCACCGAGCGCTATGTGACCGAGAATGCCCAGGCACTCGCGGCTTCTGATTTTAGCGGCACCATCGTTTATGCCGGCAACAACGCGGCCGTCGACCGTGTCAGCGACCTGCTCGCCGACCGCGAACTGGTGATCTGCGAGAACCTGATGCCCGATTTCGGCCGTCTCAATATCGAGCCGGTGCGCGAAGCGATCCGCCGCGTTTTTCTCAACCGCATCGTCTCCGGAAAAGGCCTCGACCGTCTGGTGGCCGCTTTTGCCGCCCAGCCGGTGCCGACGCCGCTCGCCGTTCTCAATCTTGTGCGCGTGGTTGGCGAAAATATCGAAGGCTGGCAGAATTTTGCCCTTATCGATATGGGCGGTGCCACCACAGACTTCTATTCGTTCGCCGATGCCTATAACCCCGATTCAGGCACAATCATGAAGGGCATCGTCGAGCCGACACTCAAACGCACCGTTGAAGGTGATCTCGGCATGCGCGTCAGCGCCGAATCAACCTTCGAGACCGGTGAAGCCTATCTGGCGGCCGTTTCTGACTTTTCGACCGAGCAGCTGGCGGCCCTGAAAAATTATGTTATGGGCCTGACCACCAATACCGGGCATCTGCCGGCCAATGCCATCGAAAAATATTACGACAGTCTGCTGGCCGGGGCCTGCATCTATCATTCACTGATGCGCCACGCCGGCAGCATCGAAGAGGTTTTTACCACCAAAGGCCGCGTCTGGGCTCAGACCGGTAAAGACCTGCGCCGTGTCAGCCGTATTGTCGGCACCGGCGGCTATCTGGCAGCCATGGCGCGCGAAGGCGCTGCGGTTGCGATTCCTGACCGGGCAGTGCTGCCGACCGAAAAGACGCCGCTGCTGCCCGAAAAATTCGTTTATTTCACAGATAACGACTACGTTCTTCCACTTTTAGGTAACCTGGCGGAAAAGTTCCCACGACAATGTGCTTTAACCGCTGTTTCATCACTTACTGTAACGCAACATTACGAAGTTAAGGAGCCTTGCCAACGTGAGTTCATCAAAGCTTAGCATCGAAAAATTCAACGAAATCCGCCGGGAAATACTGCAGACCTGGCCAACCGGCCATGGCCTGAGCCTC
>CAZFUG010000388.1:0-3838 GCA_964522035.1 uncultured bacterium
CAATACCGGTTTCGGCACATCGTCATTGGCTCTGACGACGCTTATGGCAAATGGCTCAAAGGCCAGCCAGAAAGCCAGAAAGAAAATCAGAAAGTTATAACGACCACGAATCTTCATATTGCCCTCCAGTTGAAGACAAACATCACAAGGGTACAGCTACAATAATACTGTAATTCTACCAGATAAGTTTATAAAACCGTAACCCTTTATCGTCTTATTCTTCTCTCAGCATCTTTTCCTGATTGGCAACCACGTATGTACAGGTCAGATCACCGGTCACATTGTTCATGGTTTCGAACATGTCGAGAATCGGGTTGATGCCGAGCGCAAAGGCGACGGTCTGAGAGATCTGAGCCTCATTAAGACCAAGACTGTTTAAAACAATGAAAAGAAGCATCAGACTGCCACCCGGAATACCGCCAGCACCGACTGCCGCCAGAACAGTGGTGACCACCAGCACAAAAAGGTCGCCAAAGCTCAGTTGAATGCCGAAAATATTGGCTGCCAGAATTGCAAACATCGGCAGATGAATACAGACACCATCCATATTGACGGTTGCACCCAGCGGCAGAGCGAAATCTGCCAGTTCCCGACGGATTTTCAGCTCATCGGCAGCCTTCAGAGTGACTGGCAAAGTAGCACCGGAACTGCGGGTGACAAAAGCTGTTATCATCGCTTCCTGCGCGTATTTAAAAAAGCGCAGCGGGCTTGTACCGGTCATCACCCTGATCATCGTCGAGTAAACCACAAAAATCATCAGCATAATGCCGGCAATGACTCCAAGACCGATGTTCAGATATGGACCGGCCAGATCTGGCCCATATTGAGTGAAATTCACGATGGTCAAACTGAAAATACCAATCGGAGCATAATCCATGATCCAGTCGACCATCACGAAAAGAATGCGGTTCAATGCTCCGGCAAGGCCGAGCAGACTGCCGAGCGCAGGTGCGTCAGAATCTTCTTTCTGAGCTTCTTCAAAGCTGTCGAGTAGAGACCTCAACGCCAGACCCGCAAGAATAGCGAAGACGATAACAGCAAGAAAGTTACCTTCGGCAAGAGCCTTGAAAGGGTTTTCAAACATGCTCATGAACAACGCCGACAATGAGGCGGCACTGGCAGCAGAGCTCCCGGTCAAACCCGCTGTTTCGGCCTGGCCAACGGCAAACTGCATACCACCTTTTCCCGGGTTGATTGCCAGAGCAAAAATCGTACCGATAACCGCTGCCAGGAAAGATGTAACCATGTAAAGCACGATTACTCGCAGGCCGATGCGCCCAAATTTTTTCAGCGGCAGACTGGCGGCGCCCTGAAAAAGCGAAAAGAAGATCAGTGGCACGACAATCATTTTAAGCATTTTGACGAGCACCATGCCAAACGGCGATAGCCAGGCGTCGAGAGTACCCTTGAGCGCCACACCGTGGCTTGATTCGGCATACCAGCAGATAATACCAACAAGAGCACCGATTATAAACGCCCCAAGCATACGATAAAGAATCGGAATACCGCGATATCTTGCGATCAGGCCCATCAAAACACCTCGTCATTAATCAGATGCAATATTTATATCACACCTGACAAAAATAAACGCAGGGGTTCAACATGCTGAACCCCTGCGCCGGTTAAAATCTGTTTTTTACAGGATCAGAAACTGATCTCAGAAGACAGGTATGGCAGACCTTTGGTGATTCTCCAGGTTCCACCTTCGTTTGTCCAGGTTACGACCGGATTCGGGCTGATAACAGTCGATACTTTTTCGTAACCAACCGTTACGCCAGGTTTTCTGGTTACATCGATGGCCATATAAGTGGTAACTTCAATGGTATTAGCATCAACTACCTTATGCGAAACCGGAATGAAGGTATATTTGTTGATGGTATAGCGGTTCAGGCGGTCGATGGTGACATCGCGCATTTCTGTCTTTGCAGCATTACCGGCAGCGTTTACAAAACTGGCAGAAATTTCCGGCATGAAAGAGTCGGCTCTTTCGGTCGTAGTTTTCGCGCTGTTTTCTGCCAGAGAAGTCTGCATATTTTTATAAGAAGCGGCAACAGTCGGTAGATTAGTTTCAAGAACCGTGTCAAATGCCGGATCAGTTGGTGCAGCGACCGGACTGCCACCACCACCGCCACCTCCACAACCGAGTAGTGCTATGGCGATGCAGAAGACTGCGAAAAGGCTGATAATTCTGTTCATGCTTTAACTCCAACAATATAAGTTTTGCAGGTCAATACAGCCGTTATTATACACAAAGGTACCGCGTTTGCCAAATTATTGATTACTGCAGAAACAAAGTTGAACCGGTTCGTCGGCCCGGTCTATCAGTCTGGTTGCTTTTGATTTGCAGTTATCAATAATCAATTGCAGCACGCACAAAGCACGACTCCCAAACTTTTTTTCAAGCTGAAAAGTCTAAAGAAAAAACGGCCTCAAATGATATCACGCGAAGTTTGCCGAAGCCCGGTGTGAGAAAATAAAAAACCCGGTGCCGAAACTGGTTCAGCAACCGGGAGTTTTGTTCAATAGAACCGGTCAGGGCTGGAATTTTATGTCGCGCAGGTCGCCGAGGCCACTGAAAATGGCTTCCCATTTGGTGCCAACCCGCAGCTTCATGAACTGTTCGTGGGTTAAGGGTTTAGAGCGCAGCTCTTTAATTTCAAGCTCTTCGGGCGAGCCATCTTTTTTAGCTTTCACGATATAGGTTTCGATTCTGGCCTTTTCGGTCAGATCGCCAACCTGCGGCGGCACATTGTTGCTGGCACCGGAATCAGGCCAGCGGGGCTCGTCGGTGGTGCCTTTGAGCTCGATGGTGGCGAATGGCACCCAGCGCTCGATATCGTAGTAAACCATTTCGTCATAGATTGGCTCTTTGCGGAACTTCTGACGTTTGACGCGCCGGGTTTTCTTCTCTTCACGGTATTCAGGAACGACCTTGTATTTAACCTTGAATCGACCGTTGCCGAGATCAACTTTGCCGTCTTCGACCTGTTTTTCACCGACTTTGACCTTTTCGGTGTATTCTTCGTTTACTTCTTCAAACCCATCCGGGATTTCTTTGTGAGAGCGAACCTGCCGCTCACTAGAAAACTTGCGGGCGCCGGACGGCACTTCATTGGCCCAGGCATTCTCGCGAACGGTTTTATACTCGGCCCGCTCGATCTGCCGAACCCATTGATTGGCGGTAATCTCTATCTTTGCCGCCTTCTCGTGACAGCTCAAAGCCATGAGAATGACGAACATCAGAGCAAAAAGACCACAGCCAAATTTCAGCCAGGCCGGTGTTGGAGCTGATTGTTCTGGTTTCTGTGACTTTTTCTGGTTGCCAGTATCTTTACCGGTTTCACCGGCAGCCAGTTCGCGGGTGGCCCGATTTTTACCATCGGAGCGGTCCGATCCGCAACCGGTGCATTTCGTTGACGAAGACGGACTCATATTGCTGCAGAAGGGGCAGACCCAGTCAGGACCGGCCTGAGCCTTCGCCAGTTCGGCTTCGTCATTTATGACTTTTGAGTCTTCATCAACATAAAATTTAACGTTTTCGCTGCGAATTGCGCCACAGCTTTCGCATTGCTGGGCTGAACCACGATTTTTGGCGCTGCAGTTCGGGCAATCCCAGAATCCTTCTACTATTTCCTCGATAATCCGGATTCCGCTGTCGCTGGATTTACCAGCAGAACGTTTTTTGCCGTTCGCATTCATCTCAACTGCTCCATTTTTTCTTTAAATGCAAAACCATCCGCACAACTTTGCCCTGACAAGCAGAACAAAAGCGGAACCAATACTCAAAACAACGAGGTCAGATCAAAAAAGTATCCTGTTTTTCTCTATGACTGTATTT
>CAZFUG010000389.1:0-3819 GCA_964522035.1 uncultured bacterium
GGTTAGGTCGACCTTCAAGTGTTCTGCCACTTTTCTGGCATACGGCAGATCGGCCGGACAGCCCTCGACCTCGCTGTCGTCATTGAAGCCGATACTGTAACAGCGGATTGGCGAATCAGGCATCAATCGGCGCATCATCGCGACAATGGCGCTCGAATCGAGGCCGCCTGAAAGAAAGGCACCTACCGGAACATCTGCTATCAGCTGGCGTCTGACCGCAGTTTCGAGATGAGCTGTCAGGGCTCCGGCACAGTCTGCAAAACTCAGGTCAAGTCTTGTGTCATCGTAGGGCAGGGTATACCACTGCCACTGCCTGCTGATTTTGCCGTTTTCAACGATACAGGCACTGCCGGGAAGAAGTTTTCTGACGCCACGAAACATGGTCATCGGAGCCGGGTTCCAGATGTAAGCAAGATGGGCGTTGACCGCCCGCATGTCTATAGTGCGATCGAGGCCGGGGCAGCTTAGAAGCCCTTTCAATTCAGAGCAGAAGGCAAACCCGGCTTGGGTTTCAGCGTAATAAAGAGGTTTAACCCCTAGGTGGTCGCGGGCAATGAACAATTTTCGCGTTCTGCAGTCGTAAATGGCAAAGGCGAAGATGCCGTTGAGTCGCGACAGCATTTTTTCGCCTTCATCTTCATACATGTGCAGCAGAACTTCAGAATCAGAACGGCTCGCCAGCCTGTGACCACGCCGGAGCAGTTGTTCGCGCAGTTCGGCGAAATTATAGATTTCGCCATTGAAAACCAGCCAGAGGCTGCCATCTTCGTTTTTCATCGGCTGGTGGGCATCGGGGCTCAGATCGATAATCGACAGCCTGGCATGCCCAAGTGCGGTTCGCCCGTCGTCTGCGATCCATGTTCCGTGGTCATCTGGCCCGCGATGGCTAATGGCTTCAACCATCTGCCCGGGTAACGACCTGGCAAAATCTCCGCTGAATCCGGCAATTCCACACATTAGTCAGTGCTCTCCGCCGAAGAACCGCTTGATGCCAAGAAAGTCTACAGCCCTGCCCAGATCTCTTTTCAGAAGTGATGGGTCATACATATAGGCTTTGCGTCGCGCGAAACCACGTCTGGCAAGATTGAACAGGTTTGAGTTGTGTTTATGAAATTCTTTTGAAGCAAATTCTGAAAGTTCCTGAAAGCGACTGTGGTCGATGTGAAGCACGCGTCTGGCAGGATCTCTGAAGAACAGATCCTTGGGGTTGGTCTTGAGAAAGTGCTCAAGCGGCGGATTGGGGTCGAGAAGCCCCATTTCGACACCCTGATCGAAAAGTTTGGTTTTCGGAAACGGGCTGTAGACGCCAAGACCACCATAGTATGGTCTGGCGCGCCTTAAAAATTTAACGGTTTTAAGAATGTCTTCTTCGGTTTCGGTAGGTAAACCGATCATGAAGTAGCCTGTCCAGAAAACCCCATGGCGGTTGAGCAGTTCGGCAGCCTTGAGAATCTGGGCATGCGTAATGTCTTTGTCTGTTTCTTTAAGAATTGCGGCTGAACCCGATTCTATGCCGACGCTGAGCTGAGCCAGTCCGGCAGCTTTCATTGCTGCGACCAGTTCGTCGTCAAGAATGTCGACGCGGGTTGTGCAGTTGAAGGTTATTTTAAACGGCAGCTTTTTGAAAGCTTCGCAGAGATCGAGAACATGTTTGCGCCTGACCGTGAATGAATCATCTTTCAATGAAAACTGCGTGGTTCCGTAGGCTTTGTGAACTTCCATTATTTCAGAGATTACCGATTCAACCGATCTGAATCTTACCCGGCGTTCCCACATGTGAAAACAGTAGCTGCATCTGAAGGGACAACCACGAGAAGTCAGAATGACCCCCATGTCTTCTGAGGAATAGTGCTCGGGGTTGAGAAGGGCCCCACGGTCTGGCAGGGCAAGGCTGTCAAGATTCTGGGTGAACGGCCGGTCAGGGTTGTGAACTATCTGACCGTTCTTTTTCCAGGTCAGACTGCCAACCTTGCTGAGATCCCCACGATTGCGTATTGCATCCAGCAGTTCCGGTAGAGATTCGTCGCTTTCTCCGCGCAGAACATAATCAACTTCAGGAATACCTGCGGTAAGCGCCGGCATGGTAGAAGCATGTGCGCCTCCGACAATTATTGGCACGCCGGGCAGTACCTCGCGACAAAACCTTGCAGTCTGGATTACTGAGCCGAATTTGGTCGTCAGCGCCGAAATTCCTATAAAATCAGGCTTCTGTTTTACAACCAGTTCGCGCATAAGTTTCCAGGTCGGGTGATGCGGGTCGTTGAGCGCAGTGATATAGCTGTTGTAGCTCTCATATTCGCGGGAAAAATTCAGCGAGCCTTCTTTGGGTTCGGCGGCATCCATATCGAGAATGCTGCATTCGTAGCCGGCTTTTTTGGCGGCTCCGGCCAGATACGCCAACCCGAGCGGAAAATAAAGGCTGAAAATGCCGGCAAAGCTTTTAAATGGGGGGTCGATCAGTAGTAATTTCATTTATTCACCAGATTCCACACGTGTCGATAACGATTTTGGGTTTGAGAATTTCAGGGGCAATTTTTCTGAACTGCTGGTGTGCAACCAGCAGGACGAGTATATCCGCTTCTTTGAGCACCTGGTCCAGTTGAAAGAGTTCGAAATCGGGGTGCTCCTGGCAGAATGGCTCGCAGACCATCAGCCTGGCGATATTCATCTCTTTTATGCTGTGAGCGATCTCGACAGCCGGTGATTCGCGCAGATCGTCGATATCCTGCTTGTAAGAAAGGCCGAGCACTCCGATTACCGGGTTCTTCAGCCGGCCGGCGGCCTGCGCCACCTTTTTGACCACATACTCTGGTTTACTGTCGTTCACCAGTCTGGCGGTTTTTATCAGTCTCGCTTCTTCAGGGCAGGCATCAACGATAAACCATGGGTCGACGGCAATACAGTGCCCGCCAACTCCGGGCCCTGGCCTTAATATTTTGACTCTGGGGTGAAGATTGGCCAGTTTTATCAATTCCCATACGTTAAGATGCAGGCGCTCGCAGATAATCGACAATTCATTGGCGAAAGCGATGTTAACATCGCGAAAACTGTTCTCAACGAGTTTTACCATTTCGGCGGTGGTTGAGTCGGTGACGTGAATCTGCCCTTTTACAAAGCTGCTGTAGAGCTGTCTGGCTTTTTCTGCGCATTCAGGGGTCAGGCCACCAATTACCCGGTCGTTTTCGACCACTTCGCGCATGATCTGGCCCGGCAGCACCCTTTCCGGGCAGTGGGCAAGAAATACGTCTTTACCGGGAACGAATCCAGCCTTTTTTATAATCGGCGAGATGATGTCTTCACAGGTTTTGGGCGGCGAAGTCGATTCAAGTATGACGAGGTTGCCAGGCTGAAGAAACTTGACAATACTTTCGGTTGCAGCCTGTACATAAGACATGTCAGGCTTTTTGTCTTTTTTGAAAGGTGTTGGAACGGCAATTATAAAAACATCGCTTTTTTCGGGTGTGAGAGATGCGCGTAATTTGCCTGACTGTACTGCCGCTTTGACGAAAAGATCCAGGTCAGGTTCGGTGATGTGGATCCTGCCACTGTTGATTGTGTCTACCACTTTCTGGCTGATGTCGACACCCAGCACCTGATAACCTTTGGCGGCCAGTATTGAGCTGGTTGGCAGGCCAATATAGCCCAGGCCGATAACGCAGATCTGTTTCATTTCGTATCACCTCTTCGGTGTGTGTAAGGGTAAAAAATCTGCGGTCAATGTACCAGAAATTACCTGATACAACAACTATCTCTTGTGGTGGCAGCAGGGCAAACGCAAACCTTATTCAGATACCAAGGACTTTTGCGAGGTAATCCTGA
>CAZFUG010000390.1:0-3811 GCA_964522035.1 uncultured bacterium
ATCAGGCAAAGGCCCGGCCGAAGCGCCGATTGTTTTCGGCGTCTGCATAAAAGAAAGCGGCGAACTGATCGGACACGCCGGTTTAAGCCCGCTGAACGGCAAAGTAGAAATCGGTTACGCCATCGAAGACTGCCAGCAAAGAAAAGGCTATGCCAGCGACTCGATCAGGGCAATCAGCAACTGGGGCCTCTCGTTTTACCGGCTGCCAGAAATTCTCGGCGTTGTCGCAGCAGCCAACATCGCATCATGCCGCGCCCTCGAAAAAGCGGGCTTCAAGCTGTCAGAAGAAAAAGAACAGACCATGCACGGCAAAGTGCGACCAGTGTGCATCTACAAGTTTTTTCTGCCAGCGGCATAGTCGGCTGGCTGAAAAGCTTATATCAGTTGAGCTTCAGTTTGCGGTAGCAGGCGGGAACATCGTCGCAATCATAGGCGAGCGCGTATTTGGTGAGTGCTTCGAGCACCATGGCGACGGTGAAGGCCTGTGAGCGCCAGTGGGCGAGATCCCAGAACGAGGCGGCAAAAAACAGACCTGAGAGCCAGGTGGCGCATTTGTCACCGGGGGTTTTAAATTTGCCGACGGTTTCGGGGTTTTTCGGTTTGTCCCAGATGGCCTGGTTCAGCAGATACTGCACTCCGCTGTAAACAGCGTGGTCGTATTCCTTGAGCAGACCGGCTTCAGCCGCGTTTTGCCGACCGATGTTGATCAGAGCGGTTACAGCCAGAGCAGAAGCGAGGTGGTCGCTTTTGTCATCGCCGCCGGGAAAAGCGCCGCGGCGGGTAGGATTCTTTTCGCCCCAGTCTTTCTGTGCGACGATCAGATCGCGCATGATGTGCTGCATGGCGGCTTTCATTTCGGGTTCACGGGCACTGCCGTCACGATAGGCACGTGAAGCGGTATAGGGGAAAATCATATTCTGCGGGTAATACAGGCCGGCTTCTGGCCAGGCGTGTTTTTCGGCGGCTTTGAGAATCAGGTTGACGCAGTCCTGGTAACCGGGCAGGTCTTTGCGGCCGGTCAGGGCCATCGCGAAAAGAACGTTCGAATTGACGACCACATCGACATTGTTGACTCCGAGCGGAACCACGCCGATTTCCGGGCGGTCGAAAACCGGCTGGCTTTCGTCTTTCATCCAGGTCAGAAAAGCGCCAGTCCCCTTGCCTTTCCAGCCATCGCGGCCGTCTTCGCGTTCGCGGTCGACGTCTCTGAACTGACTGATTTTTTCGAGGGCGGCAAAATCTGGTCTGACATCAGAGCCCGGGAATCTGGCATTGTACATCAGCTGAAATGAAACGGCAGTCGAGGTGTCGTCAGCATCGTTGGGAATATTGAACAGCGCATCGGCGCCGGTTTTATTCTCTTTCAGATTCAGACAGCGTTCGAGCCAGTATTTTGGCGGTGTCTGCTGCCCACGGGAAAGCAGAGCGAAAATCTTTTCGAGCTTCGGGTTAAGATAAGCGCCGGCGAGCATTTCGAGCTGTGCGACCTCGATATTGAACGGGCCAGTGCGCGGCACATCACTGCGACAGCCGGGAAGAACCGCCCAGAAATTGTAGGCGTCTTCCCTTTTGAAGCTCTGAATATTTTTCATGGCCAGGTGGAGAATGCTGTTTATATGGCGTTTAGGCTCAGGCAGAGCAGATTCGTCGAAGAGAAACAGCGGGTAAGCGATAAAAGCGGTCATAAACAGGTTTGAATCCTGAACCGAGGCGGGTGCGCGGCCCTTAAAACCGAGTTTATTGGGCAGAAAGTGAATATAGCTGGCCCATTCGCCGCTGCGGTTGTGGGCTTTGATTTTCTTCGGAGCCGGCAGGCCGAGATTTTCGCGGAACGGAATATTGAAGCTGAGCAGGGTTTTGCAGCCGTCGCCCTCATCGGAACTGTCGAATTCGCATGAGCGCTCGCCGGTTCGTGGGCGAACCTGACGGTCTTCGAGATAAGCCAGAGCGCCAAGAATCGTGGTTGAAAGCTTTTTATCGGCAAGTCGAGCCTTGATGACCGCCCCGATTTCGGCGTCAGCAAGAGCAGAAACCGGCATTGAACTCAGGCAGAAAGCAGAGACGGTCAGAAACATCGCGACCCGCAGCAGTGCTTTTTTCATTTACTTCCTCCGAAAACTCATGCATATTTTTTAATTATACCCGATTTTTTCAAACCTCCGGGCATTTTTTGCGTAACCAGCTCAAGTTAATGATTCCTCTGTCATTCAAAAAGATTTTTGCAATTTATGATATTATTAGATTGAGAGTTGAGCGTAATAAACAAGATTATTCAGGACGGAATTATGCGCGTATTCACTGCTGTTATTGAAAAATGTAAATCCACCGGCCTTTATGTTGGCTATATACCAGGCTTACCTGGTGCTCATTCACAGGGAGAAACCCTTGAAGAGCTTAATAACAATTTGAAAGAAGTCGTTGAAATGCTGCTTGAAGATGGTGAACCCTCTGTTGACTCAGAGTTTATCGGAACACAGTCAGTAAAAGTCGCTTAAGATGATCTTTGGGCCAATTTTAACAGCTAAAGATGTTATACGAATTCTGGGAAAACTTGGTTTTGTTGAAATCAGACAAAAGGGTTCCCATAAGCAGTTTCGCCACAATGATGGCCGACAGACAACAGTTCCATGTCATCAAGGGCGTGATATCTCTCCGATTTTGCTTCGTCAGATAGCCAAAGACATTGGCTTAACATTCAACGAATTCATTGGCGCAGATAAATGATCAAATCAAATGTAAAACTGGGGATGAGCGGGCTGAATCTGATTCATAGCAGCAGATACAACAAGGGAACGGCGTTTTCGGAAGCTGAGAGGGCCGCTTTTGGTCTGCACGGGCTGCTACCGCACCGTATCGAAACCATTGAAGAGCAGAAAAGCCGTGTCTGGCTGCAATACAGCAATCAGCCGACCGCGATTATGAAGAATCTTTTCCTTAATCAGCTGGCCCGCACTAATGCGACACTTTTCTACGCCTTTGTCGAAGAGCATCTCGCCGAAATGCTGCCGATAATTTACACCCCGACCATTGGCGAAGCGGTGCAGAAGTTCAGCAGCAATTTCACGCAGCAGCAGGGCCTGGTTATCTCATACCCGGACCTGGATAGAATCGAGAGTATTCTCGCGGGTTTTGCCGGGCAACCGTTCGACATCATCGTGATTACCGACGGCGAGGGCGTGCTTGGCATCGGCGATCAGGGTATCGGCGGCCTCGACATTGCCATCGGCAAGCTTATGGTCTACACGCTCTGCGGCGGCATCAACCCGTTCCGCACTCTGCCAGTGATGCTTGACGTCGGCACCAACAATCAGAAACTGCTCGATGATCCTCTCTATCTCGGCTGGCGACACGCCCGCATCAGCGGCGATCAATATGCCGAATTCATCGACAGATTTGCAAAGGCATTCAAAAAGCATTTTCCGCGAACCCTCCTGCACTGGGAAGACTTCGGCCGCGACAATGCGCGCGCCGTGCTCGACCGCTACCGGCTTTTTCACCCTTCTTTCAATGACGATATCCAGGGAACGGGCGCCGTGGCTCTGGCCGCCGTTCTTGCCGGCATCCGCAAGACCGGCATCGACGGCAGAGATCACCGCTTCTGTATTTTCGGAGCCGGCACAGCCGGAACCGGGATCGCCGACCAGATCTGCCGGGCAATTTCCTGCCGTGAAGGCGTCGCCGAAGAAAAACTGCGGGAAAACTTCTTCCTCATCGATCGCAATGGCCTGCTGCAGACTTCACAAAGCGATCTGCAGTATTTTCAGAAACCCTATGCCAAAACACCGGCGCAGTTGGTCGGCTGGAAAACCGC
>CAZFUG010000391.1:0-3802 GCA_964522035.1 uncultured bacterium
CTGGAAACACAAACTTCCGGAAGACCATCAAAAGAATATTGCAATGCAGTGCCTGCAGTTTTTCATTTCGCGACTGCCTTTGAATCAGCGCCCTTCCGGCATCAAACTCGAACTTTCCAAGAACCTTCCGGTCGGCAGCGGCCTCGGTTCAAGCGCCAGCTCGATCGTCGCCACTTTTTTCGCCCTGAATCAGTTCTTCAGTCTGCCGTTTTCGAGCGATCAGCTGCTTCTGATGATGGGCGAATTCGAAGGCCGCGTCAGCGGTTCGGTGCACTACGACAATGTCGCCCCCTCCTTTCATGGCGGCATGCAGCTGCTTATAAATACCGGCAACCGCATCTGCGAACCGGTGCCCTGGTTCAAAGACTGGTTCTGGATCGTTGCCTACCCCGGTCTTTGCCTCTCCACTGCCGAAATGCGTTCGATTCTGCCAAAACAGTATGACCGCGAGGTCACCATAGAATACGGCCGCAATCTTGCCGCTTTCGTACACGCCTCTTATCGCAACGATCCTGAGCTGGCGGCTGCGGCAATGCGCGATCAGCTTGCCGAACCCTATCGCAGCTTCTTTATTCCCGGTTATCAGGATGCCTGCATGGCAATGTGGGAAATCGGCATGCTTGCCACAGGCATTTCAGGAAGCGGCCCCACCCTTTTTGCTGTTACCAACGACCCGCAGCTCGCCGAAAAGGCAGAAACCTGGCTGAAAGAAAACTTTCTTAAAAACGAAGAGGGTTTTGCATGCGTCTGCCGGGTTGACCCACGCGGCGCAAGAATAATCTGAAACCTCTGCAGAAAGACACACCAGATGGAACTCTACAATCTCAAACACCCTGATGAACGGGTAAACTTTGTGCAGGCTCTGACACAGGGGCTCGGGCGCGACCGCGGGCTGTTTTTCCCAACCAGAATCCCTGAACTGAATGATGTCGATCGCCTGCTTTCAATGCCATTTGTCGAACGCAGCCAGCGCATCCTTGGCGCCTGGCTCGCCGATGAGCTCGGGCAGAAAGTCGTCGACCAGATGGTTGCCGAGGCTTTCAATTTCAAAGTTCCGGTCGCCAAAATTACCCCGCAACTCTCGGTGCTCGAACTTTTTCACGGCCCGACTCTTGCCTTCAAAGACTTCGGCGCCCGCTTCATGGCCCAGTGTCTCAGCCGCACCGGCGGTGACAAAAAAATCACGATTCTCACCGCGACTTCGGGTGATACCGGCGCCGCTGTCGCTGCAGCCTTTTACGGTCTGCCCGGCGTCGAAGTCGTTATTCTTTACCCTGAAGGCCGCATCAGCATCCTGCAGGAAAAAATGTTCTGCACGCTCGGCGGCAATATCACCACCATTGCAGTCGACAGCGATTTCGATACCTGCCAGACCCTTGTCAAACAGGCATTTTCTGACGCTGCCGTCAATCAGGCGCTGAATCTCAACTCGGCTAACTCAATCAATATCAGCCGCCTGCTCGCGCAGATCTGCTATTACTTCGAAGGTGTCGCCAGAATTCGTGAGAAAAGCGCCGATGAAATCGTCATATCCGTTCCGAGCGGCAATTTCGGCGACCTGACCGCTGGCATGCTGGCGCAGGCCATGGGTCTGCCGGTCAAACGTTTTATCGCCGCCACCAACAGCAACGATACCGTGCCCCGCTATCTGCACAGCGGCAAATGGCTGCCCGCGAAAACCGTGGCGACCATGTCGAACGCGATGGATGTTTCAGAGCCAAGCAACTGGCCAAGAATCGAGGCAATCTGCCAGGCAACCGGCCGGTCTCTTTCAGAGCTCGAAGGAGCAACCGTATCGGAAGTCGAAACGGCCGGCATGATGCGCAAACTTTATGCACATGGCTACACCGCCGAACCCCATGCCGCCGTTGCCGCAAAAGCCCTTTCGGCATCGCTGAAGCCAGGCGAAACCGGCCTCTTCCTCGGCACCGCCCACCCGGCAAAATTCAAGGACCGCGTCGACGAAATTCTCAAAATCGATACCCCGCTGCCGCCCGAACTCGCTGCCGCCGCCGGCAAACCGCTGTTGTCAAAAAAACTCCCGCCCGACTACAACGCCCTCAGAGATTTATTATTGAAAAAATAGATTCCCTGATTACCCCGCGTTCATCCGTGTAATTCTGATTGTCTTGTATTGATCTGGTTTGTTCTGCATTGTGATCTGGTTTACTCTGCATTGATCCGCATTATTCTGCATTATTTTGCATTGATTTGTATTGATTTGTATTGATTTGTATTGATTTGCATTGATCCGTGTTCATCCGTGTTAATCCGTGGCTCGTGTTAATCCGTGGCCCGTGTTCATCCGTGGCCATCCTTAGCAGAAAAGCCAACAGACAGGTTCACATCAGTTCTGAAAATCAGGTCGAATGTGGCGGATCTGCATGGCACAGATTGCTGCCGATACGACGCAGCTGATGCCACCGACCAGCATTGCGGTTTCTGTAGTGGTCGCCGTCGAAAACCAGCCCATAAACAGACTGCCGATTGGCGACATGCCGCTGAAGGCCATCATGTAGATGCTCATCACCCGGCTGATTTTGTCTTTTTCGGCAACCGCCTGCAGCAGCGTATTGCTCGAAGACCAGCCGAGAACGATACAGACTCCCATAATGCCGCAGATAGCCATTGACAGATACAGGTCGCGGCTGAAAGCCAGGGCAACGGTTGCCAGCCCGTAAACCGCGAAAGCCGCAGTCGGGAGTCGCTGAATTCCTTCAAGCCTGCGGCGCGCTGCCAGACCCAGTGCCCCGAAAATAGCACCGAAACCCATGGCGCCGGTCAGCCAGCCGAGAGTCTGCGCGCCACCGCCCAGCATGCGATCGGCAATGATCGGAAAAAGCACCATGTGCACTGACATGCCCATGAAACTTGCCACTGCCAGCATGATCAGAAACGGAAAAATCAGATTATGCCGCCGCGAATAATGAAAACCGTCGTAGATCCTTTTACTGAAGCTTTCGCCATTGCCATGTTCTTCTCCGTCTCCGGGAAGTTTCATCATTGCGAGAACCCATGCAAAAGGAAGAAAAGAAAGACTGTTGAGCATAAAACACGGGCCTTCGCCATATTTTGCGACAATCACCCCGGCCAGCGCCGGCCCGACCATGCGTGCCAGGTTGAAACCGGTTGAATTCAGCGCAATCGCATTGGCAAGAAGCCTTCTGTCGGCAAACATATCCGAAACGAACGAATGCCGGCCCGGCATGTCGAAGGCGTTGACGAGGCCGAGCAGCAGGCTCAGAACCAGCACCCACTCGACGGTGATGCTTCCGGAAAAGGTCATTGCCGCAAGCACTCCCGCCTGCACGAATCCAAGAACCTGCGAATAAACCAGAATCTGACGCCGGTGCCCTGAATCGAGCAGAACCCCTGCCCAGGGCATCAGAAGAAAAGAGCTGAACCAGCTGGTGAAAGTTATTATGCCGAGCCAGTTGGCTGAATCGGTGAGGCGATAAACGAGCCAGCTCATGCCCAGACGCTGCATCCAGGTTCCGAACGACGAAATCGTGTTCGAAACGAAATACCGCCGGTAATGCGGCGTCTGCAGTGCAATGAATGTATCGGTGAAGCGGCTCATGGTTTGAAAACCCCGAAGGCTCCAAGCTTATTGCAATTCTTCAGATAAAGCAAACAATTATTGAACCCTTTACAGGCAATGTTACACCAGCCATCGGGCCGGCCAAAATTCATCAGCACATTTGTTTGTTATAATTTTCACGAGCAGGACCGGGTTGTCACGAGCAGGACCGGGTTGTCACGAACAGGACCGGGTTGTCACGATCAGAGCCAGGTTGTCACA
>CAZFUG010000392.1:0-3801 GCA_964522035.1 uncultured bacterium
GTCAGCTTTTCCCATTTTACTGATGAATTCCGGATTCTGACGCCACGTTCAACCAGCATGCTGAAAATTCTTTCGACCTGAGGGTGATCGAACAGTGATGGAGCGACCAGCCCCAAATCTTTGCAGTCAGGGTGATCGTTCAACCATTCTTCGATAACTGCCGCATCGACAGCTCTTACTGGCGAATAAATGCAACGGGCAAGGCAGAATGAACAGACTCTCGGGCAACCGCGCATTACCTCAATGATGTGGGCTCCACCAAAGGCGTTGCAGCTGGAAACAATGTGAGACCATGCCGGTTGGCAGTTGACATCGTGCACTCCGCACAGCTGTGGAGGTGTTGATTGAATTGAAGGAACCCCGACGCCCTTGATTGCCATCGCTGCCGGATCGAAACCATCGGCCTGCAGCTGGTTCAATATCGGAACAACAGTTGTCTCGGCTTCGCCAGGCACAAGAATGTCGAAAATTCTTGACAGTGCCGGGGCATTCGATGCCACTGCCGCTCCGCCTGCAATCAGAAGGGGGTGGTGGCGGTTGCGCTGTTCGGCAATTACTGGCAGGCCCAGTGCGGCGAAAAGACCGGGTATTTTGTCAAAATCGCCCTCGTAACTGAATGAAAACATGAGGATATTGAAATCGCCGAGCGGGCGACCCGTTTCAAACGAGTAAAAGGGCGGGGGCAGGGGAGACTCGGCTTCGAGAGCCGGAAAAAACCTTTCGACGCCGATTCCTGGCACTGACGCGATCAGGCGATGCACTGTGAGAAACCCGAGGTTGCTCATGCCTAGACTGTAAAGATTCGGGTAAATCAGGGCGACGCTCGTGGCCCCTGCGTGGCTGGCCGGCAGATAATGCCGTTCTGAGGCCTTCAGAGTGCTGACGACCGACTCGTAGTTGTGGCGATGTTTAAGACCCACTGTTGGCGAATTCTCTGTAAAAGATATGAACCAGGGGCAGGCACGCCTGCCCCTGGTTCATGGTGTTGCGGGGAAATTCCAGGTCAGCCGTTTCTGCGTTTTCTCAGGAAGGTCGGAATTTCGCGTTCATCAGAGGTGTTGTAGCTCGGAGGAGCGTTGACAACCTGTGGCTGCTGCTGAGGAACGTAGGTTTCCTGAATCGGGCGAACGGTGCGGATATCATCGAGAATGCGTTTTTTCGCATCGATGCCTGATTTGATTTCTTCGCCGAAGCCGGTAGCGATAACGGTGATTCTGATGGCGCTGCCCATGGCATCGTTTACAGCGGTTCCGAAGATGATGTTGGCATCGGGGTCAACAACTTCCTGGATGATGCTGCAGGCGTTCTGGACTTCGTGAATTCCGAGGTCTGAACCGGCGGTGATGTTGAGCAGAACGCCCTTGGCGCCCTGAATTGAAGACTCGAGGAGCGGGCTGGCAATTGCCATCTGAGCGGCTGTTACGGCGCGGTTTTCGCCTTCGGCAGTGCCGACGCCCATAAGAGCTGAGCCGGCCTGGCTCATGATGGTTTTTACGTCAGCAAAGTCGGTATTGATTTCGCCGGGCACGACGATAAGATCTGAGATGCCCTGGACGCCCTGGCGCAGAACGTCGTCGGCGTAGCCGAAGGCCTGCAGCATGGTGACGTTTTCTTTTGAAATCTGCAGAAGTTTGTCGTTCGGAACAACGATAATAGCATCAACACAGCTTCTGAGATTTTTGATGCCGATTTCAGCAGCGCTGGCACGCTTTTTGCCTTCGAAAGCAAATGGCTTTGTAACTACGGCTACAGTCAGAGCGCCGATTTCGCGGGCAACTTCTGCTACGACTGGAGCTGCACCGGTGCCGGTGCCGCCGCCCATGCCGGCAGCGATGAAAACCATGTCGGCGCCTTCAAGAACTTCGGCGAGAGCTTCACGGTCGTCTTCAGCAGCTTTTTTGCCAATTTCATAGTTGGCGCCGGCGCCAAGACCTTTGGTGAGCTTGTCACCAAGCTGAATCTTGATTTTGGCATTTGATCGTGTAAGAGCCTGGGCATCAGTGTTGGCTGTGATGAATTCAACACCTGACAGACCGGCCTCGATCATGCGGTTTACCGCGTTTGAGCCGCCACCACCCACGCCAATTACCTTAATTTCAGCATTTTCCAATGCTGACTGGTTACTAAAATCAAACACCATGCTCGCCTCCTGTTTATTACTGCTCTGCCTTCGGCAAATCTATTTCTTATTGTAAAAATTCTTCAATCGGTAAAGAATTTTCTTAACCAGGACTGAATTCGTTCAATTATACCATTTAGGGCACCAGATTCTCTAGTGGGTGCACGATAATTTTGTGCGCCATACCTTATGAGCCCCAGAGCGGTAGAATACTGCGGTTTCCGCACCTGTTCATGAAGACCGACCACGTCGATTGGAGCACCGCGGCGTATTGGCAGGCCCAGAATTTCTTCGGCGAGTTCGGGGCACCCGCTCATCAGAGATGTGCCTCCTGTTAATACAACACCTGCGGGTATGACGTCAAGAGAAACATGTTTTTCGATCTGTTTCTTGACTTCATAAAAAATTTCTTCCATGCGGGGTTCGATTATTTCGGCGAGAAAGGTCTGCTGAAAAGGTTTTGTGCGCTCACCACCTGCTACCGGAACTTCGATGGTCAGATGACTGTCGGCCAGTTCGGAAT
This sequence comes from uncultured bacterium, assembly GCA_964522035.1. Classification (GTDB taxonomy): domain Bacteria; phylum Muiribacteriota; class Ozemobacteria; order Ozemobacterales; family Ozemobacteraceae; genus Rifleibacterium. Next base: position 2,643 of record CAZFUG010000392.1, read on the forward strand.
ATGCAATCCCGTGGCTGATTTTAAGCTCTTCGGCGGCCTGTGTAGATGTTTTGAGGCCGACTGCCAGGTCGTTGGTGACAAGACGTCCACCGATATCGATGCTGTGTGAATGAACGACGTGCCCGTTCTGGAATATGATCAGATCGGTTGTGCCGCCGCCGATATCGACAAGAACGACACCAAGTTTTTTCTCATCTTCTGAGAGCACCGCCATGCTCGACGCGTATTGCTGTAAAACCACATCTTCGACTTTGAGCTTGGCCATTTCGCAACACTTCATGATGTTCTGCATGGCGGTCACCGCGCCCGTTACAATATGCACCTGGGCCTCAAGACGGCCGCCGACCATACCGAGTGGGTTGTTGATATCCTTCTGTTCATCGACGACAAATTCGCGCGGCAGGATGTGTATGATGTCCTGGTGTGGCGGAATTGAAACCGCGGTTTTTGCATTTTCTACAGCGCGGTCTATGTCTTCAGAGGTGATTTCCTGATTGTTGCCCTTGATGGCAACAATACCCTGGCTGTTCATCGAGCAGATATGCGCGCCGGCGATACCGACGTAAATATTGTCGATAACCACATCAGCCGATTTTTCGGCCTCTTCGACCGCATCGATGATGGCCTGAGTCGTGCGCTCAATGTCGACGATCGCGCCCTTTTTGACGCCGTCGCCGGATGACGCCGTGCCAATGCCGAGCACGTTGATGGTGCGCCCGTTCTGGACTTCGCCAATTACTGCACAGACTTTGGTTGTGCCTATATCGAGGCCAATAATGATGTCATCCACCGGCAGAAGGACCCCTGTTTCCCTGTGATGCACCAGCGCTTTTCTTTGGTCGAACGACGATTTCGCTTGGTGCCCTCATGTCGAGGTAGAATGGTTCTACATTATTCTTTCTAAGGTTGTCAAGGAGTGCACGTAAAAAATCATAACGATTCTTAAAATCTTCAACACTCCTGGGAAATATTTTTTCGCCTGTTATCATCACCAGATAAGGGTTTTGTGCGCTTGAAAAATTGATTTCAGAAACCTGATTCAGTATACGGTCACCCAATGATTTAACCCAGTTTTGTGCAACGTAGAAATCGTCATTCGAGTGCAATGAATCGCCGGCTCTTGCGGTTTGAAGTTTCATGCCGGTTATAACCGGAAGTT
>CAZFUG010000393.1:0-3778 GCA_964522035.1 uncultured bacterium
GCTGCCCCACCCGCCGATAAGGCTGCCCTCGGCAGAATACTTTTTTATTCTGTGGTTGCCGGTATCCGCTATGTACAGATCGCCATTCCGTGAGCAGGCAATGCCTGACGGGCCATTGAAATTGTCGTCAGAAGCCCCGACGCTGCCCCACCCCTTTATAAACTGACCCGAAACGGTAAATTTCTGTACCCTATGCAGACCGCGATCGACAACATAAATATGGCGGGAATCCGGCGAAACCGCCAGGGCTGTCGGCCTGACAAACTGGCCGCTGCCAGTGCCGTAAACCCCCCAGTAGCTGACAAAATTTCCTTCCGGCGAAATTTTCTGAATTCTGGCATTGCCGGTATCCGCGACATAAAGATTGCCGTCGCCGTCCAGCGTCAGGCCCTCAGGCTTATAGAACTGACTGCTGCCGGCGCCTGAAGAACCGATAACCTGAATGATGCTGCCATCAAGACCAAACACACTGACAGAGCCATCATCGACGTCAAGCACATAGACCCGGCGCCGCACCGAATCGATGGCAATTCTTCCGGGGCGGGTATTGAGAAGCGAGGTATCGGGACGGACCTGCGCAATGAATTCGCCGCTCAGACCAGACTTTTGAATTCTGGCATTACTTGAATCGGCAATCAGCACCTGATCACCGGCAGAAGTGACGAACAGCGGCTGATTGTACTGACCGCTGGTAATACCGGAGGCACCGATACTCGCCTCGAAAAGACCAGTCTGGGCGTTGAACAGCTGAATGCGATTGTTGTTGGTGTCAGCCACCAGCAGCCGATTATCACCGGCAAGTCCCACACCATAAGGGCTTTTAAATGCACCGGAAGCATTCGAAGCAAGACCTGAGCCGCCATTCAACCAGCCGGGAGTTGCGACATTCGGGTCTTTTGAACCAAGCCAGCCAGAGAAAGCCCAGGCTGTCGGACTGCTGCCATTGTCCGGGTTAAACCGCTGAATACGATTGTTGCCTGCGTCAGCGACATATACAAGGAAATTGCTGTCGACAGCCACGCCAGAGGGATAAGCCAGCTGCCCATTGCCGTTACCGGCTGCGCCAAACAGGGTTAGAAATACCGGACTTGCGGCAGCAGTAAAAACCTGAATACGGCTGTTGCCAGCATCCGCGATATACAGTCGGCCACTCTTATCGAGGCTCAGACCTCTGGGACTGGAAAATTGCCCGTCGCCACTTCCCAGTGAGCCGAACTGTCCGACACTGTTTCCCTGCAGATCAAAAATCTGCACCCGATGCTTACCAGACTCGGAAACAAAAATTCGGTGGTTGGCTTCATCGAGCGCAATACCCCATGGCTTGTCGAGATTGCCGAATTTGCTCTGGGCTCCGTCGCTGCCAATGCGCCAGACCCAGCCATTGTCATAATCAGTGATAAACATATTGCCGGCTGAATCCTGGGCCAGACCCGGCAGCAAAGGCTTCGAACTGGCGCGTTTGCCACTCCAGTCAGGGCTGGCCTGTGCATAATCATAATCAGTGAAAATGGTAAATTCCTCTTCCAGAGTTACCGGCACGCCGCTGATTTCTATGACAAGCGGGCCACTGGCCACCTGCTCCGGAACTCTGACGCTGACGGCCTTTTCATTCCAGGAAATTACCGGAGCCTTGACACCATTGAAAGTAACCTTATCGCCGCCAGAGCCGTTTCCGAGATTATCTCCAGAAATAACCACTTCGCGGCCGATCCAGCCCGAATCCTGATCGACACCGGTAATGCTGGTAACGAAAAACGGCACTGAAGGAGTTCTGACGCCCATTGAACTGACGATGACAGGTGCGGTGGCCGGAGCGTTTTCCGGAATAACGACCTCGATCAGGTCTTCTTTCCAGATATTGAAGCTGGTTGCAACAACGTCACCGAAAAGCACAAAACCGGTGTTACTGCCAAAACCGTAACCATTGATCTGCAAAGAACTTCCGGCCGGCCGGCGCACGCTCGAAATCGAAGTGACTGCCGAAATGACGACAGGCACTCCATTGCTGCTGATGCCGGATGCAAAAACCGAAAGATTGCCTGGCTTTGTACCCTCAGGAACTTTTACCCGGATCAGGTTTTCTGACCAGTCGACCACTTCAAGGGTTTTATCGCCGATTTTTACACTGCCGGCTCCCTGAGTGGTACCAAAACCTGTACCGGTGATCTCGATCTGGACACCGGCAATGCCTCTTTCTGGACTGACAGAGTCAACCGAATTAACGGTCATGGTTTTGACGACAAAGGAAACTCCCTGCACGGTTGCAGTCAGATCGCCACTGCGTGCACCAGCGGGAACCTGCAAAACGATACGTGAATCAGACCAGCTTTTGATGATCGCCGCGACATTGCCGGTAAAAACCAGAGAACCGGTAGTCTGAGTTTCACCCCATCCTTCGCCGGTAATAACGATCTCAGAGCCTTTTGTCACCAGTGAGCTGGAAACATCAAATATTCTTGTAACCTTAAAAAAGCCGGCAGTTTTTTCGCGGCCGCGCAAAGACAGGGTGACTACGCCACCAACCGCTTTTTCAGGGACAATAAAACGAATCAGACTGTCTGACCAGCTTTGAATGCTGGCCTGAACCCCGTTAACCTGAACGGAACCGGCGGTCTGATCAGCGCCAAAATCTCTGCCTGAAAGGTCGACAACCGTGCCAGGCGGGCCATAGGCTGGTAAAAGTGCCAGACCAGGGTCAATCACCGCAAAAACTCCGACTGATTTTTCGCCATTTGGCACAGAGATGACCAAAACTCCGGTCGTCGCACCGGAAGGTACAACTGTAACAATCTGCGTTTCTGAAGACGATCTGATTTCAGCCGGTATACCGTTGAAACTGACCTTAACCTTTGCCGGGTCAGCACTGAAGCCTGAACCTTTGATCACCACCTGCGTGCCAGGTTCAGCCGAAGATGGACTGATCGAATCGACGCGCACGGCCGGGTTGCGGTCACCACCGACGGCAAGGCCAATGTTTGCGGTGCCCGAGGCCCCTCTGCTGTCGGTAACGCTGACACTGACGGTAGCGAGCCCCTGAATCTGCGGTGCGATCCAGAAAACTGCGAACCGGTCGGCGGTTTCTTCAATTGTGCCAGAAAGCGGTTTCCAGACTGGCCTGAAACTTTCGGGAGCAAGCTCATCCGGGTCAGCAACAGCGATAGTCAGAGCGACCCTTTCCCCCGGGGCAACCAATTTCGGCGCCTGCTTAAAAAATACCACCGGCGCAAAATTAGGCTCGTTGATATCAGAAAGCGTCACTTCGATGCCGGGCAGCATGTCCTGAGAATGAATGAACGGCAGTTCCATGGTCATCTGGCGATAACCATCTGCCTGAACGCTGATTTTTTCTGTGGCAGCGGACTCGGGCATCGGCGGGGTCGCAAACGTTCCATCTGACAAGGTTTTGAAGCTTATCCCCCAGATCGACATTCTCGCATTGGCAATCGGCTGGCCGAACTGGTTTCGCAGGACCCCGGAAATGGCGTATTTTCCCTTTTCAAGCGTCAGATCACCGGCCCGTCCCGCTTGAGTAGATGATTCGAGAACTATTTCGCCGGATCTGACGAGATAGAGTTCACCGGTTGCAGCGATATCGTAACGGCAGACAACCCGGTAAGCCAGACCGGGCGTAAGTCCGGAAAAGGAGAAGTTACCCGAAGAATCGGCCAGTTGAATATTATCCGGATTGCTTTCAAGCCAGACCGTTGCTCTTGGGCCAATTGCCGGAGCAAGAGCTGAAACCAGGTTCAACCGCTGCAGGAGCTCGTCTGGCGCAACT
>CAZFUG010000394.1:0-3736 GCA_964522035.1 uncultured bacterium
AGTCGTGTATCTTGACAATTTTGAAGGTGCCGTCGTCAGCCGCTCTGGTATTGAATTTTTCGCGCATGGCGGCGAAACGGTCGTTAAAACGCCGGTTCAGATCGACTGGAACCCGGTCGCTGCTGAAAAGGGCGGTTTCTCGCACTTCATGCTGAAAGAAATTTACGAGCAGCCGCAGGTAATTCGCAACACCATCGGCGGCCGCACTTCTGAAGAAGAAGGCAAAATTTATCTCGAAGAACTCAAGCTCACCGGCCCCGATATCTACCGCGCCCAGCGCATCGTCATGGTTGCCTGCGGCACGGCCTATTATTCAGCCTGCGCCGGTAAATATCTTATTGAAAGCCTGGTGAAAATACCGGTTGAATGCGATCTCGCCAGCGAATTCCGTTACCGCTCACCCCTTGTTGACGCAAATACCCTGGTAATTGCTATCAGTCAGTCGGGCGAAACTGCCGATACCCTCGCTGCCGTTAAAGAAGCCCGCAAGCGCGGTGCCAAGGTTCTTGGCATCGTCAATGCGAAAGAATCGTCTCTGACACGTGAAGTCGATGGTCTTGTCTATATTCATGCAGGCCCCGAAATCGGTGTTGCCTCTACCAAAGCCTATATTGCCATGCTTACCGCTCTGACCCTGCTGGCACTGATGCTTGGTAAAATCCGTTCAGCACTTGATCCGGCTTACGTTCAGGAAAAAATCCGCGAGCTCAAGGTTCTGCCGCAGCAGATTGAAAGAGTTCTCGACAAGCACGAGCAGATCCGCGATCTGGCCTCGAAATACCTCGATGCGCGCAGTTTCCTGTTTCTTGGCCGTGGCCTGAATTATCCGACTGCTCTGGAAGGCGCTTTGAAACTAAAGGAACTTAGTTATATCCACGCGGAAGGCTATGCTGCCGGCGAGATGAAGCACGGCCCCATCGCTCTGATCGATCACGAAATGCCGGTAATGGCTATTGTTACTGAGTCTGAGCTCTATGATAAAACGATTTCGAACCTCAAGGAAGTTCAGGCCCGTTCAGGCCGCCTGCTTGCCATCGCCACCGAAGGCGATCACGAAATCCGCGCTCTGACCGATCACGTCATCGAAGTGCCAAAGGTTTCCGACATTTTCTCGCCGATCATCAATGTTGTGCCGCTGCAGCTCTTTGCCTATTATGTTGCCGACCTGCGCGGTCTCGACGTCGACCAGCCGCGCAACCTCGCCAAATCGGTAACTGTAGAATAAAATTTGTCGCGAAGCTCATTCGTGGTTTGGCCACAGATGAACACCGATTTCTTGTCTGAATAAGTTTGTGTTCTGACTGAATATCCGAGTTTATCCGTGCCCATCCGTGGCTGTCTCTCTCTCTCTCTTTCTTTCTCCGTGGCCGATATTCTATCTATCTGGGTTCATCCGTGGAACAGAAATCATTAGACAATCTTGAATTCAATAAAATCCTGGCGATCATCGCTTCATTCGCCGGTTCACGTGCCGCAAAAGAAAAAATTCTGGCGCTGCATCCTTCTACTGATGCCAACCAGATCAGTGGTTGGCTGGCTGAAATTGACGAATACATTGAATATTCTCATTCCGGGGTAAAAATCAATCCGGGCGGACTTCGCGATATTCGTGAAATTATCGAAATTCTGCAGGCTGGTTCGACCGTTCTCGGATCAGAGGACTTTCTCAAAGTCAAAGCCAATATCGAAACCGCTGCCGGCTTGCGAAAGTCTTTTGACAGCCACGCCAGCAGCCTTTCATTGAAAACTCAGGGGCGTATCGCCGAACGTATTCGCGGCATGCCGCTGCTTTCGGGTCTTTTTCAGAGAATCGACGACTGCCTTGACGACCGGGGTCAGGTGCGTAACGATGCTTCGCCGGCTCTGGCCTCGATTCGCCGGGAATACACCCAGACGGTCGGCAACATTGAAAAACAGCTGGCGGCATTTCTGGCGCATCATGCCGAAGACGTTCAGGACCGCTACTTCACGCTGCGCAACGATCGCTATGTCGTGCCGGTTCTGGCTTCGGCCCAGAGTCGTATTCAGGGCATCGTTCATGACCAGTCGGCAACCGGGCAGACGGTTTTTATCGAACCTTTGCAGTTTCTGCCGGTAAATAACCGTCTGGCACAACTGCGGCTTTCTGAACGTGAAGAGATCAGAAAAATCTTCAACAACCTGACTTCGCTTCTTTACCAGTCGCTTGGTGCGATGACCGAACAGTTTGAAACTCTTACCTGGCTGGATATGGTACGGGCGCGCAGCGAATTTTCGGTTAAATACGAGGCCAGTCGGCCCGAAATCGCCGATAAGCCTGATCTGCTGCTGAATCAGGCCCGGCACCCGCTGATTCACCCGAACTGCGTGCCCCTAGATATAAAAATGAATTCGGGGCAGCGCTGCATAATCATTACCGGCCCGAATGGCGGTGGTAAAACTGTAGCGCTTAAAACCGTAGGTATCAATGCCCTGCTGATGCAGACCGGCAACTATGTTCTCGCGGCACGTGATGCCAGAATTCCGGTTTTTCGCCAGGTACTTTCCGATATTGGTGAGAGCCAGAGTATCGAAGATCATCTTTCAACTTTTACCGCACATCTCAAGCGTTTGAAAGAGATGATCGATATTGGTGGCGCCCATTCACTGATTCTGATTGACGAAATCTGCGTTGGTACCGACCCGGTCGAGGGTGGGGCACTGGCTTCAGGTTTTCTCAAAGAGTTGAGCTCGCGCGGCGCTTTCTGTATAGTGACCTCACATTATGATTCTCTCAAACATGTGGCTTTTACGACAGAAGGGTTCATCAATGCCGCCATGGAATTCGATTATGAGACCTTTAAGCCAACGTTTCGCTTTCAGATCGGTATTCCCGGTAAGAGCAACGCTCTTGCGATGGCGCGGGTGTTTGGCCTGCCAGAATCGGTTTTGTCAGAACTGGTGCAGTCTAACGCCGGTGAACGCCGCGATGAAAAAGGTTTGATCGAAGCCATCGAGCGGGAGCGCAATCGCGCCGAGGCTCTTCGAAGAACTTACGTTCAGAAACTGTCTACACTGCGTGCCCGCGAGCAGGAAATCGAAAAGACTACTCAGCAGCTGCAGGAATTCCGCAAAACGAAACGCGATCGACTCACCGAAGAATTTACCGTTGAACTGCGCGCCCGATTGCGTGATATCGAGACGCTGATCAACCGTCTGCGGCAGATCGCCGCAAAAAATGAATCGCCCGAAATGCTTAAGGCCCTGGATGAAGCACGTCAGGCTCATTCCGAAACCAGAAAAAATCTGGCTGAGGTAAATAAACCGGTGGAAGACAGGATTGCCCCGGTTTCAGATCAGCCGTCGCTGAAAATCGACGAGCTAAAGCCTGGTATGAATGTGGTCTGGAAGCTCAATCTGCGCCAGGGAACCGTAATACGCCCGGCTGGCCGCAAGCGCGTCGAAGTCGATTTCGACGGCAAACTGATGGTTGTGCATGCATCAGAGCTCTCTGCCGGACCGCAGAAAGCGGCGGCTGAAAAAGAAAAGACCGGCGGCAACGTATTTGCGGTTCGCCCTCTGGTAAAAAGCGAGATAGATGTGCGCGGCATGCGGGTAGAAGAGGCTGTCGACGAGGTTGAAACCTATCTCAAGATTGTCAGCGAAACCGACATGGGCCGTGTGTTCATCATCCACGGCAAAGGCACCGGCGCTCTGCAGAAGGCGATTACCGATTATCTCAAAAGCAGCCCATGGAAAAAGAAGTTCCGCTCCGGCC
>CAZFUG010000395.1:0-3695 GCA_964522035.1 uncultured bacterium
CGATAAAGATTCTGTTTTTGCTGTCAATCACGATTCTTGAAGCCATGCCGTCAGGCGCCTTTACCTTCGGTTGAAAAGTAACCGTTTTCCAGCTGCTGCCGTTCCAGATCAAGACCCCGGCATCACCGGTAACCCAGAGATTGCCGTCGCGGTCGAGGGCAAAATCGCTTACCCGTCGGTGAAAGCCATTGAAAGCGTAATGGCCGGCCTGCTGCAGTGATTTTATATCGTAAATGTACAGGCCGTCATTTTCTGTTCCGATCATCAGCATGTCTGAAAGCACCCGTATGCGCGTCGGCCGGCATGCAAGCAGATTCTGCACCTTGCCCTTGCCGCCTATCGCCCTTGAAGAGTAACGCATCAGCCCGGCGTTGGCTGTTCCGATCCAGGTTTCACCATCAGGGGCACAGGCAATCGCAGTTACATCGTCAGATGGCAATTTTGAATTTTCAGCAGTCAGATGGTGGCGTTGGCCATTGGTAGCAAAAAGAACCAGGCCGCTGTCCTGGGTTCCGATCCAGAGACCATTCAGCAATGGGCTGACCAGTTTTTCGGCCGGGTTATTGGCAATAGCGTTCTGGCAGGCGACCTCAAAATCAAAAAATTTCTGGTACATTTCGAGCACCGCATTCTGGTCTGCTTCCTGCTGGCCGGCAAAGCGGCGCGTGTATTCCTGGTATTCTCTCTGCAGGGTGGCGTATCTCTCGCGCAAAAGATCGAGGTTCTCTTCTTCCTGGCGCATTGAACCGTCAGGAACGGCAGCGACAAAAGATTTGAAACTCTGACCCGACAGCAGTTCTTCAGGGGCGGCGCTGAACGCGAGGCAGGTCGCCCATACTCCCGGAAGCAGGCTTTCCATTTTTCCTTCTGGTTTCAGAAGGCTTACCCCGTTTGAAGAAGCTATGAACAAACGATCTTTAGCGGTTGCGAAACTGGTTACCCAACCTGCCTTCTCGATTTCTCCCTCACATGGGTTCATGCCTTCACCGGTGATCTGGTAAATACCACCGTTACAGCCTGCGAAACTGCCAAGATCACAGGAAATTACCGCAGAAAAGCCAGTCGGGCTAAGATGTGACGGAATTCTGAATTCTCTGAAAGTATCACGGGCCAGAACCCCTGCAGTGCGGTCACAGGCGAGCAGAAAACTGTCTTCTTCTTCGGGGTTACGGGCAATGGCCGTGACGTTCATCACTTCTTTGTAGCTGGTTTCAACCGGCGCGAACTCAAATTTTTCGTTCTCGAATCTGCCCTTGTATAACCCTGCCGGAGTGCCAAGAAGAAAGCTGTCAGCGGCAACTCGCATCATTGTCGTGACTGTCAGTTCAGGAAACTGAAAAAGCCCGCTCCCGCTCACGTGCCAGGTTTCATCGGCGAAAATCATCAGCCCTTTCCCTGCAGTACCGACGATCACGTAGTTTTTGCCGCTAGGTGAATCGAAGAACAGAATCGACCTGATATCATTGCACGGCAGCCCGTTCAAACCATTGTAAACACTGAAATAGCCGGTGGTTATTCTTGCCGGCGGAACGCTCAGAACAGGAAAATGCTGGGGCCCCGGCTCAGGATTGCAGGCAGAAAGAATCAATGCACAATTCAGCAGTGCAGCCACCAGGAAAATCAGCATGATCCGCATCGGCACACCCCCACAACACTTTGAAGACGCTCTGACAAAATATTACCAGATTTTGTGAAACCAAGCTACATCTCTGCTGACAGCAAAAATTGCGTCGGCAATTGCCCCGCATCAGCGCGAGAAACCCGAAAAAATCAGGGGGCCATTCTGGCGAAGAGCTTTTTAAGGAAAGAATTTTCGGGCAGAATCATGTCGGCAGCTTTTATTGTTTCTTTTTCGCCGCGTATCCTTACCAGATAGTCTTCGCCGACTTTTCTGACCACGGTGCCTTCGACGGTCTTCTCATCGTCTTCGTAGACAAGAACCCGCGTTCCGGCCTGAAGATTGCCGATGAGAATGTTGACATCGGGTACAACCTCGGTTTTGAGTGACTTGTCTTCGTATTCGACAAGACAGCGGTCAATACCGGCCATTGCCGCTACCCTGGCCGGGTATGCACATCTGTCGTTTTCATCATAGACAAATACCGCAGGATTTTTCTGCAGAGCTTCAAGATCAGCGAAAAACGGAATAAATCCGGCGCAGCTGACATGCAGGTTCGCGATTGCGAGCCCGACCATCAGGAAGCCGGCCGCGATTTTCCAGGTGGCGGGCCCGTCTTTTTGGGCCGAAGCATCTCCCGCGCTATTCGCAGCCGCTTCGGCAGCCTTCATTCGCAGCGTCATGTAATCCGCAAGGCAGTCGCTGACAATAAAAACCAGGAAAAACAGAACAAAATACATGACCAGTGAAAGGCGTTCTCTGATCAGTATGAACAGCCAGCCGACCAGCAGCCAGTGAATGAAGTATATCTCAGAAACATTGCGGCTCCAGCGCTCGATGTGAACGAAAATGCGTTCGGGCAGGGCAAGGGAAACGAAGTATAAAATGCTGATCCAGACAAGCACAAATGCCGTAAACAGCAGATTGGCATCGAGACAATGATGATAATACGCATAGTCTGTGCTCAACGGGCTCTGAAGCCGCAGTTTTTCGAAAAGCAGGTAGAGCCCGGCAAAAACTCCGGCGCCCAGAAGAGCATTGGCGGCATGGAAAAGATTTTTTCGCGCGCAGCGAATGAGAAGGCTTCCCCAGATGAAGCCCGCAAGCGGGTAGAAAACCCAGGTGAGAAATGGAAAAACCGTAATTTTACTGCTGCCCCAGAAGAGGCCTGAAACAGCAGCAAAAGAGAGATTCTTGAAAAAATGCCCAAAAGTGAGGTAGTTTGCGAAACTGGTCGCAAACAAAAGAACGAATGCGGCGGGCACCCCCAGCCCGAATCTTTTCATGCCGCCGAACATGATCAGAGTCAGCCCGGAGAAATGGAAGATATCAATCAGTACGAAGTGGCTGACACCAAGGTAAAAATCGGCCTCCACACCCTCCGAGTGCCATTTTACCAGGCATGGCAATGTGCCGCGCAGCGCATTCAGCAGGTATCCGGCCAGAATAAGCATGCAGCCACGCCGAACAAATACACGCCAGTCGTTGTTGCGGGTAAAGACAATGCCGACCCCGAGCAGAAACATGAATACGGCAGCAGCCGGAGCCCCGCCGCCGAGATCGATGGCGGTGCCGATCAGCGAAGCTTTGGCTTCAGGAAGCGAAAAATATTCCTGAACATGAATCAGCACCATGAAAAGCACTGCCAGACCGCGGGCAAGATCGAGCTCCCGCTGGCGGCCCGTATTAACCCGCTCTGAACTTAGAATCGGCTCCATTTAATATCCCTTCAAAAATGTCTGCCAAGGCGCTTTTTGCAATCTGTTTTCCGTAAAACAGGAATCGCCAGCCCGGGCGAAAAAACAGTTTTTAAAGCCATACCTATCAGCAAACAGACTCTTTCTAATATTCAACGCTGACGATGCCGCAGAGATGCCGGGTCAGATCGAAACCGCCGATGGGCTTCTGCACCATCGGATTGTCGGGGTCATAGTTGCTGGATTCTGTTTCCAGGATCTCGACCTTTATTTTGCAGGCCTTTTTGAGCGGCAATTTACCAACCTTTGCCTCAAACTCGTCTTTGGCAAATACATAGGTCGTATATGCCGTCTGTTTTATGCCTGAGCCCGGCTGAAAA
>CAZFUG010000396.1:0-3677 GCA_964522035.1 uncultured bacterium
CGAACAGTAAGCGGTTATATTTTTGTAACTGTTATGTTATACTTTATCAGCGCTAAAAATCAGGATGGATTTAATGACCACGGAAACCGGAGCCGTTGTACACCAGATTGAACCCGGCCGGCAGAAAACTTCTCTGCCTGAGGGGATTGCTCACGAAGTTCCTTCAACAAGGCCTTTCGAAGGGTTTTCCTATCTTAAAAAAGAGTGGCTCGACCAGGAAGACAATATCGAATCTGTAACTCTCAGTCTTGTGTTCGGGCACCTGAATCGGCCACCTGACTGGCAGAGCATGCAGAGCTTTACGATGATGCCGGAATGGGGCACTGCGCCGCTCAAAAGATCCTGGGTGCTGCGCATTCCCACTCATTTTGAGGGCTCTGAACGCTACCTGTTTCATTATTTCTTTCAGATCCGCTATACAGATGGCAGCGATAAGGTCAGCGACAATTTTACCCAGCTGATCATGCCACGTGAGATTGAATATATCGATCATTCGGGTGCCTGTACTCATGTTCGGTTGCACTGGAGCCTCAACAACTGGGCTTACCCCCAGGATACCGAACTCGAAGCAGACGGCATCGAATGGAACAGCGAATTCTCGGTCAGTCATGCCCCTTACCGGCATGGCGACCCCCTCTATGAAAGAGGTCGTGCGGCCCGCATCAGTGGTCTGCCGATGCCGAGAGTTTTTCGGGCCACCATCTGGGGCCCACACCGCGAAGTAATTAATTATTGTTTCAACCTGATTGCGGTTGACCAGAGTGGTAACCTGCACCAGAAATGGGACAATAACGACGGCGAAAATTTCAAGTTGACTATTTAGGCCAGGAGAAAATCAGACTATGAGACATCCAGACATCCTTACCCGAGAAGGCAGCGTGCTGCTTATCAGCGATGTACAGAAAAAATGCATCAAGCCAATCTACAAAAAAGAAGCCATGATTAATAACATCAAATCGCTGGTTTCCTTTGCGGGCATGATTGGGCTGCCGATAGTGCTCACTGAGCTTTCGCCCCAGAAATTTGGCGGTACCATTGAAGAAATCAAAAAACTGGTGCCCAGACTCGAACCGATCAAAAGAAGCCGCTATAGCTGCTTCGGCAGCGAAGATCTCACTCTTCGCCTTGAAGCCATGAATACTAATACCCTGATCGTCGCCGGCATGGAAACCCATATTTCCATCTGCCCGACCGTTCTCGACGCTCTCAGCCGCGGCTACAAGGTGCATGTAATCATGAATGCCACCAGCTCGACCAAAAAGGTTAACTGGAAAGTCGCCATCGAAAAAATGCGCCGCGCCGGTGCGGTCATTTCGACCATGGAAATCGCAATTCACGAAATGATCGGCCGTGTCGACGACCCCAACTACGACAAATTCATGGAACTGGCAAGGCGGGCATCTGACCTCTGATGAATCTGCCCTTTTCCAGTGATGCCGGCCCGGCTACCTTTCTTATCGGTGGTGCGGGGGCGGGCAAAACCGAACTTGCCCTGAATCTTTCGGTCTTTAAGGCGAGCCGCTACGGCGGCTCGACTCTTATTGACCTCGATATCGTCAACCCGTTTTTCAGGGTCAGAAAGCTGCGCGACGAGGTTGAAGCCCTTGGCGTCAAGGTTATCTGCCCTGGTGACCGCGTTGTTTCCGGCGATATTCCGGCTCTGCCGCCAGCCGCCTGGGGTGCGCTCGAAACCCCGGGTCAGGCAGTGGTCTGCGATATCGGCGGTGGTGAGCCCGGACTTCGCCCTCTTGGTCGTCTTAAAGAACTGGCTGCCGCCCGTGGCGCCAATGTTTTTTTTGTCATCAACCCCTTTCGCCCAGGATTTACCAGCCCGGAAGAACTTGCAGAAAGCTTCAGGCACATGTGTGGTCTCAGCGCCATGCAGGTAACCCATCTGGTTGCCAACCCGAATCTTTCCGGTGAAACTTCCGTCGAACTTTTCCGTGAAGGCCTGGCCATGATGCAGGAATTTGCCGGCAAAGCCGGTTTGCCGCTGGCGTTTGCAGTTGTGGCCTCTGAGTTGGCGGGTAAACTTGGGGTTGCGACCGAAGGTCTGCCTGGTTTTTACAGTTCAGGCGATCTCAGGGTCTTTGTGCTTGAACGCTACTGGAGCGTTCCGTGGCACTTCGGGGTGGTGCGCTGATATCTGTTTCTGCCTGCCGGGCATAATTTTTAGCATCAGATTTCAGCTGGTCATTGAAAAAAGTCGGTTTAAGTTGTATTAATATTACAGTCTGCTCCTGAAGCATGCGTCGAACTAACACCGGAGGAAAGACAAAAATGTCTAAATGGGTTATCAATGAAAGTCTGTGTAAGGGCTGCGGCATGTGCATTGCGCGCTGTCCTCTCAAGATTCTTGCTTATGCTGACCACCTGACTCCCAAGGGCGTCTACCCGGCTGCAATCACTGATGAAGCCAAGTGCACCAGCTGTGCCATCTGTGCCAGAAGCTGCCCTGACGTAGCTATAGAAATTTACAAGGAAGAGAAATAAGGAGTTTATAAATGGCTAAGGTGTTGATGAAAGGCAACGAAGCGATTGGCGAAGCAGCTGTTCTTGCCGGTTGCAGATACTATTTCGGTTATCCCATTACTCCGCAGTCTGAACTGCCCGCCTATCTGGCCAAGCGTCTGCCGGAAGTCGACGGTGTCTTCGTTCAGGCCGAAAGCGAAGTAGCAGCGATAAATATGGTGTATGGCGCAGGCAGTGCCGGCGCCCGTGTCATGACCTCGAGCTCCAGCCCCGGTATCAGCCTCAAACAGGAAGGCATTTCATATATCGCCGGTGCCGAAGTTCCCTGTCTGATCGTTAACGTCATGCGCGGTGGCCCGGGCCTTGGCAACATCGCCCCAGCCCAGTCTGATTACTGGCAGTCAACCCGTGGCGGCGGCCATGGTGACTACAGAACCATCGTTCTTGCCCCGAATTCAGTCCAGGAAATGGCTGACATGACCATTACCGGTTTTGATCTCGCCGACCGTTTCAGAAACCCGGTTCTTCTTCTTTCTGACGGCGTTCTTGGTCAGATGATGGAACCGGTTAACCTGCCCGAACCAAATGACTACGACATCAACAGCAAAAAATGGGCGCTTGGTTATCGTGGCAGCGATAAAAATGAGCGCAATCTCTGCTCTTCAATCTTTCTTGATAACGACGAACTTGAAGAACACAACTGGCACCTTTATCAGAAATACCAGGTTGTAACCGACTTCTTCAGCAAAGGCGAATACAAAGACTTTGCCGTTGAAGAACATCTTTGTGATGACGCCGAGATCATTCTCGTCGGTTATGGCATCATTTCGCGAATCCTCAAGACCGTAGTCGAAAAATGTCGCAAACGCGGCATCAAGGCCGGTCTGGTTCGCCCCAAAGTTCTCTGGCCATTCCCGACTGCCGTGTTCGAAAGACTGGCAAAGACTGCCAGCCAGTTCCTGGTTGTCGAAATGTCATGCGGGCAGATGGTAGAAGACGTAAAACTTTCAGTCGGCGGCAAAAAACCGGTATTCTTCTTTGGCAGAACCGGTGGCACTGTTCCGTCAGACTTCGAAATTCTCAACGAAGTTGACAAGCTTGTCAGACCAGACTGAAAGGAGCCAGGATAAATGACAATGAAAAAATTCTTTTCCAGACCAGCACGGTTGAGCACAACCCCGTTCCACGATTGGCCCGGCTGCGAT
>CAZFUG010000397.1:0-3662 GCA_964522035.1 uncultured bacterium
AAT
Organism: uncultured bacterium; assembly: GCA_964522035.1. Taxonomy (GTDB): domain Bacteria; phylum Muiribacteriota; class Ozemobacteria; order Ozemobacterales; family Ozemobacteraceae; genus Rifleibacterium. Next base: position 4 of record CAZFUG010000397.1, read on the forward strand.
CGATGTCGAGAGCCGGTCGAAGCCTGATTCGCTCAGCAAATGCTTTTTTGGTCTACGGGTTGGTGTCAGTGTCGATATCAAAGATATCAGTCAGGCACGCAAGGGCAAAGAAACATTTGAATTCAACCAGGCGGCAGTTGTTGAACGAACCACGTCATGTGGAGCTTTCATCGGCGTCAACAAATATTCTGATGCGGTTAAGAAGAATCTCGTGCGTGTCATGCCTCTTGATTCCTGGGCAAGCGCCTTTCTTCTTCTGCCGGGTGTCGAAACCAATCCTGAATTGCATATTCAGTCAGTCAGCATGACCGCAAATGTCGTCGATTCAAAGGGAAAAGAGGTTTCCGGTCTGAGCGACACCGCCAGCTGGGCTGCCGATAACCAATATTCCTGGAAAAACAAGGATGGCAAAGAAACCGGCAGTCTGCAGTTTCCGTTGATGGCCCTTTTCGATCGTCACGACAACAAAATCGAACAGATTCGTCGCGAATACAGCTTCAAGGTCGATGTCATTATTGAGCAGACATTTGGCTCAGGAAAGCTCAACACGGTTAAAGTCTCATATCTGTCGCCCATGTTTGATGGCGATCTGCCACTTCCCGCTGCAGTCGATCTTGTCGACAATGTCGTGTTTGACGTTTCTGCGCTTACCTTTGACGATAAAGAGGGTATAAAAAAAGCCCGCATTCAGCTTAAGCGTGGCAGCGAAAAAATAGACTACGCTTTTCTGAAAAATTCAGAAGAAAAATCCGTGGTTTTCATCGTGCCCGCCCTTAAAGAAGGCGAAGAGAAGCCGGAAAAGCTTCTGGCAAGCCTGTCTTTCGATACTTCAGGCAAGAGAGGTATCGCGTGGGCAAATAATGGCAAAGATCTTCGAGAAATCGAACCTTCTCTTTATTTCATGCTGTTCGATTCTGACTGGGAGCAGTCTAAATAATTAGCCTGAGCAGGTAAACAAAAGGCCGTTATTTCAGCTGAGCCGGAATAACGGCCTTTTTATTTTACAGTTCTAGGTCGTGGCTAACTTCGAATGACCCTGTGATCGGCTGAACAATGGCGGTTGCCGTTGCGATTGCATTTTCGTCGGCTTCTTTTTGTCCATTCACATTGTGGAATGTTTTTGTGTAGCTGAAGCTTCCGGTTTTCTGAATTGCCTGGCCCGTTGCAAATGCCGGTGAAAACTGCAGATGAATTTTCAGGCTGGCACTGCCGGTGTCTGGCAGGTTCAGCATAAGTGGCAGGCCCTGGTTGCCCGACATGGTCTGATGCTCAAACACCGTTTTTCCATTTAACTCGGCTTTGATGCGAACATTGCAGGTAAGATCGCGTCTTAGTGACAGGTCCTGGCCAAGTTGCGTTTTAAGATCTTTTTCAAGGGCGGCAAGATCGTCTGAAGATTCATGCAGCTGCAACATGCCCTGCAGCAGCAATTCATTGCCGAGCAGCAGTCGCAGTGGCGCGGTGGCGTTACCAGGACCGCTGAGAATGACCCGGGTCGGCACATACCATGCCTGTCGGGTCTGCTGGTCTAATCTGACAAGCTTTATGGTTTTCAGTTCCGGTTCTGCTGGCGCAGTGCTGCCACAGGCTGTCAGCAAAAGCAATTGCAGAAAGATAACCAGGCCTGGCATTATTTTCATTGTTTTCTCCCTGTAAAAGAAAATCCGGGTCAGAGTTGCTGACCCGGATTGCCTTAAAACTGACGGTTATTTCTGTTCCGGCTTGTAATCTTCATCCCACAGGATCAGAGACAGGCCAAGGTCGCTGTCCTGGAGGTTGCGGCCGTTGTGCTTCCAGGCAACCTGCTTGCCACCCTTGAGTACAAAGTTGATGTTGGCAGTGATCTTGTTTTTCTTGCCTTCGTCTTCTTTTTCAACGAGGAATACCGGGCGCTTGATGTCAGAATCAGCCTTGATGGTGCTGCGGTAGGTTTTGCTCGGAAAGGTCGGTTTGACTTCCATTCTGACCATATAGAGACCATCTTTATCGAAAGTCAGAGGTTCGCAGTCGACTTCGAGACCTTCAATGCGGGCCATCGGGGTAGAAACCGGCACGCCGCCCATGAGAAATTCTTCAAAGCTCGTGAACTTCATGATGTCGCTGCCCTGAGTGACTGTGGTGACGACTTCGTATGCGCATGAAGCGAGCGGAATTTCTTTTTTGGCCAGATAATCGGTAATGGCCTGCATCGGGAAAAGAAGGTTGGTGATTTCATTGCCCTTGCGGTCAGAGAAATAGCCATTGTCCGGCTTCCAGGTGGCGAGTTCAGCAACGGTGCCGGGAATCTGCTGGGCTTTGCCGCTCTTGTCGTAGAATCTCGGGATTACCTGCAGATCGATCTTTTTGATGGCCAGGGCTTCGCTGTCGCCGACGGCCGGTACCGGGAAATAAGCATAGTTCCAGTTGCCGGCGGGCATGATGGTGATCAGCTGATTGCGGATCTTTTCGTCATACTGACCGATGCCGAGAATTGAACCGTAAGTGCTTTTGCTTTCGACGATGTCGCGGTTCTTCATTTCGACAACTTCTTTGCCCTTTTTGACCTTGTTGACGCTCTTCATTGAATAGGTAGAATTGGTGCCCCACCATGCAGAATTCGGTTCTTTGGCCGCTGCCGGTTCAATTTTTTCGGGCGGGGTGATTCTTTCGACCATTTCTTTGGTTACACGATCGATGACCGGGTCAAGATATTTGGTGATCTGCTCAGGGGTCATGCCGACGCTTTCGTAAGAAATGCTCTTGTTTTCGGTCAGCACTTCAGAAAGGGTCTGTTCCTGGGTTTCGCGCTGGCCGGTTTCGCCGCGGCCACGCCAGCCGCCCCACCAGGTGCGGTAGTAATACCATCTGGTGTAAGCTGTTTTGGTGCGTTCATCCTTGCTGAAATGGCTGAATGACTGATCCCAGTCGACGGTGACCTTGAAACCGGTTACCGGCGAAACTGTGTCGAAAGTGTAGGTTACATAGACCGGAACCCCGCCACTGCCGCTGGTGAGAGCTGCATAGATGTCGGTGCTTACATCGGTAAGCTGTACCTGAAATGGAATTTCGTTGTTGGCGAAAGCCGGAGCTATGCCGGGTTTCTGGAATGAAGTGGTAATAAGGTTGCCTTCCTGGTCATAAATCGCTATTTCAGCTGATTTAAAAGGCAGCGGTGAAACCTTGATGGTATTTTCGGGCAGAGAAAACTGGGTGGCAACCTGTTTTCTGATTTCGTTTACAACGCCATCGGCCGGAGCGAGGCGAACGGCGAACTGCATGATACCAGCCTGAACGATATCGTTGGTTGCGGGGTCTTTGGTCTGATAGCGCAGCAGGTGAAAAACCGGCCGCTTTTTATCGCCGGTACCACGTGTGGCAAGCTGCGGGCGGTTCGGAACATAATAGAACTGCTCGGGTCTGGCGTAATCACGCAGAACGGTGAAGGCTTCATCTTCGCCATCAACTTTGACGACAACGTCGGTCTGGTCGGCTGCACCAAGACTGACCTGGGCCTGGGCCGGTGCCAATGCTGAAATAAGCATCAGACCTAAAAGGCAAAATACGGAAAAAGATTTTCTCATCGAGGGTTATACTCCTTATTCAAAATAGAGCGCATTTTGCGCTTTCTCTCACGACGTTATGTACATACTCTTTGCTGGTTGAAAAATCAACTGTCGCAT
>CAZFUG010000398.1:0-3347 GCA_964522035.1 uncultured bacterium
ACAGAATCTTTATCGCCTTTGCGGCTAACGCGATGGTTTGCGAGCAGGTCTGTCTCTACAACGGCAGTTTTCTAGAAAGAACCGACCCGGCAACCGTTCAGCGTCTTATGCAGGCGAGCGGCACTCAGCAGCTTGAAGCTCTGCAGCTGCATGGTCTTGCCGGCACCTATATGCGCAATTTTAACTTCGGAAATGCCAGTGCCGCCCTTGCCGCCTTCGAAAATGGCGAGACGAGCCCGGTAACAGCGATGCTGAATACTGAACATTACCTGCTGACCGGTCTGGAAAACGGTCTGCAGAAGATCTTTGATGGCGAAAGCTACAAGCAGCTCTCAGAGCTTGGCACCGGCCGGATCGGCGCGATCCGCAACTTTTTCCGCTTGCCCAGCGGCATAATTGTCATTCAGGGCCTCGAAGGCGTCAGCGAGTTTGATGGCCAGCATTACCGGCTCATTGAATCGCCGGCTACCGGCGCGGGCTGGTCGATTACCGATATGTGTCCCGATCAGCTGAACCCCGAGACCTACCGCATATCGTTTTCGGCTTCCGGCAGGGGTGGTTACGCCCGCTACCAGGGCAGTTTCTGGGAAAAACAGCACGTGAACAGCCCGGTTCTCTCTCTTGCTCAGGCCGACCGTATCATTTTTCTCGCCACTCCGAACGGCGTCGACTACCTGATTGAATAAGTCTCGTTCTCAAAAATTAGTGATAGCAGGAGCAACCAAATTATGCTGCGATTAGCCGTTATTATAATGGTCGGAGTGGTTCTGGCGATTGTTTTTCTGATGCCGGCAAATGTTGCGGGCGGGAAACCGGGGGGAAACATCCTGAGCTTTTCTCTCGAATTAAACGATGGCACCATGAAGCCTTTGCAGGATTTCAAGGGGCAGGTTCTCGTTCTGGTGAACGTCGCAAGCAAATGCGGCTTTACCGGGCAATATGACGATCTGCAGAAACTGCAGAAGAAATACGAAGAGAAGGGTTTCACCGTTCTCGCCTTTCCTGCAAACAATTTTCTCGGCCAGGAACCAGGCACCAACTCTGAAATCGTTGAATTTTGCCGCAAAAATTATGGCGTGACTTTTCCGGTATTTGCCAAGATTTCGGTTGCCGGAGACGATATACACCCGCTTTATGCACATCTGACCGGCGAAACTACCAATCCCGGCTATTCCGGCGCTATCAGCTGGAACTTCAACAAGTTCGTAATCAACCGCAAAGGCGAGGTCATCGCACGGTTTGGCTCAAGCACTTCACCTTCTGCAGAAGAATTCATAACCGTCATCGAAAAAGCCCTGCAGGAAGCCCCTTGAACTTCTGACCCGGTTATCAGTCTCAAATAAATGGATTTTACTTGTTCTGTCATAAAACTGATGCTGTGATGAAGACTTGAAAAAAGATGTTTCTGAAGAAAGGCGGTTTAGGTAGCCGGATGACAAATATGAAGAACAGATTTACAGGCTGGTTTGTTTGCGTTCTTTTAGTTTGCGGAAGTCTTTGCGGGAGTGCAGTTTTGGCTGCCGACCCTGTTTCTTCTGCTTCAGCTGCGCTCATGTTTCCAGATATGCAGATGGAAGACCAGTTCAGAGTTCCCCATACGCATGATTCACTTTTTTCCTCTGAATCGGCGCGACCGCTTATACTGATCGCGGGTGACCAGCGGCGAACCGATGATAATATCAGGGCCTGGGTGGACCTTTTGAAAGGCTCACTCGGCGACCGGGTTGGTTATATTGGCATGGCCAATCTGCGTGGCTTACCGTTTTTTGTGTCGAAAAATTCTGTGCGCTCTTCGCTGAAAAAGAAACTGCCAGATGTTCCAGTTCTCTGTGACTGGAACGGCGACGGCTTCAAAAAATTTGCCTTTGTTCGCCGGCAGACTAATGTGTATATATACTCCAGGACGCGTTCACTGGTGGGGAGTGTTACCGGAAAACCTGACGATGAAAATGCCAAAGCGGTAATTTCGCTCGTTGAACTCGCTTTGACGGCAAAGTGACCTGAATCATTCCCGGGGTGGCGCCAACCCGCTTATTTAAAAGGCAAAGCCAATAGCCGCTGTTTGCCTCTTTTTAAATTTTCAACGCGATCCGGGCGTCGGGTGCCCAGATGTAGTCCATCGGGCAGACATAGCCTCGCAGCCATAATCTGCCGTCCATTTTTCTTATATAAAATCCTTTGGGAAAATCTTCATCCTGTGCCTTTTCCAGTTTCGAAAATATTGTTATTGATCCCTTGGGTGCCTTGTTTTTACCGGTTTCCGCTTCTTCTTTCTGGTCCAGATAGCTCAATCGCAAATATGGACCAATTTCCAGCGGGCACAGATTCAGGTGCAACTGTTCTATTCTGCTGAAAATTTCTTCAAAAGTTGCTCCATCTGTGAATTCAAGATCCTGCACCGATAATTCAACAATTTCTGCGACTTCTTTCTTGGGACTCACGACAAATGCATCGCTTTTCCAGAGCGCCACGGCATATTCGTTAAGATGTATATTTTCAGCAATCAACCGCTCAAGCAAATCTTCTTTGCTCGTGCCGCCATATTTCACCTTCCTGACGATCACTCCCGTCCGTGCAGTTATCTCTTTCAAAGATTTCATTGCGGAAGCGTTCATGGCAGTAACGGCCCGTGTAAGCTGCAGTTTATCGATCTGGTAGAGCCGGTGGCGGGCGTTGAATAATTTCCGGGAGGTAGCGGCAGGCCCTCAGAATGCAGGTATATGCCATAAATGAATCTTAAAAAAGAATTTGGTTCATAACCGTAGCTCCCGGGGCAGCGAATGGAAGCTTTGAGATGGCCCGAGTTGATCAATTTGCTTTCTATATCAGCGAACGGAGCATTGTATTTAATGTGTGCATCCGGGTGATCCATGTTATATGCCTCGATTGCCCCTTCAATAAGGCGTATATTGCTCTGACAGTTACGAAAACGCATTTCTGAACCAGCTTTAAGCGACATGGGCGACCCAATTATTCTGATTATCGTAAACACGACCAGAACAACCAGCACGAATTTGAATGGCTTTTGAAGAATATTATTCATCGAGAACATCCTCTCTGTTCGTCCATGGCAGCTAACCACGATGGGTGGCCAGGTAAATCTATCTATTTTTTTCGATGACGCGGGTGGTGAACCTGGAGCCATCAATCAGCGTCGGAAGAATCTTCGACAAGACCCAGCCATTCGTTCTCGGATAAATCTTTCCGTTCACGTTCATGTTCCAGGGGTATTTCTTGTCTTCTGAAGGCGTAAATGAACGAACCATCCGGTCGCCACGATACTGCTCGATAATGCACTCAGAGTTTTTCATCTGCATCAGCTTTCTTTTTGCACGATCTACACAAGA
>CAZFUG010000398.1:3409-3647 GCA_964522035.1 uncultured bacterium
TTTTATCGCCGAGTTCAGCAAACATCAAACAGAGGGAAGTGGCGGCCGCCGCCTGGCGTCATCAATAGCGCCAGCCCATCTTTGCGGCGAGCTCGGCAAAGTGTTTTTTCTCGTCTTCGCTGAGGTTTTTCGGAATTGCGACTTCGATTTTTACCATCAGTTCTCAACAGGGAAGACCGATAACCCGAAGACGCAGAGCATCTACGGGCTGACTGACGGTGGGAATGGTTAGAATGAA
>CAZFUG010000399.1:0-3104 GCA_964522035.1 uncultured bacterium
TATTTCAGCCTGACGGCTGTGTCGGTGATCTTCTCGATTTTGGCGCTGCCTGCCCCGGTCGAAGATTTTTTCAGGCAAGCCTGGCAGCTGATAATTGATGCCGTTACAGTTGTATTTATGGCGTGTTGGGTGTATTCTTTTCGGGGTACGATAACACCAACCGAAAGGGGATAATATGGCACTCGAACTTAACAGCAAAAACTTCAAATCCGAAGTTACTGAATTTCAGGGAGGCGTTCTGGTTGATTTCTGGGCTCCCTGGTGTGGCCCCTGCCGCATGATGGGTCCGATTATCGACAGCCTGGCCGGCAAATTTGCAGGCAAGGTAAAGATCGCCAAGCTGAATGTTGATGATGCTGCTGATATCACGGCTTCGTTCAATGTTTCCACGATTCCGACCCTGATTTTTTTCAAAAATGGCAAGGCCGTGCATACTTTGGTTGGTGTAACTCCTGAACCAGAGCTCGAAAATCAGATCAAAAGCAAACTTCTCTGACGTTAATTTCGTATCTAGAACAGGAGCAACAAATGAATCAGATCATCAACAGTAGCGCAATTCAGGCTATTGTAAGAACCGATCATCACGACCCGTTTCAGATTCTTGGCGCCCATGTTGCCGAATTCAAAGGCAAAAAGTGCGTAGCAGTCAGAGCTTTTCTGCCAGACGCAGAAAGAGTCGAAGTAATAGACATTGCCAACGGCATGCCTTTCAAAATGAACCGACTCGACGACGCCGGTTTTTTTGAGGCGGTAATTCTTGATCGCGCCAGTGTTTTTGCCTATCGCCTCAAGAGTTATTACGCCAATGGTGCCAGTGCCGAATTTTATGATTCTTATGCCTTCATGCCAACTCTTGGCGAGACTGACCAGTATCTGTTCAACGAAGGTAATCATCACGAGCTTTACGAAAAGCTCGGGGCCCATATCCGTTACATGGACTATTATCAGGACAAACTTGGCGGCATTTCATTCGCCGTCTGGGCTCCGAATGCCAAGCGGGTCAGCGTTGTCGGTGACTTCAACTGCTGGGATGGCCGCCGCCATGTGATGCGTTCTCTTGGCAATTCAGGCATCTGGGAAATCTTTATTCCGGGTCTGCAGGCCGGCCAGAATTACAAGTTCGAAGTAAAAACACAGCAGGGTCATCTTCTTGAAAAGATCGATCCGTTCGCTTTTTATGCTGAAGTTCGCCCGAAAACTGCGAGCAAGATTTACGATATCAGTGGTTACGACTGGAAAGACAATGACTGGATGAAATCGCGTTCACAGAAAGACTGGAAACGCGAGCCGGTATCGATTTTCGAGTGCCACCTGGGTTCATTCATGCGCAACCTTGAAGAAGGCAACCGCTTTATGACCTACCGTGAACTGGCTCCGCTGATCGCTGATTATGCCAAAAAGCTTGGCTACACTCATGTTGAATTGTTGCCGATCACCGAACACCCTCTCGACATGTCGTGGGGTTATCAGGTAACCGGTTATTTTGCTCCCACCAGCCGCTTTGGCAGTCCGAAAGATTTTATGTATTTCGTTGACTACCTTCACCAGGAAGGCCTTGGCGTGTTGCTTGACTGGGTTCCGGCACATTTCCCAAAAGATGCCCACGGGCTTGCCAAATTTGATGGCACCTGCCTCTATGAACATTCTGACCCCAGGCAGGGTGAACACAAAGACTGGTCGACGCTGATTTTTAACTTTGGCCGCAATGAGGTTAAAAACTTTCTTATCAGCAGCGCACTTTTCTGGATGGACAAATACCACATCGATGGTCTGCGCGTCGATGCGGTCGCTTCAATGCTTTATCTCGATTATTCTCGTAAAGCCGGCGAGTGGATTCCGAATCAGCACGGCGGTCGCGAAAACCTTGAAGCTATTGAATTTCTCAAATATCTCAACAGTATCTGCCAGGAAAAACACCCCGGCATCATGAATATCGCCGAAGAGTCGACTGCATGGCCCGGAGTTTCAAAACCCTGCAGTGAAGGCGGCCTTGGCTTCACGTTCAAGTGGAATATGGGCTGGATGAACGATACGCTTTCATATTTCCAGAAAGACCCCATTTATCGGCGCTATCATCACAACAATCTGACTTTTCCGCTTATCTACGCCTTCCATGAATATTTTATCTATGTTCTCTCACATGATGAAGTAGTGCATGGCAAGGGCAATATCATCAACAAAATGCCCGGTGATTTCTGGCAGAAATTTGCCAATGTCAGACTGCTGTTCAGCATGATGTGGACAATGCCCGGCAAGAAACTGCTGTTTCAGGGCACCGACTTTGGCCAGTGGAACGAATGGAACAGTAATCAGAGTCTTGACTGGCACCTGCTTGAATATGATTCGCACAAGGGTCTGCAGAGACTGGTCAGTCATCTTAACCATCTTTATCGCAGCGAAGGCGCTCTCCATCTCAAAGATTGTGATTCGAGCGGCTTTGAATGGATCAATTTCGATGACGCAGACAGCAGCATGGTCAGCTGGGTGCGCAAGGGTGACAACCCTGATGATATGATGGTTTTTGTCGCTAACTTTACTCCGGTGCCGAGAACTGCCTATCGGCTGGGTGTACCGCGCGAAGGTTTCTATCGCGAAGTGCTCAACTCAGACAGCGAAATGTATTTTGGCTCGAATGTCGGCAATTTCGGTGGCCGCTGGAGCGAAAAACATGGCTGGCATTATCGTGATCAGTCGATTGTTATCGACATTCCGCCCCTGGCTCTGGTTGGTTTTAAGCTTTCAGTGTAAACACGTAATAAAAAAGGGCTGGCTGTCTCAATTGAGGCAGCCAGTTTTTTTGTTGATGGCTTGTTGCCGCCCTTATGTTGTTAATTGCTAACAACATAAGTTGCCGTATGTGTCCATTTGGAGCACAAACGCTGGAAGTTCGCTGACGGTAATGAGGATTTTCTGATGCCCGAGTTTACGGGCGGTGGCGGGATTTCAACCAGCTGGTTATACGCTCTTTAATACCATCGGCATCGATTTTCAGCATGCGACGGAGTTCTTCCTGGCTGCCGTGCGGCACAAATTCGTCAGGAAGGCCGATGCGCAGAATTCCGGCTGTGTGCCCGAGTTCCATGGCCTGTTCAGCGACCAGGCTG
>CAZFUG010000399.1:3114-3644 GCA_964522035.1 uncultured bacterium
CGCCAGGAAGCGCATTTTCTTCGATGGTTATGATTGGCATATTGCGTCTGACAGAATCAGCGAGAAGTTCGATGTCGAAAGGCCTAATGAATCTGGGGTTAACCAGTCGGGCGCTGATGCCCTGTTTCTCGAGTTCTTCGATTGCTCTGGCTGCCGCACCAAGGGTGTGGCCGAGGGCCCATACGGCAATCTGGGAACCATCTTTAACCAGTTCAGCCTTTCCGGTCTGCAATACCGGGTGACGTTGGCCTGATTCAAGACTGCAGGCGCTGGTACCACGCGGGTATCTTATGGCTACCGGCCCGGTTGCCGCAGCAGCGTATTGCAGCATCGTTTTCAGCTCGGACTCATCTGCCGGGGCAAGAAACTGCAGATTTGGGATTGATCTCAGGAAAGAAATGTCAAACGCGCCGTGATGGGTAGGGCCATCTTCTCCGACGAGGCCGGCACGGTCAAGGCAGAAAACCACTGGCAGATTCATCAGGGCGACATCATGCACCACCTGGTCAAAGGCTCTCTGCATGAAAGTT
>CAZFUG010000400.1:0-3631 GCA_964522035.1 uncultured bacterium
TTAGTATTGCCTCAGCCCGGCTTTTTCCATCTTATGCGCCGCCCGGTCTGCGCGTGACCGAAGCGCAGACCGGGGGGCACACACGACGAGATTTCTGCTTCTTTCTTACCGGCAGCCAGATTTCGCTTTTGTAATCAGGGCTGGCGACATCGCCGGCGCTGTAATGCTCGATGTCGTAACCTGGGACGATTTCGTAGCCTGAAGTCGGCAGCCACTGGCTGTAAATCTGCTTCCACAGATTCTGAATGCTGTCTGGCATCGGCCCGACACAGGGAAACACCGCCCAGGTGCCGGCCGGGATGTCGAGAATCTGGAAGCCGGCCGGGATCTCATCAGGTTTGACGCTGCTTTCGTTGAGATAATTGCCGATGCTGTATCTGAACTCTTTGCTGCCCTTTTCAGGCGGGCAGCAGATGCCGAAGCGGCCGCAGGAAACCTTGTTGAAGCCTTTTCTGAAGAATTCATCCCAGAATTTCGGAATTTCGGCTGACGACGTCTCGGCAGAAAAAATCCGGCTGATAACGAGAACTTTGAAACCCTGTTTGTTTTCGATTCTGTAATCCATGGTTAAACCGCCTTCAATTGTGATTTTTAACACCAGAGGACTGAAGGACTTCAGATTTGAACCCGCCATGCGCGCTGCGGCCGGCGAAATGCCATGAAAACGGGTGAACGCCTTGCTGAAGCTCTCAGGGGAGTCATAACCGTATTTCAGGGCGATATCTATCACTTTGCCATCAGAAGCCGAGATTTCCTGTCCGGCCTTTGCCAGTCGCCGTTTGCGAATGTATTCGCCAATCGTCATGCCGGTGAGCAGACTGAAAATTCTCTGGTAATGAAATGACGACACGAAGGCCGTTTCGGCGACTTCTTCGATGCTCAGATCATCTAGCAGATGCTTTTCAATGTGATCGATTGAATTCTGCAGGCGGGTAATCCAGTCCATTGTCGTTCCTTCCGGTGTTATGAATGCAGTATATTGGCAAAAAACAAACGTTTCCTGACAAATCCTGCTGTGATTTGTCAGGTGTTTTAACTATAAAGCGAAAATGGTTTGAATTAAAGATGATCTTGCAACTGCAGCTTTGTCGCTTTACTGTTAAAAAGTAACTATCTGAACAACTCCGGAGGCGCGAATGAAAAATTACCTGCTGTTGATTAAAGGCAGTTTTGCCGAATGGAACAAGCTTGGCGAAGCCCGTAAAAACGAAATTACCGCTCAATTTGGTGAATTTGCCAGAGAACTCGGAATGAAGGGACGCCTTCAGGGTGGAGACGGCTGCGGTGAGCGTTCTTTCAGATTTTTCAACGCCTCTTCGTCAGCGGCCGAAGGCTTGCTCGCGCCCGAAACCAGAGATATGGTGACCGGCTATTTTTTGATCGAAGTAGAGACAGAAGAAGAAGCGATCGAGATTGCGAAAAAATGCCCGGCCTTCGCCTGCGGCGAGTATGTCGAGCTAATTCCCTGCGGCCATTGAGACAACAGCTCGAAACCTGTCTGTATCGGGCAGGTGTTTTCGACTCTTTATTTCAGTGTTTTGCCCAGGCGCGGCACTGTTCGATTCTTTTGCCATTGTCGCCCTGTTCTTTATTGTAGGCGAATTTGTTGAGCAGCTGGCAGGGAAAATTGCTGCAGAGCCCGCAATTCTCAAGCTTTTTGCCTTCGCAGCAGGCTTTTACCGGGCACTGGTCACCCCAGAAAGGCTTTGTGATATTGACGCAGCCTTTACAGTTCATTTTTTCGCGGTATTCACAGGCACTGCACACGATTCCACATCTCGATTCGATCATATCGTCTCCATCTTCGATTCAAATTGATTCCGGGGCGCTCAGTAAGAAAAATGTCATTGAAATTCGATTCCTAAACTCTAATGGTTCTGCAGCGATTTGTCCATGCCGCCGATGACAGCGGTTCATTTTCAGAGTGCAGCATCGGCCAGCGGAGTTTAATTATATTTCCCCAGGGTTTGAAACGCCTGGCTGGAATAAATGCAAATTTGGCTTGCATAAAGATTGCCTGTACTTTTAAACTTGTTCGTTGCCCAAATATATTGTCTTATCATTTGCAAGGAGAAAAGGATGCTTCAGAACTTCAGTTATCAAGCTCCGGAAACCCTTAAAGACCTTTATGCACTGCTGAAGAAGAGCAATGGCAAAGCCACCATTCTTGCCGGCGGCACCGACCTGCTCGTAAACATGCATAATAACTGGATTTCCCCCGAAAGCCTGATCGATATCAAAAAAATTCCCGACCTCAAGGGAATTTCCTTCAACCCGAAAACCGGGCTGTCTATCGGTGCTACCACCGTCTGCATCGAGCTGATCAATAATAAAGACGTTAACAAGCACTACCCGCTGCTCGCCGAAGCCGCGCATAACATCGGTTCACCGCAGCTGCGCAACCGCGCCACCATCGCCGGGAACCTCTGCACCGCTTCTCCCTGCGCTGACATGGGCTGCTCTCTGCTCGCGCTTGGCGCCAGCGTCGAACTCGGCTCTGCTGACGGCGTTCGCGTCATTCCGCTTAAAGACTTTTTCACCGGGCCCAAGAAAACCCAGATCAAAAAGCATGAAGTTCTGCTGCGCATCGTCGTGCCGGCTGAAATGGCCGGAGCTAAGTTTGGCATGCGCAAACTCAAGCGCATCAAGGGTCACGATATTGCCGTCGCCAGCGTTGCCATGGCCAGAACCGCCAAAGTAATGCGCATCGGCGTTGGATCAGCCGCACCGACTCCGGTTGTAACTGCCGATCTCGCCGCATCGACAACTCTTGAAAAAGCCGTTGCCGCTGCTGAAAAAGTTATCTGCCCCATCGACGATGTGCGCGCCGGTGCCGAATACCGCCGCTTCATGGTTAAAGAGTTCGTCGGCCAGATTTATCCCGAACTCTTCTGACAAAGGAAAGCAAAAATGAAAATAACTCTGACCGTAAACGGCAAAAAATACCAGCGCGATGCTTCTGAAACAAAGAATCTTCTGCACTTCCTGCGTGAAGATCTCGGCCTGACCGGCACTAAAGAAGGCTGTGGCGCCGGCGAATGCGGTGCCTGCACCGTAATCATGAACGGTAAAACCGTCAATTCCTGCTTGATTCTGGCAGTTGAAGCCGACGGCACCGATATCAAGACGATTGAAGGCGAAGCTAAAAACGGCAAACTGTCTAAGCTGCAGGTGGCCTTCAAGAAAAATCACGCGGTTCAGTGCGGCTTCTGCACCCCCGGCATGATCATGTCGACCCGCGCTCTTCTCGAATCTAACCCGAAACCGACTGTCGAACAGATCAAACAGGCGATCGAAGGCAATTTCTGCCGCTGCACCGGCTATCAGCAGATCATCGAAGCGGTCCAGGATGCTTCCGGCCAGCTGAAAAAGAAGGAGGGCCTCAAACGTGCTTGATAATACCCCGAAAAAAGACCTGAATTACGTCGGCAAAGACGTTGAACGCATCGATGTCGTCGAAAAACTGACCGGTCAGGCCCTCTATACCGCCGACCTCGAATTCGCCGGCATGCTGCACGGCAAGGTTCTGCGCAGCCCTCATGCCAAGGCCCGCATCAAAAAAATCGATGTCAGCAAGGCAAAAAAACTTGTTGGCGTGCATGCCGTTCTTACCGGTAATGACCTCGACTAT
>CAZFUG010000401.1:0-3627 GCA_964522035.1 uncultured bacterium
CCCATTCAAGTTTTCTGATGGCGGCAGCGAGAGTGCTTGAGGTGGCCCAGGTGTCGGCACCACCGAAAGCACGGTCAGAGAGAAGAATCGCCTGGTCGGCACCCATTGCCAGGGCTTCTCTGAGTGCGAGGTCGGCCTGTGGCGGGCCCATAGAAAGAACGGTGACATGCGCGCCCTGCTGTTCTTTGAGAACGAGGGCGGCTTCGAGGCCGCTTTTGTCGTCGGGGTTGATGATGCTCGGAACGCCTTCTCTGATTAGGGTCCCGGTGGTCGGATTGATTTTTACTTCGGTGGTATCAGGAACCTGCTTGATGCAGACGATGATTTTCATATTGTCTCCTTCAGCTTATTTAAGCACGGCCGCAGAAATGACCATTTTCTGCACTTCTGAGGTGCCTTCGTAGATTTCGGTGATCTTGGCATCGCGCATCATGCGCTCGACCGGGTATTCGCGGGTGTAGCCGTAGCCGCCGTGCAGCTGCACCGCCATTGTGGTCACGGCCATTGCGGTTTCAGAGGCAAAGAGTTTTGCCATCGCCGCTTCGGTGCTGTAAGGCTGTTTCGCATCTTTCAGGCAGGCGGCGCGGTAGACGAGCAATCTGGCGGCATCGGTTCTCGCCTGCATATCGGCGAGCTGGAACTGGGTGTTCTGGAACGAACCAATCGTTTTACCAAACTGTTTGCGCTCTTTAACATATTTGACCGTTTCGTCGATGGCGCCCTGAGCCAGGCCGAGTGCCTGGGCACCGATGCCGATGCGGCCACCGTCGAGCGTCTTCATTGCCAGACCAAAGCCGCCGCCTTCGCGGCCAAGAAGATTGGTGACCGGAACTTCGACGTTCTCGAAAATCAGTTCGCAGGTAGATGAGCCGCGAATGCCCATTTTTTCTTCTTTTTTGCCGATCGAGAAACCGGGCATACCCTTTTCGACGATAAAGGCCGAAATCCCGCGGGTACCCTTGCTGCGGTCGGTCATCGCGAAAACGATGTAGACGTCAGCGTAGCCGGCATTGGTAATGAAAATTTTTGAGCCGGTGAGAATGTATTTGTCGCCGCTGAGAACGGCGGCGGTCTGCTGACCGGCGGCATCGGTGCCAGCGTTGGGCTCGGTCAGGCCGAAAGCGCCGATTTTTCGGCCCGAAGCGAGATCGGGCAGAAATCTGCGTTTCTGCTCATCGGTGCCGAATTCATAGATGGGCGCGGCACAGAGTGAGGTGTGGGCTGAAAGAATGACGCCGGTGGTGCCGCAAACTTTCGACAGGGCTTCGACGGCCATTATATAGCCGAGGTTATCGCCGCCGGCGCCGCCGAATTCTTTTGGAAACGGAATGCCCATCATGCCGAAGCGGGCCATTTTTTTGACGGTACTGACCGGAAAAGCTTCTTTCTCGTCGGTTTCACGGGCAAGGGGGCGCACTTCGTTTTCGGCGAAGTCTTTGAGGGTAGTTGCGAGAAGCTGGTGTTCCCTGCTGAGTTGAAAATCCATGGTGCTCTCCTTGTGTTTTTCTTGGCTTCAGATGGCGAGGGCAAGATTGCTGATGCGGGTTGAATGACGCTGTTTGGCCTTCGGCACAACGCAGGTGCCGGTAGCCCGGCAGACGATCTGTGACTCTTCAAGAACGTCGGCGGCTGAATCACTGATGTCTTTGCGCGGCACGATGACTTTTCGGGCTTCGAAGCGCATTTTGCGTGATGAATTGCCGTAATGAGTGATTTCGCCGATCGCTTCAATGTAGTCGCCGGCATAAACCGGTGCGAGAAATTCGATTTTCTCGTAGCCGGCAAACAGACCTTCGTCACCGTCGCTGCGAATCAGCAGCTCGGTCGCAACATCGCCGAACAACTGCAGCATGCGTGCGCCATCGACGAGTTCGCCGCCGTAATGGGCATCGGCAAGACTCATTCTCAGTCTGATCATAGCTTTTGCCATATCAATGCTCCTTAGCGGGAATTTCGCGGCGTGGCACCTTGAGCACCGCTTCACCGTCGATCACGGTTTTATCACCGACCAGGCAGATGGTTTTCATGGTAACAAAAGCTTTTTCGGTGTTCATGTCAGCGATTTCGACGTGGGCGGTAACGGTGTCGCCGATACGCACCGGAGCTTTGAATTTAAGCGTCTGCGAAACGTAGATGCAGCCGGGGCCCGGCAGGCGGGTTCCGAGAACAGTCGAAATAAAGGCGGCTGAGAGCATGCCGTGGGCGATTCTGCCCTCGAAGCGGGTTTTTCTGGCGAATTCCTCGTTGATGTGAACCGGGTTGAAATCGCCCGAGATACCGGCAAAGTTGACAATGTCGGTTTCGGTGATGGTTTTAGAGAACTCGGCGCTCATGCCTGTATGAAGTGATTCGAATGTAAAGCCGTTGTTTTCCTGCATAAAACCTCCTGCTTTTCCGCTTATTTGGCTGCTCTTAGTTTTAATCGAGAAATTTTTCTCGTTAAATTTTTCACAATCATAAAATAGATGTTTGTGAAAAAAATGTCAAGCACTAAAAATTCGGAGTTTATAGCACTTTCACCGGCAAGGGCTTTTCCGGCAATTGATGTCGACTGAGCGTGCAAAAGCGCTGCAGCCCAACGCCGGCTCGATTCTGTCAGGAAATAATTTTATTCGTCGCTGTCTTCTTCGGCATCAAGCTCGTCAAGGTCGTCGAGCCCGGCATCTGATCGCAGTTTTTCGATGAAATTCTGCGGCAGCTGCCGGCCGAATTCAGAGGCGATACGCTCGGCGGTCGCCTGTTCTCCGGCAGGAATATCGACAATGATTACACGGCGGCGACTGCCACCCCTTCTGCCCAACACCTGATACAGAAAAACAAATTTGCCAGGTGCGAACGGGTGAAGACCGGCTCCTTCAAGAGTTGACAGCGAAGCATCATTGACTAATACTTCGTCTTCATAAACCAGACCTTTGCAATAGACCTGCAGATGTTCGTCATCGGGCTGCAGGCGCCAGTCGGCAAGCAGTTCCTCTTCAACGAAGCTTTCTTCGGCAATGCGCTCACTCTGCCTGAGCATGAAAAACGAAATGAAACCGGTCAAGGCAAGAACAAGGCCAATAAAGGCCGATGCCATCGCCCAGTCGGCCTCGGTTCCGATCAGGAGTGGAATAAGACCGGCAATGCCAATCAAACCAAGTATGAGACCAACCGTAGAACCATGAGAATGTTTTCCAGCCATGCTTTTACCCCAATTTCCTCAAAAAATCGTGCATCCCGTCGCAAAAAAGTTAAAAACCGCTGCATGCAATATAACCAGACTGACACTGTGTCCGCAACAGGAAACAGTTTACTTTATAATCCTCAGACCAGTTTTGCACCTTGCCAGTCGAGATAGTATAATCGTCTGAGATTGCTTTTAAAACACTGAACTTCAGGTAAAAAATTCAGGCGACTGGAGAATCGATCAACGTGGCAACTCTCGAAAAGGCCATTGAAATAGCTACCAGAGCTCATACCGGGCAGACAGACAAAGGCGGCGAACCTTATATTCTTCACCCGCTGCGAGTCATGCTGCGAATGAACAATAACCTCGAGCGCATGGCTGCAGTTTTGCACGATGTGGTCGAAGATTCTGACATCACCCTTGAAAACCTTGTTCAAGAAGGATTTCCGGCCGAAGTCATC
>CAZFUG010000402.1:0-3614 GCA_964522035.1 uncultured bacterium
CTGTCAATGAGTTTCTGGTGATGCTGATAATGGCCATTGAAAACCATTACATTCTCAAAGTTCAGGTATTCAGCTGAATTTGACCAGTTGTAGCTGCCGATCGCCATTTCGCGACCATTGACGGTTACGTTCTTGTGATGCAGAAACAGGCTCAGATAGCTCAACAGTCCAGGCTTCTTCGTTTCCTGGTCGAGGCCATAGGCATTGATTCTGAAGCGATAGCGCACCTGCACGTTTTTAAGACCAAGTTCGGCAGCTTTCTGTTCGAGCCATGGGCCCTGCTTGCTTTCGATCGGGTCAGCATCGTCGAACTGAGCGTGATCGAGAAGCAGTCTGAACTTGGCTTCCGGATTGCGCTCGGCGGCTTTTAGAATAGCCTCGGCGAGCTCGACCCTTGTCAGGCTGAACATGGCAAGATCCAGGCTGCCTGAGGCATCGACTCTGCGTATCAGATTGAGGAGCTCATTGTCGATGCGCGTCAGTTCAAGTTCATTAACTGGCTCGGAGTTGAATACCAGCTTGACATAACCGGGCACATGGCTGGTTTCGATATATTTTTCCGGAATCCATTCACCGAGCAGCATTTCGGAATATTCGTTCCAGAGTCTTGCGAATTCTTCGGCCAGCTGCCGCGCTACTGCCGGCTGCTCGCTGAAAAACACCCGGTTTTCGGCATAAATCTGATCGGAAGTCGGCGAGATATTGGCGCTGCCGTTGAAGCAGCTGTGCGGTACGGGGTTACCGGGGGAGTAGAAGACGCCGAATTTTTCGTGCATGGTGCCATAAATCAGGGTGCCGTCTTCAAGTTTTGATTCGCGGCCGTTGCGCTTCATCGCTGCTGTGCTTACGGCAGCAATCTTGAAATCAAATGGCTGGCTCTCTGCTTTGGCTTTGTCTGCCGCTTCTTTAACCTTTTTGACGATGCGGTCGCGGCTGGCCTGAGCCCAGGTCGAAACCCCGTCGAGCAGCAGCTGAAACTTGATGCCCTTCGTTGCTGCCGCTTTTATCATCTCATCGAGAGTATTGTAATCACTCATCGAATACATGCAGATTTTTGCCGTGCTGCCGGGTTCGAGGCCGTCGATAAAGTGAACCAGTGCATTGGCAAGGGTTGCCGGCCGGGTGCTTTTGTCGCTGAAATGCAGAACCCGCGAATTATTGATTTTACTGAACCCGCCGCGGGGGCCATAATAAACATTTACGTCATCGGCACTGGCGATGCTGAGCCCGCCAAAGAAAAGTCCCGCTGTTGCCGCAAAAGAAATGAAAAGTTTTTTCAAGCCTGCCTCCGTAGAAAAAAATAAAATGCAGAGTCACAGCCTGAATATTGTAACTTAAAACCCCATTCGCGGCAAATTTCCCGATAATTGCTGTTTTATGGGCGCGGGTCGACCTTCTGACAGCAGCGGAAAAGCTTGAGGGAGCGGGCGAGCATCAAAGTTTTGTGCCCGGAAACCGCCTCTTCTTTCGCTTGCGGGTTGGCCGTGTCGACAAGCAGTTCCCAGTGAGCTTCGAAACGCGGCAGAAAGTAGTCAACGTCACGCACCGATGCATTGAGCATCAGCAGCAGATTGTCGTCATGAATCGGAATGCCGTTTTCGTCAACATCATCGATGCCTGTGCCTGAAAGAAAAACTGTCAGGCCACGGGTATTCGGGCTGGCCCAGTCCTCGTCGTCCATCTCACCGCCATCTGGCCTGAACCAGATAATGTCGCGCACATTGCTGCCCCTGATCATGCGCCCCTGAAAGAATTTGGTGCGATGCAGGGCCGGGTGTTCACGCCTGATTTTAATGATATGGCAGGCAAAATCGAACATCTGCCGGCTTTCTTCGTCAAGATTCCAGTTATACCAGCTGATTTCGTTGTCCTGGCAGTAGGCGTTGTTGTTGCCGCGCTGCGTACGTCTGATTTCGTCGCCGCCGCACAGCATCGGCGTGCCCTGCGAAAACAGCAGAGTCGCCAGCATATTGCGCATCTGTTGATTGCGCAGACGCCTTATGAAAGGGTCGCTGCTTTCGCCTTCGTGACCATGGTTCCAGGAGCGGTTGTCGTCATGACCGTCGCGATTGTGCTCGAGGTTGTTGTGGTTGTGCTTTTCGTTGTAGGAAACCATGTCTCGCAGTGTAAAACCGTCGTGAGCGGTGATGAAGTTGACGCTCATGTATGGTCTGCGACCATCGTTTTCATACAGATCGCTGCTGCCGGTGAGGCGATAGCCAACTTCGCCGGCGAAGCCACCGTCGCCTTTCCAGAATGAACGGATAACATCGCGATATTTGGCATTCCATTCAGCCCAGAGAACCGGAAAGTTACCGACCTGATAGCCGCCTTCGCCGACATCCCACGGCTCGGCAATCAGTTTGACCTGGCTGATGACCGGATCCTGATGAATAATGGTGAAGAAGCTTGAAAGCTGATTCCAGTAATGCATTTCTCGCGCAAGGGTCGAACAGAGGTCAAACCTGAATCCATCGACATGCATTTCAGTTACCCAGTAACGCAGCGAGTCCATTATCAACTGCAGGGTCTGCGGACTCACGACGTTGATGGTGTTGCCGGTGCCGGTGTAATCTTTGTAGAGTCTTTTGTTGTCGCGTGCGAGGCGATAATAAGTCGGATTGTCGATGCCCTTGTAGCTCATGGTCGGACCATTGTGGTTGCCTTCGCATGTATGGTTGTAGACAACGTCAATGATTACTTCGAGGCCAGCCCGGTGCAGCTTTTTAACCATCTGCTTGAATTCGCGCACTGCGCCACCCGGCGATTTGTCTGAACTGTAGCGGATTTCTGGCGCAAAAAAAGACAGGGTGCTGTAGCCCCAGTAGTTTTTCAGCCCCTTTTCGTAAAGAAACGGGTCGTCGATGTGCTGATGTACCGGCAGCAGTTCGATTGTCGTAACGCCGAGCTGCTTGAGATGGTCGATGATCGGTTCTGATGCAAGCCCGGCATAGGTGCCGCGCAATTTTTCCGGCACATCGGGGTGAAGCATGCTGATGCCTCTGACATGCGTTTCATAGAGAATTGTGCGGTGAAAAGGCAGTTTCGGGTGACGGTCGCCATTCCATTCAAAGTCGTTCTCGATGACTATGCCGAGCGGTGTACCCGAAGCATATTCGGTGCTGATTTCGAGATCTTTTTTCGAGCTGAAGACGTTGTAGGCAAACAGGCCGGCTTCATGATTTTCGATGCCGTCAAGGGCTTTGGCGTATGGGTCCATCAGCAGAACACGCGGGTTGAAACGCAGCCCGGTTTCTGGCTGGTACTGGCCATGCACGCGGTAAGCATAACGCTGGCCCGGTTGCAGTCCCTCAATGTAAATATGCCAGATAAAAGCGGTGCGATGCCGCAGAGCTATGCGGGTTTCATTATTTTCATGGTCAAAGAGACAAAGTTCGACCCCTTCGGCATTTTCAGAAAAAAGGGCAAAATTGACGCCCTTTCCATCCCAGTTCGCTCCTAGAGGGTAGGGGTTTCCGGGCTTTACGTGCATACTCTGCTACTCCAGTTCTATCTGCATGCCCTCGAAAACAGCAAAAATATCAAGGTTGCTGCCGGCTGCCGCGGCTTTTTGCCGCAGTTCGGCTACTATCTGATCAAGTTCGGCGTCGGTA
>CAZFUG010000403.1:0-3603 GCA_964522035.1 uncultured bacterium
GATTCAATAGAACTTCTTTGCGGGAAATCAAGCACCAGCTGCCCGGAACCACTTTGCAGAGCCATTCTCGAAACTGGCACCTGCTGCCCGATGGTTTTGAAGATCCTTATGATTTCGTCTTCATCACTGATGTTTTTTGCATTGATCTGCTGAGAATGAATTGAAATACTGTCTTCTATCCACGTCAGATACTGGTCCAGTTCATTGTTGACCGTGGCCAGGCGCGTATTTACATGTTGCAGCATGTTTATCTTTTTGAGAAAGACCTCGTATTCCTGATGCAGATAAAAGATTGCCGCAAAAGAAGCGAACGGAAAAACAGCGGCAACCATTGTAGAAACAAGAATTCTACGCTTGAAGCTTATTTCCAGACTGATTCCGAAAAGCATGAAATGCAGGCATAGAAGCCATGAAGCGCCGAGAACCACCGCCGCCAGAACTTTCAACCATGGCCTGATTCGCGAAAAAGGGTGCTGCATGGCTGACAGAGGCAGATGATACTCGTTGAAAAACATGCAGTTCGCGTCAGGATTTCGTAGAGTGTAACCGCCACCATGGAGAATGTGCCTGATATAGCGTTGATCGGCTGGAGCTGTCAATACAATCCGGTCGGGCAGTTTTTTTATGCCGCTGTGTTCGATTGCCGGCATTTTTTCGTATTTTTGAATATGCATGGGCTTTGCCACAGTGCGACATTGAGGATACTCGCGTCTGATTTCACTTTTCAAAAAGGCGTCTGAAAATTCTCTCCCACGTAAAATACCTATAAAACCAGCAAACTCAGGAGTGGGCTGTATGAATTCGCAATATATGAAATACAGGTCACCACCAAAATGAACCGAATGATTTTTTACCACCCGGTCAGACCGCAGAGTTACCGGCGTGATGGTTTTGAACAATTGCTGAATCGACAGAGCGTTGCGCCTTTTCTGAGCACTTTGAAAATGAAACTGCTCGAGGTTTTTTACCGGCGACTGTTTTCGACTGTCGAGCCATGGCAACTGTCTTTTCAGCAGCGACACAGGTGGAAAAATCACTTCTGCAAGGTCTTTCGGCCGGTTGTAATCTGCAACAAGCTTTTTGCGGTCCTGATCAAAAAATACTGTCATGATACATCTGCCGCCAATCAGATTGCTGATCTGACGGTTGATGTCGCCAGGGTCTGTTTTTTTAGCCGGCAATGGAACAATCTGAGCAAGCTGCTTAAGCCGTTTGCTCAGAAAATTTTCAATTACCTGGGCGCTTTTGTAAGACTCGAGCTGGTTGAAACCTTCGGCAAGCTGCTCTGACTCAGCAAAAACAGAATATTCGGCAAGAAAATAGTCTAAGCACCAGAAAGAACTGATAACCGGCAGCAGAACAAGAAGCAGCCAGGCCAGAAAAATTCTGGTACCCGGAACCTTTACTTTTTGACTTATCAGTTGTGATTCCTGTCTGCTCATATTAACTCAACCGTTTCCTGGTCAAAGTCTCTGAAGGCAAAGACCGGCGTGACTTCTTCTGCCGTTGCCCGGCACAGTAGAATTCGCGAGGCACAACCGGCGGTTTTGCTTTCAATGCCGGCAGCATCTTCGACTACGCTGCCAATTACCGTAAAATCCTTGCGGCCGGCTTCTGTGCCTATGCTGCCAGAAATTGCCATGCCGGTCGCCAGGCCGATGCCGTTTTCAATTGTAAACAGACCATTGGCAAGCCGGTCACTGTTAAAAATCGTCAACTGTTCCCGCATCTCTCTGGCCGTTTTACAGGCTCTTACAGCGGCATTCCCGCCATGACTGTCATGGTAGAAAATCGCCAGAATCGCGTCTCCGATATATTTGTCGATTATTCCACCGTTCGCGGTGATTACGCTTTCCATAACGGTAAAATACGAATTCAGCATTGCAACAACCTCTGCCGGGCTGAATTTTTCACTGATGCTGGTAAAGCCTCTGATATCAGAGGCCAGCACCGTAATTTTTACCGTTGCATCCTCAGATCTGGCTGAGTCAGTCTGACTTTGAATCTGCTGTATCAGCTTATCTGAAACATATCTTTTAATCATTTCTCTCTGTCTGAGAGCATTTGACATTTCATTGAAGGCTTGAGTCATCTGTTTGAACTCATCACCAGAAAAATTGGCGATAAAGACCCCGTAATTGCCTCGCTCGAGAGCGGTGACGCCAGAATTGATTATTCTGACCGGTTCTTTAACAAAGACCGCGATAATTGCCGTAATGAAATAGAGAACAATAATTGCATAGCCAAGCAGCACCGGAAAAGTCATGAAAGTTGCCAGGCCAGCGAGGCCTTGCCCCCGACTGCGGCAGATTGCGGCAAAAACTGCCGCCTCACCCTCTTTGAAGCGCCAGGCCCTGATGCCGATAGAGTTTCCCTTGCGGGTAATACTGTAACCCATATCACGGCTGGAAATAGCTCGCTCAAAGGTTTTGGTCATTTCTTCAGACAACAGTGCCTGGTCAGGCCAGGCAAACATATGCAGACTTAAGAATCTTCGCAGGCGAACACCAAAGTCGATATCACAATATTTGAACTTTTTTATGAACCAGCCTGGCAAATTGTTTTTAAACCATGTCAGATAACGGTGAACATGCTCATCACCGTTGCTGACCCGGTGAATCAGCAGTTGATATTTCCCCTGACGGTTTTTGACAATGTAAACGGCTGAACGGCTGGTGTCGGCAGAGTGGGATATTTCCCGCTGAATGGTGCTTTCGTGCGGAATCCACTTCTCTTCAAGTTCCTGGGTAATGTAGTTGCCCATTAATCCGAGAGTCATGACCCGGCTGAACTCATTACTGGTGTTTCTTTTTGTCTGGCGCAGAATTCCCAGTGAATCCATGAATTTGTTGGCAAGGCTGTTGACGAGCCTGTTTGCATCGTCAGTTCTCAGCCACATGTCATATTGAAAGTGCTCACCGGTTTCAAAAGTGTTATTGATTGCATTCGTCCAGGTTGTGGCCCAGGTCAGATCGTCACCGGCAACGGCAATAGCATTCTTTATATTGGGTTCGTGCTGCTGGTTCCGCTCAAGACGTTTTTTGAACTCAATTACTGCCACCATCTGTCGCAGCAGATTTTCGTTATTGATCTCCGATGCCTCTTTGATACAATTCAGTGTTGTCTGCAGCAGATGGTTTTCGATAACCCTGTCTGAACCTTCGAGGGCCAGCCAGGTAATAATACCTGTTCCGGCAATAGGCAGAAGAACGATCAGACCAAGAATAAAGGTCAGCTTAAGTCGAACCGACCCGCCGGGAAGAAAGCCGAACAGCCAGATGCGCAGTGAAAATACCAGATACAGCATTATCAAGCCAATTGCCAGAACTTTGAACAGCTTTGTGAGTCGTAGCTGCCTCATAATCGTTTGTGGCAGACAGCCAGATATTTTAAAGTGTCGGCCACCCTTCTGGCTTTTCTGGGCCATTGAACGATCACCGGTGACAAAAAAATAGTGATTCCAGAAATCTGATGGGGGTCTGGTAAAGTAGTCTATCTGCTCGCCATTTTCTCTGAATCCCTCCTGCTGGTTTTTAAGATCTACCATGCTGACTGTAACACTTTCTGCTGTATTTTTTAAGGCCAGTCTTAAAATCGCTTCTG
>CAZFUG010000404.1:0-3597 GCA_964522035.1 uncultured bacterium
GATATGAATTGTCACGGAACGAGCCTTCACAAAGTCTTTGCAGCTTGCCGGCCCGGTCGGTAAAAAGCTTAAGGTCATCGGTAAGGTGGCGGCGGTAAAGGCTCTCAGCCGAGCGGGTGCCTTCGACTATCGCCTGCTCGAAAGAAAACGGCCCGAGCTCGGCGGCCGGCGCCATTGAACAGCAACAAAGCACCAGAGCAAGTATAAAAAGCATTCGCTGCGAAAATTTCATGTTTAATCTCCGAAAAGCTCTCGAAAATTTAATCAAGTGTACACCTCATTATAACCACCCGCAGATTCCACGGCAATACCCCGATAAAAAATGCCGCATCAGGTCTCTGATGCGGCATGGTTGAGCAATTTGCGGTTCTGTCAGTTTATAACACCCTGGAAAAAAACAAAACCGATGGCAATCGGGGCGATCCACTTGATTAAAAACGCCCAGACCGGTGCCAGAGCGAATGACCGACGCCCATTATTGGTGATTTCCTGCAGAGCCTGAGGAATTCCCCATATCCAGCCGACAAATATGCTCAGAAAAACGCCACCCAGCGGTAAGAGAACATTTGTGGCGATAAAATCTATCGAATCGAGAATATTTTTCCCTTTAATAAGGGTGATGTGAGACCATGGGCCCTGGCTGAGAGAACAGGGAACGCCAAGGATGAAGATGATGGCTGCAAGAATAAGGGTCGCTTTTCTGCGGGTCCATTTCCATTCGTCGACGACATAGGAAACGCAGACTTCAAGCAGCGAAATTGACGAGGTTACTGCCGCGAAAAGAGCCAGAAGGAAGAATGCCAGGCCGATCAGAGACCCCATCGGCATTTTTGAAAAAACCGCCGGCAGCGTGATGAAAAGCAGGCCAGGCCCAGCGCTGGGCGAGAAGCCAAACGCAAAAACCGCCGGCAGGATTGCAAGACCGGCGAGCAGTGCTACGCCCGTATCGATCAACGGTATGATTGCCGAGCTCTGCGGAATATCTTCGTCTTTGCTGAGATAACTGCCGTAAGTAATCATGCAGCCCATGCCCAGGCTGAGAGAGAAAAAGACCTGGCCAAGTGCGGCCAGAATTACCCCGGCGTTGATCTTTGAAAAGTCCGGTGTCAGATAGAACTTTATTCCGGCCATGGCTCCTTCAAGGGTGACCGAACGCAAAACCACGAGAACCAGAATCGCAAAAAGCGCTGGCATCATGATTTTGGAATATTTTTCGATACCGTTCTGAATGCCGCCGATAACGATACCGAGTGTCATCAGCATGAAAATGGCGTGATAAAAGATCGGCATGCCGGCTGACGAAATGAATTCGCTGAACATACCGCCCAGAACCTGAACATCGGCCGTATTGAACGCTCCAGTAACTGCTTTGACCATATAAGCAATGATCCAGCCGCCGATTACACTGTAGAAGGAAAGAATCAGAAAACCCGCAAGAACACCCAGGCTGCCAACCCAGCCCCAGTTGGCTTTAATCTTGCGGTAAGCGCCAATCGCGTTCAGCTGAGCGAACCTGCCAACCGAGATTTCTGCCATCATCAGCGTAAAGCCGACGATAAACAGAATTACCAGGTAGACGAGAACGAAAGCGCCGCCGCCATTCTGCCCGGCCAGAAAAGGAAACTTCCAGAGGTTGCCAAGACCTACGGCCGAACCGGCCGCTGCCATGATGAACCCAAACTTCGAACCCCATTGATCTCTTTGTGTTTCTGAACTTTGCATGCAATCTCTCTAAAACTCTAAATTTACTCCTGACTGACCGCAGCCGGAGCGCCTGCAAGGATACAGAAAAAATCTCCGGAATTCCAGAAAAAAATGTTTGGTTTTTGAATTTATCGGGTTAAGCAATTGCCGGCGACGGATTGCTGCTGATTTCATTCTCTGCGGGCATTTGCCTTCAGGCACTCTCAAAAGGGAAACTCGTTTTCGGCTTTTGGAGTGAGCTTTTTCTGCTCGGGTAACCGGATTATCGTCTGTTCAGCCACAGGTTTGACGATGATGGCTTTGGCGGGTCGAACCGGGCAGATGTGTTCGCAGCTGCCGCAGCCGATACAGATCGACGGGTCGGTCTGCGGAATCATCAGATTGTTACGATATGGCACCATGCGCACCGCCTGGGTCGGGCAGTGTTCGGCGCAGGCGCCGCAGTCGGTGCCATTGGTTTCGACGACACAGAGATTCTGCTTATAAACCACTTCACCAATTTTGAGGAATTTTTTATGTTCGGCCATTATTGGTTTGATGGCCATTACCGGGCATATCTGCGAACATAGATTGCAGTTCTGCTCGCACATGCCGAGATCGAAAACAAGTGATGGCTGCTGCAGACTGCGCAGGCCGGTGCCCGGTGAAGATGGTCTGATAACCGATGAGGGGCAGGCGGCGACACAGAGATGACACGATATGCAGCGACTGCTGAAATCTTTGTGGTTGCCGGCGCCAGGCGGCAGAATCGTATTGGCAGAAGGGGCAGACTGGAGTCTGGTCGGCAGAAAATACCCGGTTGCCGCAGCGACCAGACCGCCAACAAACGCCCGGCGCCCGTTGGGTGCTGATGGCGATGACTTTGTACCCGTTTCTGAATTGCTCGAGGTCGCGATATGTCTGGCTCTGCCGCTTTTCAGGC
This sequence comes from uncultured bacterium, assembly GCA_964522035.1. Classification (GTDB taxonomy): domain Bacteria; phylum Muiribacteriota; class Ozemobacteria; order Ozemobacterales; family Ozemobacteraceae; genus Rifleibacterium. Next base: position 2,627 of record CAZFUG010000404.1, read on the forward strand.
CGATGCCGTTGAGGTGGCAGGTTTCGAGACAGTTGAAGCAGACTATGCAGCGTGAATTATCGATGGTTCTGGTGGCAGCATCGATGCAGCCGGCCTTGCAGATTTTCGCGCAGGCACCACAGCTGACGCACTTTTCGGTGTCGATGACCACTTTGACCAGTGAATGGCCGGCGACCAGACGCAGTATCGCTCCGACCGGGCAGAGCGAATTGCAGTAGACCCGTCCCCAGCGAAAGCACAAAAAGAATAAGAGTAGCGTCATGCCCGCTACGATTGCGGTGCCAGCCGAATCGAATGGCTTGAAGGAAGCCATACCAAGCCAGTTGACGCTGTCACCTAAAAATGAGCTTTTGTATTTGAAAAGAAACGCCGCCAGTGGCTGAAAAATACCGGCGAGAATGCGCCCGCCTGCGGCAAAAGGCTCAAACATGGCGGTCGGCAGCATGTAACCAGCCAGCCATGTGCCGCCAACCAGCGCTGCAATAACGGCATGCAGCCAGGCGAACGATGGCAGACTTTTATAGCCGCCTTTGCTGAAAAGTCGGCGCAGACGCAACATCAGGTCCTGGATTAGACCGAGCGGGCAAATGACCGAGCAGTAAACTCTGCCAAACACAGCCGTCAGCAAAAGTATGCCAACAATTACAGCGACAGACGACCACATGAAAGGCCCGGTAAGCGCGGGCGCAAACTGTGTCAGCCCGATTGCCGACAGCATACTGCCGAAACTGTCGAATCTTATGAAGACCAGAACGAAAGCCACCAGCACCGCCAGTGCTAGAAACTGGCGGATTCTTTTTAAATAAGGCATGCCGCTTAACCCTGCTTAAAGGGTCAGACGCTCGATACGCAGTTTGTCGAGCGCATTGCTGCCGGTGCCGTGCTCGGCGGCCTTGGCTATGTAAGCTATTTCCTGCGGAAATACTTCGAGAATTTTCGCGGCAGCCGTATCTATGGCAACCATATCGATC
>CAZFUG010000405.1:0-3585 GCA_964522035.1 uncultured bacterium
GTCGTTGCTAATTGTTTATAGGTTAGCAATGACTAACTCTAAAGTCAAGAGAAAATAAAAGGGTTTTGCCGCAACCCGGCAAAACCCTATGTTATTGGCTGTTTTGTTTAGTTATTATTTCAGATGTTTACTGACGTGAGCTTTGATTTTTTCGAAAGACTCGTCACTGATGACATGTTCGATGCGGCAGGCGTCTTCAGCAGCGATCTGGGAACTGACTCCGAGTGTCTGCAGATAGTTGGCGAGCAGGCGATGGCGTTCATAAATTCTTTCAGCCATGTTGCGGCCTTCCTGCGTCAGTTCGATGTGGCCGGCAGTGTCGACACTGATCAGGTTGTCGTTTTTGAGCAGCGACATAGCACGACTGACACTTGGTTTGCTGAACTGCATGTGATGGGCAACATCTATTGCCCGCACTTTCCCGTTCTGTTCGAGAATGAGAATTGCTTCGAGGTAGTTTTCTCTCGATTCGTGGGTTTTCATGCCCTGCTCCTTCACCCTTACCGATTGGCAGTTTCCGATATTTCAACACGTTTACAGCCAAATCACAAGCTTTTACTGTCCGGCCGAAGGCTCGATTCCCTTCACCGCCATTTAACTTGAATTTATGCCGTATTCTGTGTTAGTCTTGCCCTGTTGCGCCCATAGCTCAGTTGGATAGAGCGTCTGCCTCCGGAGCAGAAGGCCAGGGGTTCGAATCCCTTTGGGCGCGCTTTTGCTTTTAGGGCAAACTTCATCAGATGCAGTCACCGTTGCTATGTAATAGGATGCTTTGTGACAGATTATCAGGCCGGCGAAAAGGGGCCTGCGGGCAGGAGAGGGCATTATGCAGATTTATCCTGAGGTAAAATTGGGGCAGGATGTGGCCAACGACAGACTGGTCATTGATTTTGGGGCAAACCGGTCTTTTCTGGGCTTTTTTCCGTTGCTGCTTTTGCTACCGGCAGGATGTTGTCTGATGATGCCGATGTTCAACGAAGGTGTTTTGGGTAAATACGGGGTGCCGCTCGGCATTTTTTTTCTGGCCCTGGCAATTATTTTGACGGCCGTTGCACAATATTATTTTACCGACAGGGTATTTTTTGACCGCAAAAACGGTGTGGTCTGCCAGGAAACCCGCTGTGGCTGTCATGTTACACAGGGATTCCGGCTTTCTTTTGATGAGGTTGCGGGTATCGGACTGAGTGGAAAATGGGTACAGGCCAAATATGGCTCATATTGGGAATTTAAAATCGTCATAGTCTCTCAGGCTGGCGTTATTATGCCGGTTACGCTCGAATTTCGTAAAGACAGATATAAATATTATGTCGAAATGGCTCGTACAATCGGAGATTTCGTCGGCAGCGATTTTGTCGAGCCAAATGTTAATCTGCCCTGCCTGGTTCTTGAGAACTCAGGCTCACAACCGCGCATCACTTATCGCGTTGGCAAAAATGGTCATGGCTGGTGAGACCGTGGAGCGTGTCTGAAGTGTTCCTTAACTGTGTTTCTCCAGAAACTTGGAATAATCTGTTTTACCACCGTCACAGACGGAAAACACGGCCGCGGCATCGCCTGGACCGCCGAAAAGCTGAGTCACTACTGTGTCGTTTATGTGAATGCCGAAACTTCAAGGCCGGAAATTGAATCGATTCGTGGCTATACCACAGAAATTTACCACAAACTTGTGGTAAAACAAATAAGATCTAACGGGGGTCTATTCATGTCTTGATGTAATAAAAAACCCGCTTATTCAGCGGGTCGGAAGGCGGCTATATGATTTCGCTCCGTAAGTCTCTTGGTCAGGCACTTTGTGGGATTGTAAAAATTTAGTTACCCCAGAAAGTTACCCCAATTTAAAAATTCTGTATAAAGAAAAAAAATTACGCCTCAGATGATCAAATTCTATCATACCATCGGCAAGAATCGCACCAGCTGCCACTTTAAAAACGAATGCCCGTCGATCTGCGCTGGCTTATTTTTCTTTGCCAGGCTTGAAACCAATTCGCTTCTTTTTCAGCTCCCGGTCAACCAGGTCGAGAATAAAATCGATACTTCTGCCCTGGGTTTTAACGGTTTTTTCAAGCTCTGTCAGCCTGTTGCTCAGCTCTCCGTGAATGGCGGTAACAGCTCGCATTCTAACAAATGCCCGCATGATTTCAATATTGACCTGAATGGCGCGCGGGCTTTTCAGAACACTTGAAAGCATCAAGATGCCGTGTTCAGTAAAAACTCTTGGTTTGTGCCGAAAGTGGCTGCCAGTCGGTAAGGTCGCAATTTGCGACCTTAGAGTATTTGCCTCTTCGATTGTGAGTTGCAGCATAAAATCAGCGGGAAACCGCTCAATATTGCGTGTTACCTGCTCATTAAGGCGTTTTGTTTCAACTCCGTATAACTCTGCCAGGTCAGAATCAAGCATGACTTTTTGACCTCGCACCTGATAGATCTTCTGCTCAAGGTGTTCGCTGCCGTTCTGTATCAGTTTTGTCATTCGTTATCGTTCCCTGCCCGGAATGGTTCGACCATTTTAGGCATGCTCAGATGCAACGGCCGCTACTTATTCAATATACGCTGTTCTGCTTTCCAGTCAAGACAATGCCGGCGCTTATTATGCGCCGACTGTATCTGGTCGAAGAGCCGCCCGGCACTGTGGCAAAAAGTTGCCAGGGAAAAATTAACGGGGGCAACGAATTATCGATCAGGTTTGAGCTCGATGCAGACAAAAGGTAGAATCTCTTACCGCTCCCGCAAAGCTGGTTAGAGGAAAAAAAGAAGTGGCGGCCGGCACGTCTGGCCTTGAGCCGGAAAACCTGTAAAGATCTAACGGTGTCTATTCATGTCTTGATATAATAAAAAACCCGCTTGTTCAGCGGGTCTGGCAGGTTTTATTAAACCTTGTTAAATTGTTCTACACAGCCGAAGGCGGGAATCGGACCCGCGACCTACGCATTACGAGGGCGTTGCTCTACCCCTGAGCTACTCCGGCGCTATAAGCATTTTTATCATGCCGGCCGGCGTTAAATCAAGTCTTTTCTTGGCACAAAGCAACGAGTGAGGTTGTTGTTTCAAATGAGTTCTTAAGCTTCGCTGCTGAATGGTGCCAGAACAATGCAGTTTTGCTTTCATATAGCCAAAATAACCAGGCTTTTGGCTGCTTCAGTCAGCCTTGAGGCAATTTTTGAGTTCTTCGGGCGAGAGGCCGGTGATTTTCGTGATGAATTCGTCGTTCATCCCTTCGCTTTTTAAAGCTCTGGCGATTTCTTTGGCTTTTTCAGTCTTGCCCTCTATTTTGCCCTCTATTTTACCTTCGATTCTGCCTTCAGCTTTGCCTTCGGTCCGGCCTTCTTTTAAGTAGGCGTTGCGCAGAAGTATCTCGTCGATTCTGGCGCGTTCGCGGTCTTCCATGCGGATGCGCATGGCTTCGTCAGCGTGCAGTTTTGTGTGTTCAGTAAGCGCCATGGCCATTTCCTCCTCGTTGGGAAACACTTTGGTCAGGTCTATTTTCATTCTAGCATAGGCCTTCGAAAACTTCATCAGATGCAGCCACTTTTCCAGGGCAAACGCAAACCTTATTCAGATACCAAGGACTTTTGCGAGGTAATCCTG
>CAZFUG010000406.1:0-3558 GCA_964522035.1 uncultured bacterium
TCTCGATGCGGCCACCCTGGTCATAAAGGCGGCGATAAACGGTTTTGTAGACATTCTGTTTGAATTCTGCCGTGAACTTTGCAAGCCCGCCGGCTATGGTGCCGCTTGCAAACTTGCGGCTTTCATTGCCGTCACGGAAAGAGCTGGTATTGACCGGGTCGTATTCAGTGCGCAGCATATACAGTGAGCCGTGCCCGTCGGCGCCGATCTTGTCAGGCAGAACGCCGTCAGCGCTGACGTTGATTTCGCTCGGGATACCATTAGCGCCGTTTTCGTTGCGGACAAAACAGTAAACGCTGCCTTTGGTGGCGTCATAAGCGTAAATCATACCGCCGGTCTGCCACCACTGGTCGGAAACGGCCACGTCAGTCAGCTGATTCAACTTCATGCTCGCCGGAGCGTTGGCCTCAGTCAGCCACTGGTTGATCTGGTTCAGGCCAAGCAGGTAGACGTAGTTGCCGGTTTCGCTTTTTGAGCTGATACCGAGAAATTTGCAGGTGAGGTCACCACCGTTGCCCACCAGCTGGTCGTTGATATTCGAACCGCTGAGGGTGAAGCTGGTTGAATCCTGGTCGCGGCGGTAGAGATAGGTGCGATTGACGATCGACGAATAGATACACGACAGATACGGGCTCGGAACGCCGGGCATCGCTGCGCCGTCGACCCTGGCGATACAACCGTCGCAGCATTCGCCGTTCATGTCCATGGTGCCGGTTACACGGGCGAGAACGTTTGCCACGTCACGGTCCAGGGTCGGCGAGGGTGCTCCGGAATCTATGCGGTATTTGAACAGCTTGATGTTACGGTAGGCGCCAAAAAGATTTTCGCGGATCAGGCGGCGAACCCAGCCGCCTCTGATCCAGCCGTTTCCTGGCCGGTTACCGGCGCAGCAGGCCGCCCATGGGCCTTTGGTCGGCGGTGAACCATCTGTCTGCTGATTGTATCTCTCGCCAACTGGCGGAGGGTTGGAGGTGCTGCGCCTGTTGTCCGCTCCATGGCCGTAAGTCCAGTTACTCCAGACCACGACGTCGGCAGAATGATAAAAACCTTTGCCCATAGGATACCAGTAATAGCCTGGCATGGTGGCAACGGCTGCCGGAACGGTATTACACGGATAATCGATGCCGCCGAAAAGTGAATTGATCGTGCCTGACGGGTGGTTGCCGCGCCCGGTCGGACTGGCGTTCGGTGCGCCATGAAAACGGTGCACGGTATAGGGAGGCACTTCATTGAAGCCATAGACGTTGGAGGTCGCGTTCATGATAATGCGTCTGGGAGCCAGCTGGCCTGTCAGACTGGTTAGAGCGCCTTCAGCGCCGGCGAAAGTGAACAGGTCTTTGTCTGACTTCAGCAGTGTTGTGTTCCACTTCTGAGCCGCTGTGATGCCGTAAGCATCACCCGGATCATATAAAGGCAACGCTGCAGCTCCTGCTACCAGATTGTTGAGAGCCCATACGGCTCTGGCATTGCCTTCGCCCACGAGAACGTAACAGTCGCCGTTCTGTTCGTAAAACGGGTGCAGCCTTTCCTGGGCAATTGCCGGGAAACAGGCCATGGCAAAGCATATGACTGCCAGAACCATTTTAAACATTTTTCTCATAAGCTCCCTCCTTGTAGAGAAGCCTTGGTCAGGGCGGAGGTCAGTAGTTGCGTTCGCGTACTGCCGGGTCACGGTCGAAATTGAGGTAATTTCTCAGGGTTACCATGAAAGCGTTTCTTACAGATTCTGGAATCTTATAGCGGTCGAAAAGTTGACGAGCTACCCATGGGGTAAGATCTGTGCCGCCCATGATGAACATGCGGCCGTTTGAAAAATCGGCAACTTTTTCGGGCAGATAGTTGCGGAATTCAAGATACTGCGTCAGGTTGCTCTGCATCCCGAGTGAACGCCCGACAATCAGGTGTTCGGGTGGCAGCGGGCTGCCATCTGGGCCTTGAACTGTTGCCGCAAATGCCGGGTCGATGGTGAGATTGTTGAAAGCGTGAAACAGCGATGAGGAAACAACGTCGGGGGCCTCATCGGTAGCCGGTATCATTTTCAGTTTTTCTTTTCGCTGTGGAGTGCGCATGGCGAAGGAATTGTCGATTACCGTGGTGATTTTACTGTCTTCTGCGGCTTTTTTTATAAGGCTGTCTATCTCTTCTCTTATTTTTGTCAGGCGCGCAGCAGTTTCTTCGCTGTTCAGATAGATTGCCTGTAATGATTTTTCTTCGTTGAGGCGTATCTGATCAGCTGTTTTGATCAGTTCATCATCGAGTTTTCTGATCTTTTCGTCAATCTGAGCGGCGGTTTTGTCGGCTTCTTCGTTGCTGATTGATCCTGCCAGACGGCTGTTGATTACCTCAAGCCGGTCCTGCAGGTCGACGCGTCTGGCGGCGAAAAGCCTTTCGGCGTCACGGTTTGCCGGTTTCTGGCGTTTGATCTCTTCAAGCGAGCTTTCTAGAACCGCTTTTTCTTTGCGGAACTTTTCGATGTCGCCAGGGGCCGGGGCTCCGTCGGTGCGACTTTTCTGCTGAGCCAGGCTGAATCTTTCCTGGAGCAGCTTTGCCTGGCGCTCTCTGAGGGGCGCGTTTTCTTTGCTGGCCCGTTCATGCGCAATCTTCAGTTCGCTGATGGTTTTTTCTATATTTTTCTCACCTTTTTCACGGAAAAACCTGCCATTGCTGTAATCGAAACCATTCATTTCTGGGTGCAGCATAAGAAGAATTCGTGTGTCTACGGTTGCCCAGCCGCCTTCAGCGGCTGTCAGGCAGTTATTACCGGTCATGGCATTGAAGATCATGACAATTATAAACAGGGTTGTTCTGGCTGAAAATCTCATTTTTTGAGCCCCTTTGTGCGTTCTTCTATCAGTTTGACTGCTTCTAGTCTGGCATCTTTTGCGCCAACCGGAATTACGCTGGCATCGAGCCCGAGTTTCCCGGCCCACCAGCTGTCGGCTTCGTCGAGCCAGGCAGCAAATTCAGGGCTGGAAGCGATGCCGGGATCTTTCCAGATGCGGGCATGAAGATTGGCAGCAAGCGTTGGTGAGGTCGCCCGTGGTTTTGCAACGATTGGCAGAAGTTCTGCCGTATCGATTATTACATCAGTTTTATAGGTGTCTTTGAGCTGTCTGAGAACGGCCCTGATGTCTGCAGTAATTTCGTTTATCTGCGGCATTGTCGATGCTTCTGGTGTTACGCCCGGCCGGCCCGGCACCAGACGTGCATTGTAGGCGCGAATCTGCAGCATTGCCAGTTTCGCTTCGACACCGCGTTTTTCTGTCAGAAAAGCTCTCTCGGCTGCTGCCCGGTCAGGCACGGGCACATTCTTGAGCTTTTCCTGGAGATGCTTTGGTGAATTAAGCAGCCAGGCATCGAGACGGCGAATTTCGGCGATCAGCTGGTCAACGCCTTCCTGGCCGCCTTCGACAAATTCAGAGGAAGTGCCGCTGAACCTGGATGTTTCGTGGTCGAACTTTGCAAACATGGGGTGGGCAAGCAGCATCAGGCGTGTATCAACCATAATTGGCTCGGCAATTGCGGCGGGCATGGCAACGATGGCTGTTGCAAAAATCA
>CAZFUG010000407.1:0-2381 GCA_964522035.1 uncultured bacterium
CTGCAGTATCCATGGCCTTCGACAAATTGCTGGTATTCAGAGCAAAAACCGGCAGAGTCATGACCACGAGCAGAGCCACAAGCACGAGACGCATAATTTTATTCATTTTCTTTCTCCTGATGTTTTTAGTTGGTGACCGCAGTAAAGCAAAAGCCATGCCAACCGCACAACCGGCATCATAAAAGGTTTTTTCTGGTTGTACCCCGCAGCTATGTTAAAAATTTAACAAACCAGCCGCCAAAAACCCGGCAACCGCATTTGATTCGATTCTGCTTTGTATAAATAAATAGATAAAATTTAAATAAACTTGCATTTTTATAGATTTTAATTTAAAATATCTATAAATAAGCCGATATTATTATTGCAAATCTAAAAGGAGCCAGAATTATGAAAACCCGCGACGACCTGTTCGACCTGCCGGTCGAAATTCTCAAACAGGGCTTCAACGATCACACAAACCACCTCGAATGCCTGGCCTGTGGTCGCGAAATCGAAAAAGGGCTGATATATCGCGATGGCGAAACCCTTTATGAAGCGCACCGCTTCATGCAACTGCACATCAGCCGGTCGCATGGTTCGGTCTTCGAATTTCTGCTGGGGCTCGACAAAAAAAGCACCGGCCTGTCTGAGCATCAAACCGAACTGCTGATCCGCTTCTACAAAGGTCTTTCTGACCAGCAGATTCAGCAGGAAATGCAGATAGGCAGCATTTCAACCATACGCAATCATCGTTTCTCACTCAAAGAAAAAGAAAGGCAGGCTAAAATGTTTCTAACCCTGATGACGCTCCTGCGTGAGCGCGAAAACGAAAAACCACGCTACATTCAACCGCACGAAACCGCGACTATGGTCGATGATCGCTACAAAGTAACCGAAGAGGAAAGCGAAAAACTGCTGAAAAAGTATTTCCCCGACGGTTTGAACGGGCCACTCAAAACCTTCGTGCTGAAAGAAAAATGCAAACTCGTTGTCCTGCGTCATATCGCGCAGCGCTTCGAACACAACCGCATCTACAACGAAAAAGAAGTGAACGCGATTCTTCAGGAAGTCTACAGCGACTACGTGACCATCCGCCGCTACCTGATCGAATACGGTTTCATGGACCGCAAACCTGACTGCAGCGCCTACTGGCGCAAAAGCTGACCTGAGAATGATTGCCAGTCTGCACAACAATCGGGCCGGAAAACCGGCCCGATTGTCTTTTCAGATCCGGGCGACAGCAAGAAATACCGCATGCAGTGAGGTTATTAAAACAACGAACACGGCACGCGCCTTTTCTTTGTTCAGCAACGGCAGGCGGTAACCGATCTGGCCGCCGTGGCATGCTGAGACACAGTCGCCGCAAAGTGTACATGACAAACCAACACGACGCTTCAGAATATTATCGCGCTCGAGAGCCGAATAACGGCAGACGCGCCGGCACTGCATACAGGCTGTACATCCGGCATCGATGCGCATGCGCCATGGCGAAAACCGCCCCAGCCAGTTACCGATCAGACCCATCGGGCAAAACGTTGTACAATGAGCCATCAGACCCAGCCGGCGCGAGGCCGCCAGCATGACCCCAACCCCGGCCAGACCAAAAATTGCTGCCAGCAGAAGTGCCGTCTGCCAGCCAACCGCAAAATATCGCAACAGAGCGGCAAAGGCGAAAACCAGCAATAGAATGGCATGGCGGGCCCGCGACCACCAGCCTGGCAGTTCGGCCGGTTCTTTGCGGGCACGGCTGCAGAGGTCATCCCAGGCACCGATATAGCAGAGATGGCTGCACCAGGCAGTGCCGACCAGCAGAACCGTTATCGTAAACAGAACCGGCATGAAAAAGTCGCTGCCGCGGTAGATCGGCCCGGCAACTATCAGAGCCGGCACCGGCAGGTGCAGCTTGCCGGTCATCAACAACCGCTCGATACCGGCAAGTCCGAGAAACAGCTGCAGAAAAAAGACCAGCGAAAACAGCAGCCAGATGCGCGGTCTTAGCCGTCGCGCCGCCACCGGGTCAGCCATACAGCCGGCGAGCCAGCCGGCATAGACCGACATTATTGCGATCTGCACCCAACCTGCGCCAGTGTAAAAGCGTTCGGCCAGCAGCAGCGGCAGCTTCGGAAAAACCTGCACCGGCACCAGCAGCAGTGCGCTGAAAACAGATGCGGCCGCCCCTATCAGCCGCGGGCTCATGCGGCGGCGGGTTCTGCCTGCTGCCTTCCGGCCAGATAGTAGCCACCGCCAAGCACAACAGCACCGCCAAGAAGATTACCCAGGCCAACCACGCCAAGATTGTAAAAATACCCGGCCATGGTAACTTCCGGGCCCGGAGCAGCCAGAAGACCAATGGTCAAAACTGTCATATTAGCGATACTGTGCTCAAAACCGCTGGTGATGAA
>CAZFUG010000407.1:2391-3548 GCA_964522035.1 uncultured bacterium
AAAGACACCACCAGATCATGATCAGCTTCGCCGTTTCTTCTTTGAGCTTCAGACTGCAGAGAACCGCAAGACAGACAAGAATATTACACAAAAACCCCTGAAAAAACAGACTCATAAAAGGCGCCGACATTTTAGCCGCCGAAACCGTGCCGGCAAATACCCCGGTCGAACCGGCAGTGCGACCTGCCAGATAAAACAGCACCGAAACGAGAATCGCGCCGGCCCAGTTGCCAAACCACGACCAGACCCAGATGCGCAGACTGTCGCCCCAGGGCACCTTTCCGTCGAGACTGGCAGCGGTCATGATCATGTTGTTGCCGGTAAACAATTCTGAACCGGCCATGATCACAAGACTCAGGGCAATGCCGAAACTCACACCCATCAGGGTCTTCGTCAACGGGTCAGAACCCATCTGCCCGCCAATTGTAAGAATCAGAATGATCCCGAGGCCGACATAGAGACCTGCCAGCATCGAAACGATAAAATATCTGAGCCTGCTGCCGTTGAGCAGCTGAACTTTGGCAAGCGCCATCGCTACCATCTTCTGAAGGGTTTCCTGGTACATGCGACTCCTTATTATTTTTAATTATTGCACTGCTATTCTTATCAAGGTTTTCAAAGTATCGAGAACCGGCAAAACCTGCTTTCTGCAGGCTTATTTGGGTGACTTCAGATTCGCGTCGTTGAGCGTGTTGTAGCCCGGCCACTGAATCGTCTTGGCCATGCGTGCTTCAGGGTTCAGAACCACGCCCTGCAGTACCTCGTCGCGAAAAACATTGAAACCCGTGCGATCAACGATGTAGCCGATGTGTTCCTTTGGCAGGCAGCGCAGAATGTAACGGTCGACATAGGCCATGGTATTGGCGATGACCTTCGTCACCACTTCTTCGTTTACCCGGTCGAGAAACGGCATCGCCAGCCGCGGATTCTTTTTGCCGGTGCGGCCCATGACCAGCAGACGGTAGTATTTGCCGGGTTTGCGGGTCCAGGCTGAGGTCGGGCACGCGAGCACACACTCACCGCAGCCGATACAGCGCCGCTCATCGCGCACCACTTTGCTGCCGTTCATGTCGAGAGCGCCGGTAACCTTGCGCTGGCAAGCTTTAACACAGGCTTCGCAGCCAATGCACTGGTCATAATCGTATTCCGGAATACAC
>CAZFUG010000408.1:0-3509 GCA_964522035.1 uncultured bacterium
CTGCGGGCAATGCCCTGACCGTTGGTCAGTTCATCAGGAATCGCATTATTGCCGGCTTTTTTCTGTACCCAGCGCCAGTATGACTTGAAACCCTGACCGGCAACTTCCGGGTTGTTCCAGCATGGGGGCGGAGCGGTGAATTCCATGAAATCCAGAAATTTGCTGCCCTGAACCGCCGACATGGTTGTGTCAGCCATGTTTACAAGATTGTTCAGGCGCATAAAACCGATCATCAGGTTGGCTGTTCTTGCCGAAAGCCTCGATCTGCCTACAAAGGCAAAACCACGCATCGTAAAACCGACAATGGCTCTGAACACTTCGGCAACATCGGCCAGAATTGTGCTGTTCTCACGCAGCATTTTCATCGATTCGTAAAAACCAAAAACGTCGGTGGCCCCATCGTCAGCCATCATCAGGCTTGAGTTGAGCATCGACATCCATTCACCCCATGCGCGCGCTTCGGCCTCAGCACGACTTTTGCCACGCAGGCGCATTATCTGTTCGAGGTATTCAGCCGGAGCAACCACTTTTTCGAGGCTGACCAGGCCATTTACCTCTTCAGTATTTATAGAAGGCTTCGGCAGTTCAGCAGCCCGAACCACCGGAATCAGCATCGGCTCGACAAGCATAACAAAAGCAAGCACCCAGACAGCCAGGCGGTTAAACTTTTTTCGGCTCATGGTTGTTGTACTCCTTGATTATCTTTTGATTATACCCGCCGACTCATCGTACCGCTACTCCCCTGCTGCCTCCAGCTTATAGTCATAATTCCAGAGATTTTTTATATTATCGAAAGCCATCACCCCAAGATTTCGCGGAAACAGAACCAGCAGGCTCTGACCACGCAGAGCAATTCTCGGGTGTGAAGTTTCGATAAACCTGAACGCCCTTTTAGCCCCAAGAAAGCCAACACCAGAAGCTGTTGTATAGTAAAGACCAAGCCCGGCCTGATAAACCAGGTCACGAACTTCTTCGGCAGGCTGAGCAGGTACCGCGGTAATCTTATTGTCTGCCAGAGTATGCATGAAAACGGTTTTTCCAACTGCAATGAAAGTGTTGTCACCATCACCGGCGACCGCATTTATCGTGTCACCGGTCTGAAAAATCTTTTTGTAACCGCGCAGTTCCTTCATACCCTGTGTTGAAGACATTTCCGGTCTGAGAACGTAAATAGAACTGGTTCTGCTGCGGGCATCTTCAGCCACGAGATAAACACAGTTACCTGCAGCGCGGTAAATACGGCTATAATAAGCCGGAAGATCGCAGATTGGCTGATAAACCATAAGAGGCAGGCCGGCAGCGTCGAATTCGACTTTGGCCGAGGGGGCGATGAAACCGAGAGTTCGCACGGTGGTCAGCAGCATCTGACCGTTATCAAGATGCACCAGCCCCTGAAAAGGTTCTGACACGGCGGCAACCACTTCACGCACCGGGTTGATCAGTCTGCGGTTATCAATGCCGATCCAGGGGTTGCCCGACGCATCGACCGAAAATCTGATCTCGTTGAGGGTATGCTTCGGAATCGGCTTTTCCATGGTTGTCGGGGGTACAACCCAGCGATAACTGACACCGCTGCCTGCCGGCAGAACCACGGTTGAATCGGACATCGGATCGAATGAAGCAGTAACCGGCAGTGGCAGCAACAAAACAACTGCAAAAATCAGCAGAAAATAACGGATTTTACTTTCCATCGGGGCCTCCGATAAATTCGAGAACCGTTTTCTGGCCGACATTCATTTCACTGCGAACTTTCTGCCAGAATTCCTGAGAGTTGAAGTCCTGACCCACAGCTCCCATCGCCTTTTTCATAAAATTATCCATGGCCTTGAAAGCGACATCAGAATACATGCGGCCGCCTTCTACCGCAAACCCGGCCTGGGGTGAACCGATCTTGCCTACCATGAAATCGAGAACTTCCTTGCCGGCGGCCGGAACATCACCTTTCTGGATCGCTGCAGTCACTTTTGCAAAGCCAAGCGAATTCTCGAAGATATCCTGACCGCCTTCGACAGCGTTTTCAACACCTTCTCCAACCATCTGTTCGGCAAGAGTCTGGAGCTTTTCTTTATTGTATTTTTTTATCAGATCGACTTCCGGTTCAACTGTTCAACTAGACTGGTTGCGATCTGAGGATCGGCAAAATCGGCAACCGGCACACTGAGCTTGATGCGGCTTCTTTCTTCGGCGCTGAGATTCTCATTGCCGATCGCCCGGTTGTAAAGAATTCTGCAGGCCTGCTGCAGTTGCTCGAGCACCTGCTTTTCCTGATCGGTCAAAGTTCCCTTTTTCAGCAGGGTTGCAATTCTGAACTGATTTTCAGACAGAGCTTTTCCTTCCTGGCCGGCCGGCACATTAATTGCAGGCTGCTTAAGACTTGGAAGAGTACCGCGCGGCTGTCTGGGCGGCGGCACAAAGCCGCGCGAATGCTCTATTTCGTCTTTGCGACGCTGCTTTTCTTGCCATTCGCGATCTTCACGCTCAGATTTTCTTCTTTTTGCCGCTTCTTTTCTCCTTCTTGCACGCTCTTCACGGGCTTTCTGGCGCTCTTCACGGCGTTTTGCCTCAAGCACCGGGTCACGTGGTGCCGGTCGGAAAAGGTCCCATATCGAGGGGCCGGTATAAGTATTCTCATTGTCTGATGAACCTGAATAGCTGCTGTTCGAGCTGCCAGAATAGCTGCTGCTGCCGCTGTCGTAGCTGTTGTTATTGTATGAACTGCTGTCGCTGCTGGAGGAATCATTATATGAGCTGCTGTCTGAGCTGTTGTAATTATTGCTGTTGTCGTAACCAGAATTGCTGCCATCATCAACCGGTGTCGGGTCTGGAACATCGGGCACGTCTGGAACAGAGCCACCCGCTTCATCGACCAGCTGACCGAACGCATCGGCATGCAGCGCTACCGGTATCGAACCGGCAAGTGAAGCAGCCAGAAAAAATACTGTTATAGCCATTTTCAATCGCATATTTTACTCCTGAACAGAACCGCAAAAAAATCGCCTGGCCAGATTGCGTTTTGCACATGCACGAAAGCAATTACAGACACTATCTCTTTTAATACTCCCATTTGAGCCACCTGTAAACAACTTTAGCCATCAGACAGAGCCAACCTGCGAGCCCGTTATCACATCCGGCAGATAAATTCTGCGAGTCATCCCGGTGCGATTATGCCCGGAAAACTGAAAAGCGTTTGTACATGCTGTTTTTGCTAAGATTACCGCGAACACTTCGCTGATACCGGTTCCTCAGAAGCAACGGGCAGACAGTGCAATCAATTATGACGAAAGACCGAATCTGACTCAGCAGCAGAATCAGAATGCATGAGTTGCATGCAAAAGCAGCCCCCGCAGTCTGCAAAAGACTGCGGGGGCTGATGCTTTACCGATACCGAAATTGAAATGTCGGTTTACAGAGCAAAGCGGCGGAACTTGGCACGGCGGTTATCGTTGGCTGCAGCTCCAAGCTTTTTGAGATACATGCTTTCGTAATCTTCGAAGTTGCCCTCGAACCAT
>CAZFUG010000409.1:0-3272 GCA_964522035.1 uncultured bacterium
TGAAGATATTGCCGGCAATCTTTCAGCTGCATGGCAGACGACTGACGGTATCACACTCGATCTGGTAGATCCTTCTGCCGGTGCTACGACTGATTTGGTGGCCGGCAATAATGACCCCGACCACAATGTTTCTTCAGACTCCTGGGTTTATTTCGGCTTCAGTCATTCTGATGCGGTTTCAGGTGTTGCTGACGTGCATATTCAGGTGGCTACAGACGCCGGGTTTACGCAGATCGCAACCAGTACATTGCTTGGCAGTGCAGTGACTTCGTATCTTTATAAATTTGATGAAGACGCCAAAAACTACTATGGGCGCATCAGAGTTCGTGACAGATCAGGGCGTTACAGTGATGGAACGCTCGTATTCAGCCCGGCTGCCAGCTTTGGGACTCCATCGAATGGTATCAGAGTCGACCTGACGCCGCCTTCGCCGCTAGACGCATCTTTCTACATCAATAAAAAAGCCGGGGTTTATCTCGGCGAGTCGACCACTGCCACCTCTGTCGTTTATCTGACCTTCACGGTTTCTGACCCGAGCGGCATTGCCAAAGCTCAGATCAGCAACAACGGCACGGTCTGGACAACCATCAACAACCCGCTGCTGACCCCGGCATCCTACCCCTGGACACTCGATCTGGTTCCGGGCTTCAAAACCGTATCGGTAATTTTTACCGATGGGCTGGGGCATGCGTCGCCTCTGGCGCAGCAGACGATCGAATTCAGACCGACTTACAAGGTATTCATCGGAACCCGCGACGACAGAAGCTACCCGACCGATACCTACGAAGAATACTACGGTCAGAACAAATACGGTTCGCCGCGAAAAGATGCCAGCGCTCCCAATAAGGGTACATCGTTGCGCCTGGTTAAACCCTGATCAATATCGCCTTACCACTGAAACCACCAGCTGTAACTCGAAATATCTGAGCCAGAAGGGGCGGTCAGCTCGGTTTTGAAGGCTCGTTCCTGCAATGCACTCACCGCTTTTGCCGGAACTATCTGATACTTGTCGGTCCAGGCAGAGGCAACCGGCAGAGCGCCACCGGGGGTGCCGGCAGGTGGAACCCATCTTTCGAGCATCAACCCATCAATGAAGGTTGTGTCGCCCGAAACGGTGCCAGTCTGCAGCAGTTCGACCCTTACCGTAGCCGGCACTGCGCCGAGTGCAAAATTGCCGAAATATCTTTGCCATTCGGTGCCGGTGGCATTGATTTCAAGAGTCGGGATGGCGGCCGCATTGATTCTGATTCTAAGAACCGCCTTGGCTGTAGCGCTTGTCGACCTTGCCCAGAAACTTACCACATAGGTTGCGGCTGTGTTAATGATGATTTCCTGTTCAGCTCCATCGGCGTTGAGTCTCCAGCCGTTGGGTACTCCGTCATTTGCTGTGTAATTACCACGCCAGGTGCCGACGAGACCATAATCTGTCGTGTCGTCGGTTTCAAAACTCGGGTTTTTTATGAGATTATCGATAATTCGCCACTGCATGGTGCCAGTCGCGACTCTGGCTCTGACAAAGCTTTCGCCGGCAAGCAGGTCTGCAAGTTGGTCAGGACCGGCCAGCATTGCGGTCTCGAGCGCGGTGATTTTACCTGCATCAGGCGTGGTGATGGTGTAGCGGTAACGATAAAGGTCGATCCCGCGCCGCAGGGCATCGAGATTCAGTTTGAGGTCTTCTTCGCTGAAACGTTTCAACCGGGTGTCCTGCTCTAAAACCGTAACTGTGCCGGAAAGGCCAAGAACGGTGAAAAACAGCAACAGGCCGAGCAGCACGTAACCGCGCCGACTCTCAGTATTTACAGAATTTTGCAACCGTTTAACCTTAAACATTCAATTTGCGAGACAAAAATCTTTGTCTGTATTATTATAACAGACTCGACAAAGTGAGAATCTGAATCAATTTTTTTCTGCAGAAAAAGCTAATTGAATAAATTGGTTTTGCCGATTATCTCTTTGGTTTAGAAAAATCTGTTTGCAAAGTAACAGGCAAAACTGAATGGTGAAAACCGAAAAAAAGTTGCATAAAAAGAGCAGGTCCGGATTCACGTTGCTGGAACTGCTGGTCGTAGTCGGCATTCTGGCCGCCCTGGTGGCTCTGGCGCTGCCATTTTATCAAGATTATGTAAACCAGTCGAAGATAACTGCGGCCCAGGCAGATTTGCAAACCTATCGAAAAGCCCTGGCAATGTACGATCAGGTCGAAAATTCTTCGTTCACGACCGCGAATAACCTGACTCCGCTGATCGGTAAATACCTGCAGGATTTCAGATCTTTTACCGGACAGGTTATGCCTCGCGATCCATGGGGAAATGATTACGAATATGAAGTTGACAGTGGTGCAATATGGTCTCGCGGACCAGATGGAATTTCTGGCGTTGCAGCAGACGCCAGAGTTATAAGTGCCAATGCCGATGATCTGCTGGTAACCTGGAAACCTGACTTTGTCATTGCTTCTGCAAGAAGAATTAATAACACAACTCTTGAAGTTAGTTTCTCGCGAAAAGTTAACACTGCAACTCTCAATACTGCAGCAGTCACCGCCCCGGCAGGTTGTACTTCTGTTCAGAAGGTTTCCGCCAGTATTTTCCGGTTTATTTTCCCAGCCGTGGCCGGACCTACCGGAACATTTACCCTTGCCGGCACAGTTGCCGCAACCGATGGAAGAACGCTTACACAGTCTGGCTCAACCTCAGTAACATACGATTGATTGAACATTGTGCGAAATGGTTTTACACTCGTCGAGGTAGTTGTTGTTACAGCCCTGATTCTGCTGGTTTCGCTGGTCGGAATTCAGACGGCAGACATAGTTTCACAAAGAGAAAAAGAAGAGAGACTGCGCTTTGCACTTCTTGAAATGCGGGCAGCAATGGATCTTTTTCACCAGGACCAGCTGCGTTTCCCAAACTCTTTTAACGAACTGTTAACCACTCAACGCCTCGTAAATGGCGCAAACTATGGCTATTACCTTCGCAGACTGCCACTGAACCCGATTTTTGCTGCAATCAGATGGGAAATCTCGAGTAAGACTTCAAGAACCGGAGCCGGCGATGTCTGGGTTGAAATCAACAATCCGGCAACCACAATCGGCGCTCCCATTGTCGATGTGCGCAGCTCTGACCCGGCTTATACATCGCTGCGTGGCGACCAGTATTCAAAGTGGTGAGCTGCAGGGTGCCAAATTCAGCGATCTGGCAGCTTGAAGTCTGCTTTTGATTTTGCGTCGGGCTTTTTGAGTTGAATGCCGCGGGCCGCAGCTTCTGCCAACAGTTTTT
>CAZFUG010000409.1:3282-3489 GCA_964522035.1 uncultured bacterium
CTGATTCTGAAGTTTTCAGTGAAAAAAGCAGATTCTGCAGTCGACTTAAGCCATCGGTGTGACCGGCTTTCCATTTTATAAGTGCCGCAAGGGCCTGATCATCGGCATCACCTGAATTTTCGGCCTTTTCAATCAGCGGACTGATATTACCTCTGAAAAACTCAATCTGACTGGCGATTATTTTCAGCGCCGTCTGACGAATCTGAG
>CAZFUG010000410.1:0-3481 GCA_964522035.1 uncultured bacterium
CTTGTCAGAAGCCGTTTTATATTATGTTTTGCTCTGTTTTGCATCTGCCACCCATCAGTAAGTCAGGTTTTTGTCGTTCAAAAGCAGAACCGAAAGCTCGACCTGCCGATTACGGTCATCAGGAAGGTTAATATTGGCGGGCCGGTGCGCCTCGCTCCATTTAACTCTTACAGTAACCTTTTTAAGCAGGCCGGGCTGAAGATAGCTGTCATTAACCTCGCTGATTTCCACTTCCCTGAAGAACCAGGCATTATTATACTGGTCAGAATATTGTAGAGCGCCGGTCATAAGCCCATCTTTGCTCCATACCGGGTGAGACGGGGCACTTACCGCTACATTAATCGGTGTCAGCCCACTCCCGGATTCTTCAACCATCGAACCGCAGAAAGCCGAAAAAGTGCTGTCATCTATTTGTGAAAATTCAGCCAGTGATGCCCATTCAATAACTTCATTCGCCAGTTCGACGGCCCGCAGATAATGAATTGCCTTTGAAGTGTCGGTACGTGAAGAAGTTACCATGTAAATAACGGGCACGGCGCAGGCTGAAACGACCAGAACCGCAATAAGAACTTCGACGAAACCCATGCCGCGGCGGTGAAAATGAAAATTTCCGGTGGGTAAACTCATGGCAGAATTTTCCCTTCATTGGCAAAGGCTTCAGCTTCACGGTTATTTTCAGCCTGCCCCGCAACTGAGAAAATATGCGCCGGTGGCTCGGGAAAACGGATTTCTCTCAGAGACTGAGAACCCGCTGCAGGCCCTTTTTCAATTGCCATGGCAGCAGGGAGTTCTGCATTTGCTCCGATTTGCTGCTCTTCCTGAACAGTCTCTACCGGCGCAGGTCCGGCGAAGAACTTCAGGAGCCCAAGAGTAAGGCTCATGCAGACCACAACCGAAAATACGATCATCCAGCGCGCCTGATCCATTAGAATGTCTTACCTCCGGCATTTATCGAGAATGAGGTTTTTACCGGCCCGATGCTGATATGATACGGGTCCATTTTTTTGCCGGCCACTTCAAGGGCTGGTTCATAAAGCAACGGGTCATGCTCGATGATCAGAACTCCGTCTTTTGCCAGGCCCGAATTGCTCGTATCCTGGACATAGAGGTAATCAAGCAGCAGATTGCCTTTGATCAGAATCTTTTTCTTGCGGTTGGCAAGCAGAGTGCCAATGCGGTTCGGATCGGTCGAACCGTGCGGATTGAAAAAAGCAGCCAGTGAAGCCTCTATTTCAACTTCGTCGGCGGTGTCTTTTATGCGATACTGGCCCTGGCGCAGATAAATACGCAGCGAATCGTTCGTTTTAAGCTGATCGCGATAGCGGCCAAGATTGCCGATTATGCAGTCGCCACTGCCAAGATAGATAATACCCTTGCCACTGTAGTATTTGATATCAGAGATATCCAGATCGCCCGCTTCAATATAAATAAGGCCGTCGAGAAACATGATCTTTTTGCCATCGACTGTGGAAACACGGTTCTCGATGAATTCTTTCGGTGAAGGGTAGTTGTAGCTAGCGGTTTTGAAATCGACAAGACGACCAAACATGCGGGCCGGAGCCGGAGTTGCCGAAGGTTTCTGCACCGGGTGAAGGAAGGTCGGGGCCGGAGTCGTGAGCGGGTTGATGGTTACAGGCTTGCGCTCGCCATCATAGAAGGTCACGCTTTTTCCGAGAAGGGCGTTTACCGAAATGTTGTCGATAGATCTGCTCATCATCATCTTGTCAGAAAAATATGGTGAGGCGGCAAGCTGATTGCCGAGTTCGGTATTGAGAAAACTTTTCGGCTTCAGCTGAGGCCTTCGGAAAGCGAGAGGCACAGGCTCGGGAATGACATCTTTCTTCTGATCGAAAAAATCGATCTGCTTGGTAAAGGTGTCGAGGTAAGCGATTTTGAAAAAGCGCAGAAATGCCGGCCCTTCGACCAGAACCGGGGTCTTGTTGTCATAACCGTAGAGTTTGAGCATGCGCCCAATCCGCATTCTTTCTGGGTTATATACTTTCGAGGCGCTGTCAGATGGGTCATCGCCCTTTTTGTCGAGATAGGCATTGAAAAACGGGCCCTTTTTACCGAACTCTTCGGAAAGGTCAGAAAGTCCCTTATAAGCGAGCGCCGTCACCCACTGACGCGGATTTGGCAGATTCGGCCGCTCGTAGCTGTCGACATCCCAGACGCCGGCTGCATCGACATAGCCATGGTGATATTTCCATTCGACAATGCAGGTGTTGAGAATTTTTTTGAAACCGGAACATTTCGAATAGTCGAAGCCGGAAGCATTCTTTTCAAAATCTTCGCAGATCTGGTAACTGGCCGCGTTGCTGTTCGAATTCTTCTTCGAGTCGGCGCATTTCTTTTTCAGGTCGTCACCGGTCTTGAAATCCTGGCGTTTGCCGGCACAGCCATCGGCAGCGTCATTGACAAAAACCTCGTAAATACGCATGACCGCCTTAACCCGGTAAAACTGATCGACGGTGATGCCGGAAAGGCTTGAAAACTGAGTTTCCTTGAAGGTTAACAGACTGCTGTCGCCAGAACCACCCGGAAACTTCTGCAGTGCCGAAAAGTTAAACAATTCGGAAAAGCCCGGCAGGTCTTTGTGCTCGGCAAAGCTCAGATCGAGCCAGAGATTCTTCTCGCTGTCGCGGCAATCCGGATAGTTCTCGTTTCCGAGATAAACCCTGGAAATGTGAGCACCAGCCGGATTTATGCCCTGAACGATTATGCGCCGCGAAGCGTTGTTGTAATCGGGCGAATAGTTTTTAACGAAAAGAGCGTATCTGTCGAGATTGTGACGCACGTCGAGCAATCTGACATCATGTCTCTGATGCGCTTCGATCACGTTATCTTCAACACCTTCGCGAAATGCCTGTGAATAGACATCGAGGTAGCCATTGAAAGCTGAAACGGAACTATATTCTGCTTTGCGATAAACCCTTAAAACCGCGCGGCTTTTGATTCGCAAAGGATAACCTGCCGATTGGGCCATCTGCATTGTCTGCTGTGGCTCGAAATCAGCTACGAGAGGAATATCTGTATTGATGGCTGCAGCCGGAGTCGATTCGGGAAAAACCGAACGGAATCTTGAAAAGATACTGCTGCTGTCACTGTTCACCTGGCTGCGAATCATTGCCACCACTTCGGCATTGGCAGACTGGGCCAGAAGGGCCAGACGGTTCTGATCGACAGTGCGTGCCAGCTGAGTTACGGCACCCTGTTTGAAGCTGTTCAGGGCAAAAGCGAGAATAGCCAGTGCCAGCAGCACGGCCATAACGATATAGAGAATGAACCCGTGCCGGGCGCCAGACAGTTTCTGCCCTCTTTTTGCTGACCAGACAGCCATAAAATGGAACATCAGTGGCTTACCAGAATATTTTGAGATTCAGTACAGACAAGCTTACCACGCATAAGATGATCACAGCAACATTATCCCTGAAATAGATGTGGGGAATTGAAAAACCCTCTGGAATGTGTTTTAGTGAGA
>CAZFUG010000411.1:0-3468 GCA_964522035.1 uncultured bacterium
ATTTTGCCGGTATTTACCTGTTGACCCGCCAGGTTCTACCCGATACCGACCCGGAAATGATTCTGAATGCAATGCGCCTGACCGCCCAGGACATCGCCGCTCAGGGCGTCGATGATATGGTTGGTTACGGTCTGCCGGTTCCGTCCGCAGCCGTGAACTACATAATGAACCCGCCCACCGACAGCGGCAACGCTATCAGCCAGTAAACATCATAGTCTCGTCCCTCCAGATCATCCCCGCCGAATACTCTGTCACGCAGAAATTGCATTAATTACATTGTTTGCCCCCGTCCCGCAAAGGCCTGCGTTCGCGGAAGCGGTGGCAATCTCTTAGGAATGATAATTCACTGCCTGATGAATAAGCAGACACAAAACAAAACCGCCCCTTCGCTTTAAGCGAGGGGCGGTTTGCTTATGGGTTGGGTAGTTAGTTCTGGCTGTCAGCGACGATGCGGTTGCCGCCTTCTTTCTGGGCTGATAGCAGCAGTTTTTCGCCAGTTTCAATGAATTGACCAATGGTCATATTGATTTTGAACTGAACCAGAGCCAGGGTGACCTGAACCTTTTCTTCGGCTTCCTGGTGTTTGATAATCATGCTGCGGATATTTTCGAGCACCTTTTCAGCAGCCGTCATTGCACCTTCGATAGTGGTATCGGGGAGAATGATCGAAAATTTGTCGCCTTCATAGCGGCACGGCAGATCGTTGAATCTGATAATGCGCTTGATCAGTGAGCCGACTTTTACGAGAACCGCATCTTTAAAACCCTGACCATGCTTTTCGAGCAGAGATTCGAGGTTGTCGATTCCGGCCATGACGATCGAAAGAGGCGACTTGACGCGGCGGACTCTCGATATTTCCTGGGATAGACGCATCTTGAAATAATGATTGGTATACAGGCGGGTCAGGCCGTCAGTGATGCCGCGCTTGTATAGATTGGCGTTCTTGATGGCAATGCCGAGCTGACTGCAGAGAAGCTGAGCCAGTTCGAAATCACGCGCCGACAACTGCCCGTTCCCGTCTTTGTCAGCGAGATTGACCAGGCCGAGAACTTCATCCTGCACGATTATCGGAATAACCGCAAAGGATTCGGAAGCGTAATTGCGCGCTCTGGTAAAGGCAAAGCGCTCTTCACGTTTTACGTCAGGCACATACAGCGGTTCCATTTTCTGGATGACGTGCTGCGAAACAGGTGAAGACCAGAGGTCGAGGGTCGGCGGCAGGCCACGGTTGTTCTGGCAGATGTTGTAACGATTTTCGGTCGGGTCGAAAATTGCCATCGAAAACTTCTGAATGTTCATGATACTGCGGAAAATGCCTTCGACAGTGAACGGCAGGTTTTCGATTTCAAGTTCAGAGGAAATGGTCTGACTGGCTTCGCGTACCGAATCGAGTTCGTTGATGCGCCTGTCGAGAGCTTCGTTGGCATCGCGCAGATTCTGCATCAGGCGGTAGGTATTGATTGCTGATGAAATATTGCGGGAAATGGTCGTCAGCAGCTCGCTGTCGAACATTTCTTCTTCTTCTTTGCGGAAGCGGCTGCCAAGGATCAGCAGGCCCTGATTCTGGTTGTCGGTGCGCAGAACGTAAATATGTTCGATTTCGCCTTCTTTGAAGGTTTCTTTGAAAGCGGCAATTTCGTTGCGGATAATGTCGGTGACTTCGCCGTCTTCTTTGATCGAGAGTTTTTCGAAGAGCTTCTGCGTGATCTTGACCTGCGGCAGCCTTGCGTTGGCGCGAAGTTTGATGTCGACTAGACAGTCAAGACTTTCGTTGGCATTTTCGAAGGTATAGATGGCCCCACGGGAAACGCCGAGGGTTCCGAGGAGGATGCGCAGCATCGAGCGCAGACCGGCCTGAAGATTCTTGCTCTGGCAAAGGAACGAACTGAGATCGATGAAGCTGCTGAGAATGTATTTGAGTCTTTCAATACGCTTGTGTTCGCGCATTGTGTCGACTTCAGTCGGAGTTGCGGCGGCGGCAAGGCGTTTTTTAACGAGATGAATCAGCGTGCCGGAAGGTGGAAACGACGAGATTTCTGAGCCGTCCATAAGGCGTTCCATCAGCATCAGGCCCCAGCCTCGCTTATGTGAAGACTTGAGTTTTTTGCGGATGTCAGGCTTTTCAACGACAGTCGGGTCAAAACCCTTGCCAAAATCGCGAATCTGAATCTGCATGAGATCTTCGGCATAGGTCAGCGCTACGTGGATATCGCGTTTACTGCCGTCGGGAATATCTTTGGGTGCGTGTTCTTTTGCGTTGATAAGGCCCTCAATAAAAGCAAGGCGCATTTCATCGATGGTTTCTGCGGCAAAACCACATTTTTTGGCAAACATGTCAAGATATTCGCAGGCTTCAAGTTCAGAATCCTTTTCGTTAGCGAGCTTGAAGAACAGGTGTGAGACCATTGACGGCAAAGGAAGCCTCCTTAAATACCTCTCAGACATTGAGGGACTAGCAACTGACCATAGTATTCTATTTCCCGGAGCCCTTCCTGTCAAGAAACATTAGCAATTTTGCCCGATTGGTGAAAGGGGTTAATAAAACCGGAATACCCGCCGATAATGGCTCCGTCAGAATTAACTTTACAGGAGAAATTATCTATGGATGAAGTCCCAGTTGCCAACAACAACCCTGTAAACTTAATTATCAAGAAACCGGAAAGCGCCCCCCGGAAAACAAGAAAAGACCGCATTAAAGACAGTCTCAAAAACTTCTTTATCATGCTGCCGCTTGCACTGCTGGTGGTTGCCCAGTTTTACTTTCTTGGTAAAAGTTTCGGGGAATTCACGACCTTTCCAGTAACGACGATCGCCTCTTACATCTTTGGCGGCTCCATTCTTCTGCTGATGCTTTTCGCCCAGATGCTGATGCGCTCGATTATCTACTCCACACTGGCCGGTGTGGCTCTGGTTGCCGGTTTTTATACGGCCTGGTTCGGCGATTTTATCGTACCGATGACCACAAATTTCAATGGTATCGGCGAAATTCTCAAATCTGCTCTCAGCCGCAGAGATATCCCTTACAATCTCCTGATGACAGGTGTAATGACCGGTATTCTCGCTCTCGTCGCCTTCACCCAATTCTTTGTCTCTCTGATTGTGAAATCATTTTTTGAAATGCTGTTCGGGAAAGAATGGGGCGATGGCCGTCTGGTCGGGTTTATCGGGGCAATTGCTCTGCTTGCCGGTATTCAGATAGGTTTCATGTCTTATGCCAGCATGTCATCAAAGAGTCAGGAAAAGGTAATCTGGTCACGCGAAGTTAAATATCAGCCGGTTGAAAAATTCATTACCAGAGTGCCAGGTTGCCACATTATCGGCAAAGACCGCATCTGGGCCATTGAAGGCGAAAATGCCGTATCTATCGACGCTAAAAATGGCAGACAGCTTGAAAGCAAAAAATTCAAACCTGCGGTAGTTCACAAAGGCTTTCTGCACAGTGATTCACCTGTGTTTGCGGGCACAGAC
>CAZFUG010000412.1:0-593 GCA_964522035.1 uncultured bacterium
CCCCGACGTCATTCTCGTCGGCGAAATGCGCGATCCCGAGACGATCAAGTTGGCTCTGACAGCTGCCGAAACCGGCCATCTGGTCTTCTCGACCCTGCATACCATCAACACTTACGAAAGCATCAACCGTATCATCGGGGCTTTCTCTTCAGATCACCAGGAACAGGTTCGCCAGGAACTCTCAGGGGTGCTGCGCGCCATCGTTTCGCAGAAACTTCTACCCAGATCAGATCACAAGGGCAGGGTGCTCGCCTACGAACTGCTGGTCTGTAACACTGCGGTAAAAAACCTGATCAAGGAAGCCAAGCTCGATCAGATAATTTCCATTATGCAGACCAGTCAGGGTGACAACATGCAGACCATGGACCAGTCACTGGCCAATCTCGTAATGGCCGGAGCCTGCTCTCAGGATTCAGTTCTGCCGCATGTTATCGACAAGAAGAGCTTTCCAGGCCTGATAAAGCCACAAAAACCGGCAGGCAACCAGCCGACTGGCTCTGCTGCTCCGAGAAATCTCTCAAAAAGCTGACGCTATATCAGTTGCCGCATTAATAACTTCCGCAACTGAGGTGTGTAACCTGCGCCCCTTTGTA
>CAZFUG010000412.1:603-3412 GCA_964522035.1 uncultured bacterium
TCTCTGGGCAAAAATGTAAAAACCTTTGGCCGCAGTGCACGCAGTAATTTCGAAAATGGCTGACAAAGGGTACGAAAAAGCTGTAAAAATTTTTTTCAACAGGTCTTCCGGAAATCTTTTTGAAGAGTATAATACTTATATGACACTTAAGAACCTCAAAACCGGTGTTTTGTTATTGGGTTTCGCTGTGGCTTCCGGGGCGATGCAAGTTTCGGCACAGGAAGGATTCAATGAATACAGTGCCAGTGAAAAGATGCTCCAGGAAACACTGCAGTTGCTTGACCGCGTCGAAAACAGTGCGCCTACGTCGCATGCCGACCTGGTAAAAATTCGCGAGCGTGTTCTGGCCATTCATAAAACCGCCAGTTCAAGCGAAGTTCAGAGCGCCGACGAAAACCCTGAAATCATGTTCTCACGTCAGGCCGCCCGCCGCGATAAGAGGGCGAAGAAGCGCGTTAACCGCGAGAGTTTTTATAATTCCGTTAGAGATTTGCGCAACGGTCAGCTGCGCAGCAGTCTGCAGGCAGAAATTTCGAACAATAAGTTCTTCGACTACGGCGATGCCAGACGTCTGGTAATGCTTGATATCGATAACCACGACGGCCACATCGAGTGTGTGTATACCGGCAAAATTATTCCCGGTGATGAGATGCCGAAATCGACGGTCATGAATATCGAACATACCTGGCCCCAGTCAAAAGGCGCCACTGGTATTGCCAAAGCCGACATGCACCACCTGTTTCCGACCGACCCGGTCGCCAATTCGACACGCAGCAGTCTGCCGTTCGGCGAAGTCGAAAAAATCAAATGGGAAGACGGCGGCAGCAAGTGTGACCAGAAACGTTTCGAAGTCAGGCCCAAATATCGTGGCAATTCAGCCCGCGCTATCTTTTATTTCGCCACCAGATATGGTAAAAATATAAGTGCCGACGAAGAAAATACGCTCAGAGCCTGGCATAAAGAAGACCCGGTAGACGCTGAAGAAAAACAGCGCAATGACAAAGTTGAATCAATTCAGGGTAATCGTAATCCTTTTGTCGATCACCCCGAATATGTCGAACAGATTGCTGATTTCTAGATCCTAACCAACCTTTTGGGGCGGCTTAACCAGCCGCCTTTTTTTTTCGGTCGCTTTTTTTCATGTTCGTGATATATTTTGAATTTTAGCATGAATAACATGGAGGTTATTATGGGCAGAATCATTCGCAATCTGGTTATCATTGCATTTCTGACGGGCCTGCTGCAGCCGGGCAGTCTGCTGGCAGGCGGCTATGTGTACAATAAGGTACAGGTCGGCGCGCCGTTCATTCACTTCGATATCGAAGATATCTACCACCAGCGCTGGGTCAGCACCTATCTGCGCGGCAAACCGATCATCATTCTGACCGGGCATCGCTATCAGCGCTACGAAATTCTCAAGTGGGCCGAAACCTTCCGCCAGGAATATGGTCTGCCGGGCCATGTACACCTGCTGTGGGCCATCAATCTGCGCAAATACCCCTGGTCAACCAGTCGGGCAACCGTTATCAGACAGTGGCGTGATTTCAACCCGTCGATTCCGGTTCTCATGGACTGGGATGGCATTATCGGCCGCGGTCTGCGCATCAACTACAATGTTCCGAATATCATCGTAATCGATGCCTTTGGCAGACTCGCCATGCATGAAATGCACACCTACAACCCCGAAGTTTATGCCGCTATTTCTGCCAGAATCCGCAGTCTGCTATCGGTTAACCCAGGTTATACAACCGGTCCTGGCATGGTTCCGGGCGGACTTCCGACCGAACCGGTGCCGATGGGCCAGATTGTACCGAACCCGACCGGTCGCAAAGGCGATTCTAACTGATTCCTGCATCTGAATTAAAAGACTCAGGCCCGGCAGTAATGCCGGGCCTGAGTCTTTTAAAGGCGTTTCCCAGGTGGTCAGGCCTGGGCGATGATGACAACTTCTGATGGGCGCAGAGTGTAGTTCAGGGTGCGAGGTACCGCATTCAGAGCATATTCAAGGCTCACGTCAACGAGCTGGCCACCACCGACAACGGCACTGACGTCGGGAATATAAACATTCTGACTGTTGTGGCGATCTTTGTTGAGAATGACAAAAACGGTTTTCATACCGGGCTGTGAGCGTTTGAAGCAGAAAACATTCGGCCAGTTGGCCTGATCGACGATCTCAAGGCCCGGTTCGACGTTTAGAACCTCATATTTTTTCTTGAGTTCGGCAAGGCGTTTCAGATAATCACTGAGATCGGTTTCGGTTTCTTCCCACCAGGTCGGGTCGGTTTTGACCACATTCAGCTGCTTGTGAAAGCCGAACTCAAAGCCCTTTGTGATAATGTACCCTTTGCTGAACATAGCCGAAAACAGAATCTGGCGTTTTACCGCCGCCAGATCGCCGTTCAATTCACTGATCAAACGTGGTGTGTCGTGCGATTCAGGAAAAGCGATGCTGCTTGCCACCGGCGAGGTTTTGTAATACTGTTCCATGCCCCAGGGGGCGTTGAAATCCCAGTATTTTACCGAGTTGAACAGGTAGTCGAAGCCAAGTTTCGCCAGTTCCTGCACCTGTTTGAAGTCGCAGCCGAGCGATTCAGCGAGAAACAGGCAGCCAGGTCTGGTGGCCCGTGCCTTTTCGATGAGAAAGGTCCAGAGTTCACCGGGTACCTGATAGGCCATATCGCATCTGAAACCGTCAACACCGAGTTCAATGTGATGTGCCATCATTTTCCACCAGAAATTCCAGAGATTCTGGCGGTCTTTCGAATTTTCGTTGTCGACTTCTGCCAGATCGCCCCAGACAACCCATTTG
>CAZFUG010000413.1:0-1297 GCA_964522035.1 uncultured bacterium
ACCTGGCGATCAGAATTGCCTGACGATCGATCACCTTCTGGTAAAAACTCAGATAAGGATTATCGCAATCCCGGCAATCAGGAAAATGCCTTGCGATCGTGTAGTCAGCGAGGGTGCGCAGCAGTTCAGAATCTTCGCAGGCCGCGGCATACTGAAAAGTGCCGACTCTGATGTGACTGGCGGCAACGCGGGTCAGAACTGCACCTGGCAAAGGTTTTTCGCGATACACTGGTTCGCCGGTTTCGACGACGGCGAGGCTGCGCGTTGTGGGTATGCCAAGCGCCGCCATTGCTTCGCTGATTATATATTCGCGCAGCATTGGCCCTAGAGCGGCTCGACCGTCACCGCGGCGCGAATATCTTGTCTGACCCGAGCCCTTGAGTTGTATGTCAAAACGCCTGCCATCTGGCGGGCAGTGCTCGCCAAGAACAATGGCCCGGCCGTCGCCAAGCATGACAAAGTTACCGAACTGATGGCCGGCATAGGCCTGAGCCAGAGGTTCAGACCCTTCCGGAACAGCGTTGCCTGCAAGAATTGCCAGGTCGATTTCAGACAGCGTCGACTCTGTCGTCAGCCACAGTTCTTTCGCCAGCCCGGTGTTGAAGATACATGGCCTGGGCGCTTTAACCGGCACCGGCTCGATTCGCTGATAAAAGCCTGCGGGCAGGCGGGCATAACTGTTGTTAAAGTTCCATCTGATCATAATGTCGCCTTAGTGGCTGCTGCATTAACAAAGATGTGTATTGCACAGATTCGGCTGAATTTGTATTCCGGCAGGTTTCAGTCTACCACGATCGGGAGAGTTGAAGTGAAACAGCTTCCATGCCCAGGAGAACTCACGAGGCTGATCGAGCCATTCAAGCCGATTACGAGTTTTTTTACGATGCTCAGCCCGAGCCCTATGCCGCCAAATTTTCTTTTGGTGCCGAGACTGACCTGGTAAAAGGCTTCGAAGATTTTTTCCTGAAGGTCTTCTGGGATGCCGATGCCCTGGTCAGAAACGGTTATTATCAGGTTTTTTGCCTCTTTTTTAAGCTCGAGAGTCACGCTGGTTCCATTACAAAACTTGAAGGCGTTTACCAGAAGGTTGGCAATGATCTGTTCGACAGCCTGTCGGTTTGCTTCGATTTTAATCGATTCATCGGGTATGATTTCGGTATATCGGCATTCGCTGGCCTGCTGGTGTGCCGCGCTGATCGATCTTATGAAATTGAGAATTTCGGCAAGGGTAAAGACCTCTTTTTCATATTGCAGACTGCCACTTTCGAGCCTTGAGAACTCGAGCAGGTCGTTCACC
>CAZFUG010000413.1:1307-3400 GCA_964522035.1 uncultured bacterium
ATCTCGCCTGCGACCCCGGTATTTTTGTGCGATTCTATAAGCTTTTCAATGGTTTCGTTTTTTAACAGGGCGCTATAACCTCTGATAACGGTCAGGGGTGTTTTTAGTTCGTGGCTTACCATCGCCAGAAATTCTGATTTGACGCGACTGGCCTCTTCGGCACGGTTTTTAGCGACCACGAGTTCGTTTTCTGTTTTTTTTCTGAGACGTATTTCCTGTTCCAGCAGACTGATTTCTTCTTTCTTCAGCTGGGTTTCTTCGCGCGATTTTGACAATTCGAGCATAGCGGTTCTAATGCTGTTTTCAAGGCGTTTATAAACATCGAGACCTTCAGTTTCGCCAAAAATTTCGACAAGTGTCGTTACCGGCGGCAACTTGTCTGATTCAGGATTCATAAGAAATTTTATCGTATTCTCGGTTCGGCGAAGACCCAGCGCTACGAGAACATAGCCCAGGGCAATCGGAACATGCACAGGATTGCCGGGGATGTTGAGCAGCGGGATCGACGGAAACAGGCCGGCATAAACGGCGCAGCCGAAGCTGAAAATTACGGTGCCGACCGCGATCAGGCGGGCAGAGTGAACGAGCCGGCCTTTGCCGGTCTGCCAGATAAAAAGGCTCAAAGAAGAGAGATAGCCGCCCACCAGTGCATAAAAAATTCCGAAGAGAAATTCCTTGATGTTTGGAATCCGGCTGATATCCATAATATTGCCGGCGTCAAGAATGCTTTTGAGGATTTCATAGTTCATGTAAGTCGGAATCACCGCAAAAGTTATGGCAAGCGGCAGAAAATACATGACCGGCTGTCTGGTTATTTTGACCTGGCAGACCTGAGCCAGAAAATACATGCCAGGAAAGGAAAGAATCAGAGAAAAAACAAATATCAGGTTGGTGAGCATGTTCTGCTTGAATGGCCCTATCTCTCCGGCCCAGATGGCAAAATCGATCGAATTACCGATTGCCGCACCGGTAAAGGCCGCCGCCCAGAAAAACATATGATCGCGTGCCACGCTTTTGTTTCTTAGAACTGCCCAGCTGTAAAAACACTGACCTGCAGCATATACATTGAACAGAACGAAAACTGCATAAAGAATTTTGCCCTGCAGGAAACTGCCATACTCAAGGCCTGTGAGGTAGCAGAAAAGGTAAGCCAACGCAAACGCAGATATTACAAGGCTTACAACCGCCATTTCCTGAAAGAAACAGCGGGTATAGAAATCCTGATATCTTGCTGCCTGTCGCCCGGCGTCAGCACCGCTCTCATCGATGAATCCGGAAAACAGCGCCGCCTCGCTCTGGGGCATGATGGTTTCCGGGCTAAGGGTCCTCTCTGTGGTCATGGTTCACCGCTCAATTTAAGTCAAATCTGCTTTTTATGATTCTACCAAAAACCGGGTACAATCAAAATTGTTTTTTGCAATAAATATGGTAAAATCAACGGGAAAGAGTTGTCACAGATTGATTTGAGGTTTCAGAAATGAGGATCAGGCCGCTTTCGCCAACGCTGCGACTGACAATCTTTTTTGTGTTTTTTGCTTTTATTTCGGCCATTCTTAACGCATTTCCGCCGGAAGGAACCATCAGAGCCAGTTGCCCCGACGACTGGTCGAAAGAAGATTTTCCCGGCAGTGGTTTTAAATATGGCATTAAAAAAGCGATCAAAAAAGGGCCGCCGGTGCTCGGAATCAATATCGGCGTCGCCTCGCGCTGGGAAAACATCTTCGAGCCGCTGAAAAACGCTGAAGATATTCTGGCCTTTCTCAAGGCACACCACCCGGAAATGACCGAGATCCGCAAGCTCGATGCCGATGGCTTCTCTGGTTATCTGGTCACGACCCCACCCGCTTTTCAGGCCGGTGGCCATGGTGAGGGCTATTTCAACTCCCGCTATGGCTTTCTCGGCAGAGGCATGATGAAACGCGATGAAGCTTTTGCCTACGTGTATTTTGACGCCTGGGCAGTCGGCGAATACACCAACGAAAACCGTGAAGAAGTCATCAGTCTCGGTCAACAGGCGGTCGCGCAGGTCAATGCTGTTCTGGCCTCACTGCGTATAAATTACGTACCGCCGGGTGGTACCGTTCAGACTTTGC
>CAZFUG010000414.1:0-3363 GCA_964522035.1 uncultured bacterium
CACAGACGGTTTGTATGGCTTTACCAGTGAACTGACCACCGGTTCATGGAAAACCATGTATCCTGCAAGTTTTCCGGGCCTTGAACTGTCAGAAGAAAAGAAAGACCTGTTTTCCAATGTTCCGGTTACCACCAGAACTTTGTCTGGCGGCAAGAGAATGCTGGTTATCTATGACTTTGGCTTTGCCGGCGTATATAACCTTGAAGATGGCAGCCAGCTGTGGTTCAAGCCCCTCGACCTGCAGATCAAGGTTAACCGGGTTTTCCCCGAAATGTATCTCGAAGACGGTTATTTCATGGATGCCGGGGATCGCCTGATTTTCAGCTGTCATAATGGTCTGGTTAAATGTCTCAGCATGAATACCGGCGAACAGCTGTGGAATTACCAGCATGGCACGCCAAAAATCAGTGGTAAATCACAGCGGGCCTATCTGTCACCGAATGGCACTGAAAGAGTCGTTCTTTCTTTCAAGTCCGGTGAAATCATCACTCTCGCTCTGAATGATGGCAGAAAGATCTATCAGGCGGCCAACCCGGCATTTGTTCCGTCAGCGCCTCCGGTTACCAGAGACCTGCAGGCGATGTTTCTTACCGACGACGGTATTTTTTATCAGATCGAGCTTGACGGCAACGTTACGGTTTTCAATATCAACACCCTGCCCCGCCGTTCGGAATTTCTGCCGGTGGTTCACAGCCTGGCTGACGGAATTATTGCTCACCGCGACGAAATTCTCTTCGTCGATACGGTTGAACGCAAGGTTAATCGTATCTTCAAGGTTGATAAGCGGATTTTCGTGACCAGACCCGTGGTTGTCGACAAGATTCTTTACATCGGCACTCAGGACGGCTGGATTCACTGTCTGCATATCGGCAGCAAACATGAAAAATGGCGCGTACACGTCGGTGGCGAACTGCAGGAAGACTCTCTGCAGCTGCTCGACGACAGCCTGCTGGTCAGAACCAGATCAGGCTCTCTCTACCGTGTAAACCGCAGCTTTTAATTCGCTTTTTTCTCGCCGGCCTTTGAGGCGGTTTTTTCGAGATGACGCTCGCAGTAGGCAATACGCTCTTCTGCGAGCTTTTTCATTGTGGCATCAGGCGAAGTTTCGAGAAACTTGCGGTAATTGATGACGGCATCGGCGAAATTGCCGGTGAAACCATAGACTGAGGCCAGGTTGTAATAAGGATCCGGAAATTCGGGCTCGAAAAGTATGGCTTTTTTGTAGTATTCGATGGCGTCTTTGTTTTTATCCAGCTGGTAGTAGGCAATGCCGAGGTTATTGCAGATTTTACCTGATCTGGGGGCAATTTTCAGGGCGTTTTTCCAGGATTCAAGAGCTTCTTCGATGCGACCGAGCTTGAACTGGCAGTTGCCGATGTTGTTGAGAATTTCGGCATTCTGCGGCGCTTTCTGCAAAGCCAGCTGGTTTTTTTCAAGTGCCTGAGGGTATTTTTTCTTTTCGTAAAGTCTGATCGCCTCGTTGTAGAGCTCTTCGGCTGTGCCGCTTACTTCGACGATTTCTGCCGGCTTGGTCTTGGGTGGTTTTTCCAGGCCCTTTTTCGGGTCAAGCTTTATTTCTTTTTTGGTGGTTTTTTCTTCAGTTTTTTTGGCTTTCTCAGTCTTTTTTTCGTCAGCTTTTATTTCGGGTGTCGCTGAGGCGATTTTTTCTTCTGCTGGTTTTGCATTCTTGTCAGGGGTCTGTTCGACCAGGGTCTTGTAGAGCCAGCCTTCAAGCCCATCAGGAAAAGAAACCTTGAGCCAGTTTTTCTCTTCGAACAAAATGCGGTAACTGTCACCACGCATTTTTTTGCCAATGATCGGCGAATTGAACTTGTTTTCCTTGCGCAGATTAATGTAGCTGCCCTTCACGACGCCTTCGCGGGCCGGGGCTGCAAAAAGCGGCATGGCGACGGTAAGGGTACCGGCAACCAGCAGAATCTTGAGTGAATTTCTGATCATTCTTGCCTCCAGTAATATCAAGGGTGACAATATACCTTTATGAGTCGCGCCTGTCAATTGAGGGAATCAGGCAACATTTACCCGCAGGCTAATCCTGGCCGGACCTGATATGATTACCTGCAGCCGGTCGCCATGGGTTACCGGGCCGATTCCTTCAGGAGTACCGGTCAGAATCAGGTCGCCCGGTTCGAGAGTCATGCATGCCGAAATGTCGGCAATCAGCTCGGCAAAACCAAAAACCATGGCCGTCAGACTGCTCTGTTGCACGATTGTATCGTTTTTGCGGGTTTCGATCGTGCCTTCGGCCCAGGCCGGGGAAAAGGGAGCAACCAGCCCGGCGAGCGGCAGAAAAGTGTCGAAGCCTTTTGCCCGCGTCCATTGCCCGTCGGATTTCTGCAATTCTCTGGCGGTCATGTCGAGGCAGGCGGTAACGCCACCTATGTATGCGAGAGCCTCGGCCGCCGTGACTTTTCGTGCCCGGCGACATATGATCAGAGCCAGTTCGCCTTCATAATCTATACGACCGGCATTATCAGGCATAATGACGCTGCCACCTTCTCCAATTATCGAGCTTGGCGGTTTGCTGAACCACAACGGACGGTCAGGCACATCGTTGCCCATTTCCTGGGCATGTTTGCGATAGTTTCTGCCGACGCAGAGAATTTTGCTGCCGCTGAAAGGCGGCAGAGCATCATCCGGAAGCGCAGGAACAGAGCCAGACGTTGAACTGCCATTGTCACTTCCGGGGGTTCTAAAGACTTTTTCATTGAAATGCTTTGAATGACATGCCTGCCACTTTTTGGTCGAAGTTGAATAATAGTTCCAGCCATCTGAATTCAGGTAAAACATTTTTCCTCCTGCATCTGATAAGCAAAAGCAGCCGCATGGCGGCTGCTTTGCCTGTTTTAATCAGTGGATCGGATCAGGCGAGAGCCTGTTGCTTGGCGTAAGATAGGCGCCCACCGGCCTTGAGAATTACCATGTCTTCATCACTCAGAGTGTGAACGATCGGCATTTTCTGGCCTTTGGTGACGTTTTCGAGCACCAGTTCGCCATTGAGGCTGTCAACGTTGATCTTCAGTTCGTCGCCGACTTCGATTTTGTCGTAGTCAGCGGGGTTTTTGAAGGTTGCGGGCAGAATTCCGAAATTTACGAGATTGGCGAGGTGAATGCGGGCGAAGCTTTTGCAGATGACCGCTTCGACGCCCAGATACATCGGGCAGAGAGCGGCATGTTCGCGTGAGCTGCCCTGGCCATAATTATCGCCACCGATGATGACGCTGCGCTTCATTTCGACAGCACGTTTGTAGAACTGCGTGTCAACGCCTTCGAATACGTGTTTGGCGTATTCAGGCACGTTTGAACGCAGTGGCAGATATTTGCCGGCCGGCATGATATGGTCGG
>CAZFUG010000415.1:0-3361 GCA_964522035.1 uncultured bacterium
CTGCCGAGATAGATGCGGCTGACCACAAATTCATCCCATGATACCCCGCAGAAATAAGTAATCAGTTTATTTATCCAGACCGGAAAAATTGCAAAATTTACCAGACCAATCGAAGTTCTGAAGCTGTTCAAACCTTCAAAATTGGTCAGCATCGCATAAACCTTTTCGTTACCGACTGAGGCAGCAACATGTTTTTTGATCTCTTCAAACTTGAACAGTTCTATTTCGCCAGCCCGGCCTTGCTTCGGCTTCAGAGCCAGTCCTGTTGTGAGCTGATCCGGCCTGAAGAATTTTTCAACGGTACGACGATAAAGATTGAGAATCAGAAAAATCGGGTCAGTATCAGGAAGACTGCGGGTAAGATAGGTATAACTCTTGAAGCGGTCAAAATATCTGGTAAAGTTATCGGGGCCCATAATGATGATGGCATTAGCCTTTCGATGAATATCCTGCGCCAGATCGAGGGTTTCCATGAAAGGCGCAAAGATTTCCACCGCAACTCTCTGTATCAGGTCACCGGCAGCGATGTTGAGGGCCTCAGATGCCTGCCCGGAAGTGACGGACAGATCCTTGAGCATCGCTTCATGGCGTTCCTCCTCCCGCAACCGGCGAATGGTTTCCGGGTTGGTGATCTGGCGCTTGAAATTCTGCAGAACATTGGCGTGAAAAAGCCTGGCACCGACATCTATACCTCTTATCTGTCCGTGCAGATTCCTTTCGAGCTTGAGACGACCGCTCTCTGAGGCCTCGTTCAGAATCAGCCGAAAAATCGAGTTACCCATCATGAATGGCATGCTGATAGCTGACAGGCTGGCGAGCAGCAGTGCCCGGCCAACCGTCATTCTGAAGCCGCGGGCAAAGCAGATCGACTGAACGAAAAAAAACAGAACAAGGCATACTGCCGAAAAGAAGACCAGATTTGCAGCAACACCGGTGCCGGCAGGTCGGTCATAATCAGAGCCAAGCAGAACGACAGGCACCATACCGGGATTCATCATTCTGCGCCCGACAACGCCCAGCATATCTGCCGCCGGAATGATACCGACATTTCCATCGTCGCTTCGGCCGATTTCTTCACACAAATCTCGGATTCCTGCAACCATTTTTCCCGGAAGAGAAGCGAAAGCGCGATTGCCGACAAAAAGACCGCGACGAAGATCGTAAAACGCAAAAACGGCCTTTTTCTGCAGATTTGACTTCAGATACATGCGCGCCGGGTAAAGATCTGACAGCGACGAAAAATCAAAGCGGCTGAAGAAATAGGCTTTGCCTCCATCAGGCAAAAGCTGGCTGTCCCAGTAGAGTCCCAGAAGATGCCCTCTTGAATCGAAAAGGCTCAGACGGGAAGCCCGCAGATGCATATATGCCACCCGATCCGTGTTGACCCCGAGAAATTCAGCCAGCAGACGATCTGCCGTCTGTATCTGCTTATCATAAGCAGCTTCAAGAAAAATCTCTTTCTGTTGAACCGATGCAATCTGGTCAATTTTGATAAACTGCCTGGCGAATTCTTCATTCATTTCACCCGCAAGATTGACAAATGCAGTCATAGTGCCAGAAGCATCGGTTACAGCCAGAGAAAGAGTATGGGCTGGCAGCAGTTTGAGAAACCCCGGTTCTTCTGCTGAATCGAGAAGTGAAGCCAGTTTACCGACCAGACTTTCGCGAAAAATATTGAAGGTTGCCTGCAGCTGATAATCAAGATTTGCCTCGCCACGCATTTTTTCGGTCATCAGATAGGCATCAGAAAGCCGTTTCTGCTCCAAATCCGCCGAACCAGCCAGATTGCCCTCGATTTTGAAAAGACAGAACAGCACAGCAACGAATAGCAACGAATAAAACAATGCGGTTGGCAGCCTCATAGAGCTTCCTCCAGACTTGTCAATTCGTAAGCTTCCTGATTACCGTGTTCGAAAAATCTGAAACTGCCGACTGATTCGTATACCAGGGGCGAGACCATAATTCTGGTGAATCGCCCGTGTCTCGACATGGATTCAAGATCTTCAGCCGTATTTCGGGCAATTCCGACGACTGTGAAGTCACTGCGATGGCCGGCAATAACTGTTCCAGACAGCAATTCACCGCCCTCGATTCCGACCCCGATGTCATAAACAAATTTCCCCTGCTCCTGGCGAGCCCGGCAGGTTTCCTGATGGCGCTGCATCATGGCAGCACCTGCTCTCACTGCCAACAGGCAGGCATCAGATAGGGTTTTCCCGTGAAAGACAGCCAGAATGGCATCGCCAATAAACTGCTCGACAAGACCACCATTTTCTCTGACACATTCAGACATTACCGCCAGATGCTCGTTCAGCATCTCAACGACTTCACGAACCTGATGGCGCTCGCTGATCGACGTAAACGCTCTTATATCGCAGCAGAGAACCGCTCCTTCACGCTTGATCAGACCTTCTTCACCTGTTTCTGCGGCGTGCGAAACCTGATGATCGAGCGTCGCAGAAACAAAACGACCAAGATTACGTCTTTCCTTAAGGCCTTCGACCATCTGATCGAAGGCTCTGGTCAGTCTGCCAAGCTCGTCTTCACGATTAAGGTGCATTCTCGTCGAATAATCCTCTTCAGCTATTCTCTTCAGGCCATTTTCAACACCAAGCAGCGGGCTGACGAGATAATCGGCAGTCAATCGCGAAATGAGAAATACCGGCACCGCCATCA
Source organism: uncultured bacterium (assembly GCA_964522035.1). Classification (GTDB taxonomy): domain Bacteria; phylum Muiribacteriota; class Ozemobacteria; order Ozemobacterales; family Ozemobacteraceae; genus Rifleibacterium. Next base: position 2,677 of record CAZFUG010000415.1, read on the forward strand.
GCAGTACAATTACAGAAAGAAGCAGTTCCTGCCGGTAGGCAGCTTCGCGAAAAGCTCTGAAAAAGAAAACACTGACCACTACCGAAGACCCAGACTTGACACAGGGGTAGGCAATCACAAGCTTATCGTCAGTCTGCTCGATCAACTGGCTTCTGGTTACGGTTGCAAGATCGATGAGGCGACCGGCCGAGTCATTGATAATACCGGCTTCGCGGCTTTTTGGCGGCGGAAAAAGCATTCTGGTTTCAGCTCTTTCGACAACGGTTATGGCGTAAAAATTTTCACGATAAACTTTCTGCATACTGGCGATGGTCTCGCGCAGGTAATTTTCAAAAATCTCAGTGATGTCAAAGCGGAAAAAATACCAGTTAACTGGCTTGCCGCCGACAAGCACATAATTCTGGTAGATGAGCTGTTTTTCTTCGCCGAGGTCGACAAATTCAACATCACTGCGATTGCTGAGAAAAATCCGGAGAATTTCCTGGCCGGTACGCCCGTGAAACATGCTCATTTCGGGTTCAGGCCCGATCATCAGATCGGGAGCAATCTTATGGTAGGCTTTTCTTACCCAGGTCGAGTAGAAGTCACAGGCCTGCTCCTCTTCAATCTTCTTATCCGATGAGCCGGCCAGCAGATAGCACTGATTGTCAAGGCCTGCTTTATCAGGCGGATAAATATATATAGC
>CAZFUG010000416.1:0-3351 GCA_964522035.1 uncultured bacterium
GCAGGAAACCGAAGCTGCCATCATCACCATCGAGGATTTTATTCTGCTGCCGCTGGTCAGAAGGCATCGTATTCTTGGTCTGATAGGCCTGAAGCTTACTTCAGAAGCCCCCGACAATATCTGTGAAATTTTGCCTATTCTTGCCTCACAGGCTGCAGCTTCGCTTGAAAGTGCCATACTCTATGAGCGCATGTTCAAGCGTCTGCTGGTTTTGAGCAATGTTTTCATACTCGGCAAGGAAATCGTTTCAAACATCGATCTTCAGCAGCTGGTCGACAAGTTTCTCTCGATCGCCAGCGATGGTACCGACAGTGACGTTGCCTGTCTGTTTCTGGTGCGTGAGAAAGATGAACTGCCGTATTTTTTCAGGCTGCAGACTACCAGTGCCGGTCATACCTTTGCGCCGGGTTCTGAAGAGGGTTACACTGATTTGATCAAGGCGGTGCGCCGCGATGAGAAATTCAGAATGATAACCAATCTTGAAACTTCTGAATTCAAGCTCAGTGAAATGCACAAGATTCAGGATCTGATTTTGCGTGATACGGTAGTTTTGCCTTTAAAGCCAAGAGATAAGCTTCTTGGCATTATTCAGGTTGCTAACAAGCGCGGCAATTTCACATATCGCCCTGAAGATCTCGACCTGCTCAAAATTCTTGGCAGTCAGGTCGCTTTTGTCATTCAGAATGCCGATCTTTTTCAGAACCTGCAGAGAGCCTACATCGACACTCTTTCTGCCCTGACCAGCGCTATCGATGCCAAAGACAGCTATACGCGCGGCCATTCAGAACGCGTAACAGAGTTGTCAATCAGGCTTGCAACTGAGATGGGTATTGCGCCTGAAGAAGTAGAAAAGATCAAGCTTGGCGGTTTATTGCACGATATCGGTAAAATCGGGATTCCGGAAGGAATTCTCAACAAACCCGGCCGCCTCAACGATGAAGAATTTGAAATTATCAAGTCGCACCCTGATCTTGGTCTGCACATTCTCGGCAAGGTAGAGTTTCTCGAAGCCATTGTGCAGATCATTCGCCATCACCATGAACGCTATGACGGTAAAGGTTACCCTTCAGGCCTTAAAGGCGAAGAAATACCTTTGCTCGCCAGGATTGTGAGCGTGGTCGATACCTATGATGCCATGACGACCGATCGTCCTTATCGAAAGGCCATGACCGTAGAAGAAGCACTGAAAGAAATTGAGCGCTGCAGTGGCTCCCAGTTTGATCCCGAAATTGCCGCCCATTTTATTCGCATGACTATGCGCGAAAGCCGGCAGAAATAAGGTTTATGACCATGTTCCGTGATTCAAGAATGCTTGAAAGAGTTCTTATTTTCTTTGTAATTCTTGCCCTGTCGAGTTTCGCCTATTATTTTACAGTTGCCGATATCGAAGAGGTCGAGGCCAGATACGAAAATCGCCGGGTCATGCTGGTTAAGATGCTTGCCCGCGAAGTTGCCGATTCAATAGAACGGCGTATCGACCTGTCGCCAAGATTGTCAAACCTGCTGGCTGAAGAAGCTATCGCCTATGCTGCCGTACAGCAGGCTGATGGTGCGTTGCTTGCCCGCTCAGAGAACTATTCTTTGCCGGTCGGGGTCCTTGAAAACATTGAGGAAGAGGCACTAAAAGCGCCTCACCTTAAGCTTATTCCGTTCAAAGATACTTCGCGTACCACTTCGCTGATCGAAGCGGCAATTCCGGTGATGACGGGCAACAACCGAAAATTTGTGCTGCGCGTCGGCTTTTTCAGAGAGTCAGAAGAAAGCCGGGTTTCTCAGGTCAGATTCCGCAACACCCTGGTTTTTTCACTGGTAATGCTGGCTCTCGCTGCCGCCTGGTTTGTCAGGAGGCACCATGCATCCAACCTTCATCACACGCTGCTGGGTGGCTCGGCTCTTATAATTCTGCTCCTTTTCATGGCTACCAGAGTTACCATGCAGAACTGGTATGACGGTCAGTGGCGTGAAACTTTTACCCGTCATCAGCTGTATTCTGCCAAGCTTTTTATTCCGGCTGCCGCACGCATGATCGAGTCTGGCGATGATCTTGATCTCAAAGAAGGTTTGAAGCTGCTGGCCAATAACGAAGACTTTGCATACATGTCGTTGATTAAAGACGAGCAGGTTATTTTCCATTCAGATGCATCACATGTCGGCAGCACCGCTGCCGGTGACCAGAACTATCTGCGCAGTCTCAATTCTGAGCAGGCCGCGGTTTTCAGGCTTGACGACCAGGATCTTTACGAAACTCTGGTGCCGGTAATGAGCGGTCGACATCGTCTCGGTACCGTTAAGGTTGGCTGGCGAAGCACCGGTCGATATGAGCCTCTTGCGGCAGTTCGCGACCGGCTCGTACTGCTTTTTGTGGTTGCACTGCTGCTGATGATGTTTTTCATGCACCTGCTGTCGCGCCGGATTTCAAAAGAAGTTTCGTGGTTCATCAGAGCGATGGAACAGGTTACTGCCGGCGACCTGAGGCAAAACATCTATATCGAGCGCAACGATGAATTCGGGCAGATGGCGCACGCTTTCAACTTCATGATCATGAGCATGAAAGAACGCGACATGATCGGGCGTGGTCTGCAGCAGTATGTCAGTCGCAGCATTGTTGAGCGAACTTTAAAGGCCCTTTCCGGCAATGAGAAGAATGGTGAGAAGCTTTTTGCAGTGTCGCTTTTTCTTTATTTCAGCGGCATCGACGAGTCGATCAACCGTGTTGACGGCAACCGTATCTTTTCGGCTGTGCAGGAATGTTGCAACTGCCTGCGCAAGGTGGTTCAACCAGGGCAGCACGTAACGGTGCAACTCTTCCCTTCTGGCATTCTCGTATTGTTCACTTATCCGAACCGGCACGATTCTCTGCTCAAGGCGCTGAATGCCGCCAAACTCACCAGTCGTGATCTTGGTCGCCGCCAGGATCTTCCATTTTCGCCGAAAGTTACACTGCATGCCATGGAGATGATTCGCGGTCAGTTCGGCGAAAACAACAATGAAGCCGCTGTGATGATCGGTGATGGCTTTGCTGATTTCAGAACTCTCGCTCGGGTTCAGGACAGCGACGAGGTGATCGCCAGCCGCGAGGTCAATGTTCTGCTGAAGGATGTCGTCAATTTTGATGAACTCGAGGTGCTTTCCGGCGAACAGGGCCGCATGAACGCCTTTGTGGTCGGCAATTTCAAGGAAACATCTGATCTGGTAAATGGTTTCAGTGGTGCAACCTCCTGGACCAAAATCATGATTCTGCGAATTCTCAAAAGCTCGATCGACTCGGCAGAGCCAGAGAAGCTTTTTGCCTGGTTTGCCGATGAAGATCCCGAAGTCAGATATCAGGTCATGGATGTCATCGAACGCATC
>CAZFUG010000417.1:0-3323 GCA_964522035.1 uncultured bacterium
ACGGCCACTTCCAAACAGGGTGCGACCGTTTTTTCAAGCGAACTGGTGCGAGGGGGAGCAGCTGTTTTGTCTATCATAAGCAATCGCATTTGTTTGCCAGGCTCTAAATGGCAATCTGTTGAGTGTGAGGCAGTTGTCAGGCGAAATGTTTGAAGACGAAAATCTGGTGAACCGGCCAGATGTTTAAAGGGTTTTGGTATGTAGTTTGTTGGAATATTCTTGTATCTGGAAAAATTTATTGGCAAATCTTTGTTGTTTATTCTTTGTAAACTGTGTTATCTTGCACATGTTTGATTGATTTTTATGTACACAGAGAGACAGAGAGAGAAAAAGTATGAATACTTTTAGAGTCAGGATAGATCAGCTGCAGCCTTCCCAGCCATTTCTCAGCCGTGTCAGGCTTGAAAATATCATGCGGAATACCGCTTTTCTGCTGCGCCCTGTTGGGGTAAGAGAGCTGAATGGACGCCTCTGTGTCATTGAGGGGCATGAAAGACTGATGGCTCTTCACAACCTCGGTTCTCAAGAAGTTGAAGTTTATATAGACCAATCAGAGAGAGACGCCACTATCTGGCAGGAATGCGTAGAGATATGCATGAAATGCGGAGTCGCGTCAATACTGGATCTTGAAGACCGTTTCCTTTCGCCTTCGGGCTTTCGACAGCTCTGGATCGAAAGAAAAAGGGAGCTGAAGCGAAAAGCTGCATCAACGCCCTGATTATTTGACGGCTTCGTCGCTGGCTTTTTTGCGCAGATCCCCTGTGGCCTTTTCCATTTGGGCAATTCGACGATGCAGACCTGATATCTCGGCTCTGATCTGGTCGAGCTGATCCTGCTGTCGGCGCGCCCTTCCGCGATAAACATAAAAACGGTTCAAAGCCGCATCGCTTGAAATGCCGGTATCTGGCTGGCCAGCGTATGGGTTGGCAACCTGCCCCTGATTAGGCGAACTATCTGCTCCCCAGCTACCTTCCGGGAAGGTTGTGGCACTCGGGTCCGGCGTTCCTGTCTGATAGGCCCCCGGGTAATAATACTGCCGGCGATATCTGGCAGCGCTGCGCACCGAAGAATACATTTCCTCAAGGGCTTCCTTTTCCTGTTTCTGCAGATATGCCAGGCGCTCTTTCAGCTCTTCAAGCTCAAAAGAATTATCTTCGATCTGATTTTCAAGCTCGTTGATCCTGCTTGTCTGCAGATAGGCAGCAAGATCGCGCTCGCGGTTTATTCTGGCCGTTCTGGCAATTCCCTGCTGCCATTCGCTGATGTAGGAAAGCTGCCCGCGCAGGCGCTCGGCCTCATCGCGGGCCAGTTGCTGCTCGCGTGTGTCGGTGGCTATCGCGGCCGCTTCTTCGTAAAATTTTATCGATGATTCAAGGTTCCCGACCAGAATGTTTTCGAAAAAGCCGCGCCGGCAAAGCGTTGTCATATCGTTAGCCCTTGCCGGATCACGATATTTGTCGAGCAGGGCCATGGCGAGACCGTGGTCTTCGTGACGCAGAATACTGTGATCGGCGATGATGGCACTTTCGTAAAGGTCGACCGCCTCGCTCTTTTTGCCATGATGCCAGGCTTCCATGGCCTGTTTCAGCAGCATGCGACCCTTGGCCGGGTCAGCTTCCTGGCCGATCACCAGACACTGAAGATTCGATGGTTCGACCGGAATTTCGGCTTTGACCGGGGCAGAAAATATTATCGCAGCGAAAATAATGGCTGAAACTGCATTTTTCATCGGCAAACTCCTTCGCGAGAAACAAACTGAGCTGGCAGGCGGATTTGAGCGATTTTCAGTCCTGCAGACGCATCGGCTGATCGAGAAAGATCGCGGGATTCATCAGGCGCGGCGACCCGGAAATAACCGGTTTGAACTGCATCTGGTCGAGAATTTCCTTCTGCAGGTCGATGCCGGGTGCTATTTCAAGCAGGCGCAGACCATCTTTTTCGAGTCTGAAAACTCCCCGTTCTGTTACGTAGGTCACTTCGGTGCCTTTTTCAAGTGCATAGCGGCCGCTGAAGGTTATCTGTTCCACTTTTTTGACGAATTTTGCAGTTTTGCCTTCGCTGACAATTTTCAGGCGTCCGTCATGCTGCTCGGTTTTCAGGCCGTCGGCGGTAAAGGTGGTACAGAAAACCACTCTTCTGGCATTCTGGGTGATGTTGATGAAGCCACCGCAGCCGGCGAACTTCGGCCCAAATTTGCTGACGTTGACGTTGCCCTCTTCGTCAACCTCACCGGCACCAAGAAAAGCGATATCGAGGCCGCCGCCATCGTAAAAGTCGAACTGCGACGGCTGCGGCAGAACCGCTGAAGGGCTGTAGGAAGCGCCGAAAGAGAGCCCTGAAGCAGGCAAACCGCCAATTGGCCCTGATTCAACCGTCAAAGTCATACGATCACGCAGGTTCTCTTCGCGGGCAACATTGGCGACGCCCTCGGGCATGCCGATGCCGAGGTTTACGGTGCAGTTGCCAAGCGGCAGCAGCTCGACCATGCTGCGCCGGGCAATGATTTTGCGTATGCTCATTTCCATGGGCTTGAACAGAGAATCTTCAGGAAACTGCACCTGTCCTGAATAATACGGGCAATACTGTTCGAGAAAGGTCTGCATGTGCAGCTGAGGTTCTTTCGCCATGTCGACGAGAACGATGTAATCGACGAGAATGCCGGGAATCTGTACGAACAGCTGGTTTATGCCACCGCCACGGGCGAGGCGCATTACCTGGCAGATAACGATGCCGCCACGCTGCTTGGTTGCCATGGCCTGCGAGAGCGCATCGAGCGGTGCGACTTCCTGTTCCATGCTGATGTTGCCGAATTCATCGGCCGTGGTGCCACGAATCAGGCACACATCGATACCGAAGTGCTTGTAGCGCAGATAGTCGTGATCGTCGAACCTGACGACTTCAACAATGTCTTCGGTCGTGCAGTTGTTGATTTTGCCGCCCTGCTGGCGCGGGTCGACATAGGTCTGCAGACCGACATGTGTTATGGTGCCTGGCTTGCCAGCGGCAATGTCGCGAAACATGTGCGAAATGACGCCCTGCGGCAGGTTGTAAGCTTCAAGTTTGTTGTCGAGTGCCAGCTGGCCCAGGCGGGGTGCGAGGCCCCAGTGGCCGCCGACGGCGCGTTTAACCATGCCTTCATTGCCGAAATGGTTCAGACCACGGGTTTTGCCGTCACCCTGACCGGCGACAAAATACAATTCAAGATTGCGCGGGTGCCCCTCGGCGAGAAAACGCTTTTCAAGGGCTGAGGTCAGCGCCTCAGGGTGCCCGCTGCCGACAAAACCGCCGACTACAACGCGGTCATTATCTTTTATCAGTGAAGT
>CAZFUG010000418.1:0-3301 GCA_964522035.1 uncultured bacterium
AGGATTACCTCGCAAAAGTCCTTGGTATCTGAATAAGGTTTGCGTTTGCCCTGTCGCGGATCAGGTCAATCGCATTAAATTTATGGATTCCGGGTCTACGCCCGGAATGACGAAATTCATATCCGTCCCGCGTTCATGCCCCAGAGGGTACAAGCAGAAATCTTGTTCTGATAAGCATATGAGCATTTCAGTGCGATTGCCCATGACTTTCGGCGTTCTGCTTTACAATATTGCCTGAATAAGCTATAAAAGCCTGTAGCAACTACAGACGACGGCCCCGCCGTCAGATAACTTTAAAAGGAAAGAATATGAAAAAGATCGTCGAATGTGTACCAAATTTTTCTGAAGGCCGCGACCAGAAAATTATCGATGCCATCTCTGATGCGATCAGAAGTGTCAAAGGCGTAACCCTGCTCGACGTCGATCCGGGAAAATCGACGAACCGCACCGTTTACACATTTGTCGGCGACCCCGAAACCATTATCGAAGGCGCCCTCGCCGCAGCCAGAGTCGCCCGCGAAAAAATCGACATGCGCACCCAGAAGGGCGAACATCCGCGTATGGGTGCCCTCGACGTCTGCCCATTCGTTCCGGTAGCGAATGTGAGCATGGAAGAATGTGTTGAAATCTCAAAAAAATTCGCCGAACGGGCCGCAGCTGAACTTAAAATTCCTCTTTACCTCTATGAGCACTCTCAGACGCGTGAATACCGCAAAAAACTGCCGCAGATCCGCAAAGGCGAGTATGAAGGCCTGCCCGAAAAAATCGTTCAGCCCGACTGGAAACCTGATTATGGCCCGGCCGAATTTGTGCCCACCTGGGGTGCGACCGTTACCGGCGCCCGGTTTTTTCTTGTCGCCTACAACGTCAATATCCTTGGCACCAGCAACCAGGCACACCGCATCGCTCTCGACCTGCGCGAAGCCGGCCGCGGCCCGGGCGAACCTGGTCGGTTCAAAGAACTCAAGGGGCTCGGCTGGTATGTTGACGAATACAACATGGCCCAGTGCTCGTTCAACCTCAACAATTATCATGTAACCGCCCCCCACGAAGTTTATGAAGCCGTTAAAGAAGAGGCGGCAAAAATCAACGTCGGCGTCGCCGGCTCGGAGCTGGTCGGGCTGATTCCGCTTGAAGCGATGCTCAAAGCGGCTGATTATTACATGAACAAAGAAAATCTCTTCATTCTCGATGAAGATCAGAAAATCAAGCTGGTCATCGACCGAATGGGCCTGAGCTCGGTTTCTCAGTTCAAGCCCGCCGAACGCATCATCGAATACATCATCAGGGAAGAGCCTAACGAACCGCTCGCCAATATGAGCACCCGCAAATTCATCGAAGCCATCAATGCCAGAACCTCAGCTCCTGGCGGCGGCAGTGCTTCGGCAGCGGTTGCAGCAATCGGCAGCGGCCTGGGTGCCATGGTAGCCAAGCTTACTTACGGGGTGCGTAAATTCGAACACCTTGAAAGCCGGCTGCGCAAAACCATACCGGTATTGCACGAAACCACGCTTAAACTGATTCCGATGATCGATGCCGACACAAATGCCTTCAATGACTACGTTGACGCCATGCGTCTGCCACAGAACACCGAAGACGAAAAGAAAATCAGATTCGAAAAAATGCAGGCCGGTCTGAAAAAGGCCATCGAAGTGCCTCTGGCTACCATGAAAATCGGTGATTCCGCCTGGGAAATGATGGTCGAAGCAGCTGAATGCGGCAATATCGCTTCGAAGTCAGACATGCAGGTCGGTGCCAGGGCTCTTGAAGTCGGTATCTGGGGCGCCTACCAGAATGTCATGATCAACATGGCCGGCATCAAAGATGAAAAATATGTCAGCAGCATCACTGCTGAAGCAACTAAAATCAAAGAACGCGCCGAAAAATTCTGTTCACAGATTCAGACACTTCTCGAAAACCGCAAAGAATAAGTATCAGCAAAAACAAAACAGGCTGTCGCGGCAAATTTTGCCGGGCAGCCTGTTTTGCTTTATCGTTCAGCGAAGCAGGCCTCTTAGAACATCTGCAATATGACCAAACCCTGCCATTTTCAGTTGCAGACTGATCCCGAAGGTGTGAAAAACGTTCAAAGCCATGATGACCGCAAGAAACAGAATGGTGAACAGAATCATTTTTTTTCCGGGCAAACGATCATGATCGGTATTTGTCGTTTCTCTGGAAGCAGGAAACCATGAATTGAAGGTCATTACCGCTACAGTCATCAGTGAAATAAATGTGAAAATGGTAATTTCAAAGCTGTTCTGCCTCTGAATCACCTCGAGAATATTCGGATTAACATTGGACACGCCCTCAACCAACCGCCCGGCAACGGACAAAACCTCCGGGTTGAAACCCTGCAGGAGCTGAGTGATTATTATCGCGCCAATGGCAAAAAACCAGGCAACGATATGGGCAGGCTTTGCCTTTTCTGGTTTGCCGCGGGCATTTACCTGCCCAGCATTCCAGGTCAGCCACAAACCCATGAGAGCGGGAATCACCATCAATCTTGTGTTTCCCCAGGCCATCGAACTGATAAATCCCATTGAAATCGAGGTTTTCTGAATGCTTGTGCGGGTCTTGTCAGGCATCATCATCGTAACGGCAGCAAGACCAAGAAAAAGCACAGAGAGCAGGCGCTTGTTCCATTCGTCTGAGACAAAAAGAATTGCCAGAGCGACTACCAGAAAACAGATAAGAAGCATTATGTCTCTTTTGTGGTCAGGGCGCTCGATATCTTCTTTCAAAACCATCTCAGCAACCTTCGTCTCTTCTTCGGAGGGTGGCGGAATATCGAGTGCCTTGAGACGCACAGTGGCATAACGCGAATGATGCGCGATCTCAAGCAGTTCCGGCAGATTCGAGGGTCTTATGGTGCGCAGCAGGTAGACGCCTGAATCCTGCAGTGCGATGTTACCGCTTTTAATCATTTCGGAAATATGCTGCTCAGCCAGAACCGGAGCATAGCGATGCAGGCCTCGCACAGCATTGGCTCTGATTCTGTTGTCTGAAGATGTCGCAAAATCAGCGAACCGGTCAGCCAGTTCTGGCCTTTCGAATTCCCACAGGGCTTCGATGGCGTTGGCAACAATCCGCGAATCTTCGTGATCGAGATATTTTTCGAGAGTTTCTGGAATTCTCGGGTCATCGATACGCCCAAGAAGACGCAGCAGATAAGAGATCTTGTATTCATCTTTCTCTGCTCTAAGGTAAGAAATCAATGGCGATGCAAGAGCAGGGTCACCACTTTCGGTGAGACGGTCCATGGCTTCAAACACAACATATCTGCTGCCAAGGCGCATTT
>CAZFUG010000419.1:0-3298 GCA_964522035.1 uncultured bacterium
CAGGCCGAAAACTCTAAAACCCATTCCACAAAAAATAGCAACGCTATTTTTCGGTTTTTTCTGCCGGTTGAAGATAAGTGGCCGGGGTATTCGAATGGTTGGAAACGGAGGTGGGCATGGAACCGGAAAAAACGCGCCAGTCAGAGGATAGTGAAGGACGTGAGGGCATTGTGCCTGTGGTAGTCGCGCCATCGGCTGAACCGACCACCGGCTGCGGCGGGGTTGCTTATGTTCAGTCGAGCCCCTGGGTGCATTTTGTCTGGGCGATGGCTTTTGTGGCGGTTTTTGCGATAACGGCAGTCTGGGTTCTGCCCTTGTTTATGGCCCGAGAACTCGGCAACCAGGGCCTCGATGCTCTGCAAAAAGCGTTCAAGCCTTCGGTTGAGGTTAAATCGGTATTTTCGCAGCTTCTTGGTAGCACCGACCGTACCCGCAAACTTGTGGTCGTGACCCAGAACGTCGATGTCGAGCTTTACCGTGAAGATCACAAGCGGGTTTTGAACGACTGGTTTCCGGCCGGTTCTGCCTGGGTTCGGATCAAGGTGCTCGATAACCGTGTGCAGTATTATGTTCCGGTCGAGGAAATTACCGGGCAGAATTTTGTTTATGACGATCTGACGGGCACCCTGAGGGTAATATCGCCGCCGCTGCGCATAGACAAAGAGATGGTTTCGATTCAGAGTGACCCCGAAAAAATTATCGTCGAAGAAAAGGGCTCATGGGTGCTCTTTATCGGGCCCAAGGTCGAAACCCTGCGCAAAGAGGCCATGTCAGAGCTTAAAACCGAAGTTCTCAGAGCTGCCGGTCATGAGCTGGTCAGAGACGAAGCCCGCCGCGAGGCGCAAAAGGCCCTCGAACAGTTTTTCGGGCTGCTGAAAGGCTCGCTGCGCGACGACGTGAAGCTGCAGATATATCTTCCCTGAGCGACTTCTGTTCCAACCCGTCGGGTTCCCGAAGCTGAACATTGTTACGCACCACAAAGAGCGTCGGGCAAACAAATGCAATGCCGGCAATCTTCAGTCATTCACAATACAGTTTTATTAACCGCTTTTACTTATCTTTCACAGCTGTTATGTAATTGTTGTTTTGCCGGGTTGAAAAACATGCCGGCGATTTGTAGAATGAAGCGAAGTTTTGCGGCCACAGGAGCCAGAATTGGTCAACGATATAAACAACGCACTCGCCACCGAATTTATGCACCGTTATCAGACTCTGATGAAGGATTATCAGAATCTGCAGACCCGCACAGACCGGAAAATTGCCGACGCTGCCGACTCGGGCCGGGCCGATCTGATGCTGGCGATCCTGCCTGCCGTCGACAGCCTCAAAAATGCTCTGGCGCATACTGGCAGCAATGACTCTGCCGGTCAGTTCGCCGCCGGCTTCGAACTCTGGGCCCGCCAGTTTCTAGAAATTCTCGAAAAACAGGGTCTGCAGGCAATCGCTTCACCCGGCGAGCTTTTCAACCCGAATCTGCACGAATCGGTCGGCGGTGTACCCGGCAACGCGACTCAGATCGGCAAAATCGCCGAAGTCTGCCTGCCCGGCTACGCCTTCCGCGAAAAACTCATCCGGGTCGCCAAAGTCAAAATCTTCGTCGAATAAAGCTTTTTTACATCGCGGGATTTATAAGTAAACAATCAGCGGGTTATCGACTTTAGCGAGTTCATTGCAGATTTGAATCACTTCATCGAACAGTTTCAGGCCCTGCGGGTGTTCTTTTTCGATTTCTTTCCGCAGCGATTTTGCGGTTATCGGGTTGACGCTCTGAGAGCCAAGTGCTTTTTTTAAAATACCGGTTATTGAGAAGCCTTCGCCTGCCATTTCCCTGATTCGCTCGACCAGGCCCTGATCTTTCAATATTTTTTCAAGTTCAGCCAGAATCTGTTTTTTTCGGATTTTGAGGGCACCGATTTCAAAAGGTTGATTTATCATATTTCCTCCCGGAAGATTTCATCCTGGCCATTCCAGTTTGATTAATTTTAACAGGCCTTTTAAAGCGTGACATTGGCATTCAGCGAAGATATCGAAATTGCATGTTCAAGCTGGTTTGAACAAAGTCGAAAATCGTAATCATATCTTTTTCATGGAATTGCCGCGCAGGGCTTCCTGTGGCGGAAAAAGCCTTTTCTTCTGCTCGGAAAGAGCTTGCGCCAGCTCATTTAGACTTTGTAGCCTTAACAGATTCAGCCGATTTTCACGACTGCTCATCAGCCACTTGAAATCTTTTTTCACAAGACTTCCGTCTTTGAAAGACAGTCTGATAGTGTTTCCGGAAGTATCTTCCAGAATTATTTCACAAAAGCCTGATTTTGAATTCTGATCGGCGGTCTCGAGAACAAACGCGTTAACCTCTGGTTTTTCAGGTAGAAGGTTGCATACCTGTGCGAAATTCAAACCGATGGTAAATCTTTCAGAATCTTTCTGGGTGAGATAATCTGGAGAATCGGTGAGCCTGTAAATCTGGCTTCTGAGGTAAAAAATCAAGAACGCACCGACTGCAACAGAAGCCAGAAGGATCGACAATACCTGGAGCCAGCCCGGGTTAATTTTACCAGAAACCTCATCAGCAGAACCACTAAGTGTTTTATTTTCCATGCATTTTTCTCCTGCGTGCATTTTGTGGGTTGCCTGCCTCAACCAGGAAGGTTGATTGCAACGGTCTATCAGGAGAAAGACCCCAAAAGAATTTCCGTTCAAAATTTCAGATGTTTTAAGAAAAAAATCAGACGGGTTATTGAAAATTTTGAACGGTTTGAAATCTGCCGCCTTTTAGTCAGCAGTGCACGATAAAAAATCCTGGCAGACAGGTTCAAGATTAAATGGAGGTAATTATGAATAACGAAAGCGCGATTCTTCAGATTGTTAATACTGTTACTGATAAAGCCATTGAGGGCATTGGTCCGCTCGCATCTGCAGAAGCTCTCGCCAGCGAATATCTGCATGATCGAACTTATTCCGGCAACTCTCATAGAATCGACTCACTAATCAACTGGGAAACCTCAAAGAATTTTACTTCCGGTTTTCTGACCAGTCTTGGGGGGCTGATCACTCTGCCGTTGAACGTTTCCGGGGCTCTCGGTGCCAGCTGGGTTATTCAGGCAAGAATGGCGGCCGCGATCGCTGTCATAAATGGCCACAGCATTCACGAAGACCGTGTAAGAACACTCGTTCTTCTTTCTCTGGTGGGTGACTCTTTAAAAGAGATTGTTAAAACCGCTGGCGTTCAAATTGGCAACAAGTTGACAGAGCAGGCTGTAAGGCAGATTCCCGGGCGGGTTCTGATAGAAATCAATAA
>CAZFUG010000420.1:0-3294 GCA_964522035.1 uncultured bacterium
TTCACCAAATGAGGTGAATCCGTCGCAGGATGATAGTTCTCGACAAAGTATCTTTCAGATATAACGAGAAATCAGAAACCTCCTTCAAACTGAAGGAGGTTTCTTTTTCCTGCCGGAAAGGTTCTATAACCGGGGTAATCGGCGGCAACGGCAGCGGCAAATCAACTGTGGCCAGGCTGATTGCCGGCATGATTGAACCGCAGGCCGGCACTGTAACCGTCGATGGCTTTGCACCCTTCAACCACATCTGCCGCTGCGGCTTTCTCGCCGGGATCATTTTTCAGACGCCAGACAACCAGATTGTTGGTACAACCGTGGCAGAAGACCTCGCCTTCGGTCTCGAAAACCTGGGCGTAAGTTATGATGAAATGCAGACCCGTGTCAGAGAAACCGCGGTTCGCTTCGGCCTTGGTGATATGCTTGCAACGCCGGTTCATTACCTTTCCGGGGGCCAGAAACAACTGCTTTGTATTGCATCGGTAATGATCATGCAACCTTCCTGGATGATCTTTGACGAACCGACCTCACATCTCGATCCATGGGCGCGCGACAGCTTCTGGCAGACGGTAAAAACCTTTGCCCGGGAACATGACATTGGAGTCATGGTTGTCTCGCAACTTGCCGAAGATCTGCAGCATTTCGAACAGATTCTCGCTTTCGAAAGTGGCAGCCTGATTTTCAACGGGCCAATCGTCGGTCTGCGTGCCACTGCAGAGCAGTTGCCGTGGTTCAGAATCCCCGATGCCTGGAAACTTGAAAAAATGCTTGAGGGCGCAGCATGAATCATCAACTGCAGCTGAACGACCTGACTGTTTCCTATGGCGGCAGGCCGGTGGCCGAAAAACTCAATGGCAGCTTCTGCTGCGGGCGCCTCAATCTGCTCGTCGGCCGCGCCGGTTCAGGTAAAAGCAGTCTTCTGCTTACTATCGCCGGTTTTCACACTGAATTTTCGGGTCAGATTCTTTATGACGGTACAATTTTTGAGCCTGCGGGTAACTTTTCTTTAACCTTTCAGGACCCCGAAGCACTTTTTTTCAATACCTCGGTTGGCGATGAAGTTGAATATTCACTGCGCATGCGCGGGCTTGCGGAGAATGAAATTACGCCCAGGGCTCAGCAATGGCTGCTGCGTTGGGGTCTGGACCCCGAAAAATTTTACCCGCGCCACCCATTCGAACTTTCGGGCGGCGAAAAGCGTCGGGTTGCCCTTGCCGCCTGCACTGTCGCCATGCCTCCGGTCATTCTTCTCGACGAACCGCTCGCCGGTCTTGACGCAAACGGCCAGAAGTCACTCGCCGAAATGCTGAATCAGCTGGCGCTCGAGCACGTTGTCATCGTTGTCACCCATGAACCTGAGATTTTTCTGCAGTCCGACAGCAATATCCTGTTTCTCAAAGAAGGGCAGGGCAGCTGGTTTTCCGGTGACGAGTTTCTGAGGCGGGCGGTTGGTAACCGTGATTTTTATCCGCTTCCCCGCTGGTATTGTCAGACTCTGGCCCCGTTTGCCGACGCGCCATCGCTGCCATCGGTAAATGCCGAGGCTGTCGCCAGTTTTATTGCTCGTGAGAAAAGTCATGCAGATAAGCTATAAACCGGGCAGCAGTTTTTTATACAGCCTGAACCCGCTTATTAAGGGTGGATTATGTTTTGTACTGATCATGTTCTTTTCTCTGAATGGGCTGCAGCTGCCGGCCATGGCTGGCTCATTGGCGATGCTGCTTTTGTTTGCGGTCATGGGCAGGTTGCCACTGGGTGATCTGCTTCTGTCGATCAGGCGCATCTGGTTTCTTTTGTTTATCGTCGCTCTGGTGCAGGGGTTTCGTGGTAACGGTTTTGAACTGGTTCCGGCGCTTGAGGGAATGATGAGAATTCTGGGTGTTTTTATTGCTGCAGGCTGCTATCTGACGGTTTCACCGCAGTCCGAACTGATGTTTTTCTGGGAAACGGCTTTCCGGCCGTTGCGCCTGCTCGGGCTGCCGTCGCGCGAACTGGCGCTCGTCATGGTCATTGCTGTGCGTTTTCTGCCGGTGATGCTTTCTGAAATTGACCGGATACGCATGGCACAGATTGCCCGCGGTGCAAGAATTGGCCGGGGTGGGTTCTTTTCGTCGGCCGCATCTTTGATGCCACTTATGATACCGACTCTGGCACAGGCTATAATCAGAGGTGAGGAACTGGCAGAGGCGATGGAAGCCCGCGGTTACAGAGTATCTGGCAATCGTACGAGATACCACCGCTTCGGCATTGGCTGGCTGGATTTTCCGGCCGGACTGGTCGGTCTGGCGGTTGCCGCTCTTACTGTCTGGTCAAGATTTCTGTAATTCAGAGATTCCGGGCGGTGATGCCACAGGTGCTTTGCGGCAGAAGGTGCTGCATCTCTTTCAGCTGGCTTTCGGCCGAACTGTTGAGTTGTGAGGTTTCCTGAAGAATTTTATCGATGCCTGAGATACTGGCATCGAGCAGGTGCAGATTTACAGCCTGTTGTGATGGCTTGAGAACAAAGCGGCCGGTCATGCGGGAAATGCCCTTGCTGACGAGCAGATAGCCCGGCAGTGATGCAATAATGATCAGGGCGCCCGCATGCACAAAGAAATCGGTCGGCAGCCAGATTCCGCTTATCCAGCTGGCGGTGGCGCGGTAGAGTGCCGACAGCAGAACCAGCACCGGCAGAATGTTCCCGAGAATGATGTAAAAGCGCACCAGCGGTGTCTCAGATATGCGCTGGGCGTTTTCGAGAATCTGCATAAAAATTTCGCCGTTTCCACTTTCTGGAACCGCTGCAGGCAGATTGCCCGCATGAGTTACCGGCAGATTGCGGTCTTCAAGAAAACGTCGTTCGTCGATGCGGCAGCCCGAAAACCGGAAATTTTCTGCCAGCGCCGCTTCGACTGCGCGGTCGGCTTTTTCGGCGCTCATTCCTGGCGAAAACCAGCTGATTATGGCAAACCATGGGTAAAGAAACAGCGAATTATTGCCGGCCAGCTCAAGGTAGACCGACGAACGCAGGGCATCGCCAGCCAGACCGGTAATCGCCGGCGAGGTGACGACAAGACGATGCTGCTCGTTGATCTGTGCGCTCAGGGCTGCGCGGTAATCCAGGAGTTCCTGTTGAAGTCTGAGAATGCGTTCAGCCGGTTTTTCGGCATTCAGGGCATGCAGAATGCGCCTGAGGTCGGCCTCTTCACGAAGAATGCGGCTGTGGACAACTGTGCGGGGCGAGTATACCAGATCGCGGAACCGCCTGAATTCGTCAGAATCTGGCTGGCGGGCGCTGAAGGCAAACAGGGCGCCATG
>CAZFUG010000421.1:0-3280 GCA_964522035.1 uncultured bacterium
GGCCGCAATCCGGGCATTGAACAATCATTTCGCCGGCATCAGGAGTTCTGCAAGCCATTATTGTGACGTTCAGGTTTCCGGAGACGGCAACGTCTGGCTGGCCTGTACGGCAGGTGAACGCAGCCTTCTCTGGGCGCTGTTGACGCGGAAAATGCGAATTCAAGGAAAAATCGGACTATTGCAGCACTTTGCCCGCTGTTTCCCTAAATGAGACGCTGCGGGCCCGAGATTCTATTCGGTGCCGTGCGGCTCTACATGAAACTGTCAGCAGTTCGGCGGCAGCATTTTTTGCAGCGGCCCGGTTGACGAAATATACTGATCGGAATAACATGCAATCATGGCAACATGAAGAATCGGCATCGGATCTGTGCCGCCACCTTTCCTGGCACAATCAACACCTTTGTCGCCTTTTTTCTGAATGGCTATGCCGAGCTCGACGACAACGCCTGCCAAAGCCTTGTCAGACAGTTCAGCCGCGGGATTTATTTCTGAGGCAGGCCCGATGATTATCTGACGGTTCGGATAGTCTTTTAACCCATGCTGGCAGGTATTTATGGAATTCTGGGAAAAAGCATTTCTCGACAAGCAACTGATGTGGGGCGAAGCTCCAGCAAACTCGGCACACGACGCGGTCCGTCTCTTTAAAGAAAATGGATTTCAGAATGTGTTAATTCCAGGCTTCGGATATGGGAGAAATGCAAAACCGTTTTTTGATGCGGGCTTTAAAGTTACAGGAATCGAAATTTCCGAAACTGCGATCAGTCTTTCGCGCGAATTCCTGGGTTTTCATGCCAGTATATTTGAGGGGTCTGTTGACGATATGCCGTTTGATTCAGATGAATACGACGGGATATTCTGTCATGCTTTAATCCACCTCCTCGATGCTGAAAAACGCAGTTTGTTTATTTCCCGCTGTTTTTCTCAGCTGAAATTAAATGGTATCATGATCTTTACTGCGATTACGAAACATGCGCCCACATACGGAACCGGGGAATGCATTTCGACTGATACGTTTAAAACGAAAGATAGAGTTAATCTGTTTTTCTACGATGAACAATCAATAAAGACCGAATTCGAAAATATCGGACTAATTGAATCAAGCCTCGTAGAGGAGCAACCTTCAACAAAATTCTGGAAAATTATATGCAGGAAAACGCTTTAGTATTTGCAAAAGCCGACAGGTAGATATGATTACGAGTGTAGTCGAGCAGGCAATTAAAAATATTCGTATTAAATCCAGGGGTGAAGTCGCCACAGTTAACCACGTGGTTACGATTAATTTCCACCCTGACCGTTACACTTCGAATTGCGAGGAAAAGCGACATTCTTAAAAACCTGTGCGTTACTTTTCTTTGCAGTCCGGCAGATCTGGAAAAGTTATCAGAAACCCGCCACCGCTGTTTTTCAGGGTTCGATGCCGAGAAGAGTCGAGATGGGGATTGCGTGGTAGGTTTGGCCCGCGATGCGGAACGGCAGCACTTTGTCGCCAGAATAGAACAGCAGGCCATGAAGATGCTTTTCTCCGGCGTAATCGGCGAAACTTGCAAGGCCAAAAAAATCTTCCGGTTTTACGGTCATCGAAGCCTTTACCTCGATACCCACAACCTTACCGTCACTCCGCTCAATTACCAGATCAAGCTCGTGCTTCGCCGTGTCGCGAAAATGATAAAAGTTCACCTCATCTTCTGACCATGCGGCATGCTTGAGCAATTCGCCATACACAAAGTTTTCAATCAGACTGCCAAAAAAATGCGAGGTGTGAAGCGCCCGGGGATCTTTCATTCCCAGCAGATGGCAGGCCAGACCCGTATCAATAAAGTGAAGTTTTGGCATCCCGACGACAGCCCGCTTGCTGCTGTTTCGCACATAAGGGTTGAGGCGATGGATGATAAACATCAGCTCGAGAATCTCCATGTATTTTTTTACGGTTTTGTCATCCAGAGAAAGATCGCTGGCAATATTGGCATATTTAACCAGATTTCCGGACATTCCGGCCAGGGTTTTAATAAGTGCCGTAAGCCTGCTGTGATAATCTCCTTTGGCCTGATGCATGGCTTCAAAGTCTTTCAGCAGACGCCCTTCAACATACGAAGCAAACCAGGCGTTGCGTGAACGGGGGGATTTGTTGATCACCTCCGGATATCCGCCCTCCATGAGGAACTCAGCAAGAGTAGCCCTGTCCGGGGCTTGCGGCAAAGCATTGTCGAAGTTGCCTGCCAGCAGCCTGTCTATCTGATTTTTCCGAAGACCATGACGTTCTGAGTGCGACAAAGGGTAAAGCTCGACCCGGACCATGTGGCCCGGTAAACCTTCTTGAATCCTTGCGGAACGAAAGATATCCGATGATCCGGTAAGCAGAAATATTCCATTTTGCCCGGCAGCGTCATCAGAGATCATCTTGATGGCTCCGATCAGATCGGGCACCATCTGGATCTCATCCAGCACCAATGGTTTCTTTAATGAAGCAAGAAGTCCCCGGGGGTCGCTCCGGGCAGATGCAAGCAGAGCAGCATCATCAAGGGTGCAATATTCCATGCCAAGTTCTCTGGCGATTTCACGAACAAGGGTGGTTTTTCCGGCCTGTCTTGGCCCGGTAAGATACACGATGCGAAAATCCTGCAACAGTGCGATGATGCGATCTTTAATCTGCCTTCTATAGAGCATTTTAACCTCTCCTGCTGCAACAATACTACATAATATTCCGAATTATGTAAAGCAATTTTCCGAGTTTCATTAACACATTTTCCGAATTTTTTGTATGAATAATCCGAATTTACGATCAAGCAAAACTTCCAGTCCGGGAAAGGAGAAAACATGGTGGCTGCCGTTACTGTTGAGAACCTCGAAGTTCATCCGCCTGGCAATCGCCAGAAAAATGTGCCCCTATGCTTGTGATATCATTGGCGATATTATTATGGCAACCTCCAGATGGCAAAAATAAAGCCGGTGCCGCCGGTTCTTTATATGCTATCTTAAATCTTGATAGACCGATTTCCCATATTGCTGCCCCCCCAAAAAACAGCCGGGCAAATTTTTAAAAAATGAGAAGTTCATTGTCTGATAACTTTATGAACAAGGCGTATTGCAGAATGAGAGTTACAGCAGTTTTGCTGGTGCTGATCAGTTTGTTTGCTGCTGTTTCCATCGAGGCGGCTTCACATGGCAACGGCATGCCCGAAAACAAGATTGCTAAGGCTGGCTGGCTGCCGGTCAGCCAGGGCACGACAAATACGGTTCAGCAAAGCCATATTGATTCGTTCAGTTGGGTATTACGCCTTGA